>NZ_CP107913.1:4610000-4911666 GCF_036014115.1 Streptomyces sp. NBC_00448
GGTGTGGCGGGTCGTCGATGGGGACGAAGCGGAAATGATCGATGCCGTCCTCAGTCTCGGTAAGGAGTTCCTCAACAACGCCCCTACGGCTGAGGCTCCTGGCCACCGTACGTGCATGATCTACGCCACTATGGTGTGCCCTTTCCTGAGCAGCCCGGAAGGCCGCCGAGGCGAGGCTTCGAACATGTACGGAGCCGATCTCCCGAAGGGGGACGCCCGAGGTATCGGAGGCGCGGTCGTTGCCTACAACGACTACAAGTTCGAGCAGACCCCCGCCGGGCCTGGGGTCGTCTACGGTGCACCGATCGAGATCATCAACTACGACCGTGCCGAAGACCTGCAGGACGAGCTTACGGCGGCCCTAACTAACGACGAGACAGGTGCGGGGCGGAGCCCAGCTTGGCTAGGGGAAGACGAACAGCTCCTGGAGTCCGCCCTCCGTAAAGCCATGCTCACCCCAGAAGAGAAGCAGGTTCTGGCTGCGCGGAGGCGGGCAGCACAGACCAAGAAACGGCAGCAGAAGCAAGTGAAGGCATCCCGCAAGAAGAACCGGTAGCCGTCGCCGCTTACGCCAGCAGGCATCCTGCATCTCCGTCCTCACCCGTGTACGCTAACGGCCCCCACCGACAGGGCCGGTGATCAGGCAAGCAGTCCGGAAACGTCGCCTCCGATGTCCCCCTCAGCCGCTGATCGTCAGCTCTCGTTGTCCAAGTGGACTTGGATAAGTCGGTACCGTCGGACGCACGGGTGCCAGACGCCGAACGGATGTCCGTCCGGTGATGGGCGCCGGCAGCACGTCGTGGAACGACCCGGGGAAGTGGTGGCGGAATGCCGTCGTCGGAAGCCGCGCTCGGGCATGAGGGATTCACCTCGGCTCGGGCCCATCAGGTCATGGCGCGAGCATGCGCCGAGGCCGGCTTGGACCCGGACGGTGCCCGCCTGATCCGGCTCGGCGAGAACGCCCTGTTCCGCCTCGAACAGCACCGGTCACCACGTCGTGGTTCGGCCGAGCCAGCGAGGCGTTCGCCAACGAGCACGGGCGGCTCGAACTCCTCGACGGAGCGAACCTCGTGCATCTGTTCAAGGAGCATATGAACCTCGCCGTGATCCCGTGGCCCGTGCCACCGAAGCGACGCCCGAAGTAGACGTCGGCCCCGCCTAACGTCGTCTTCGACGGCTCCACTTCCACCCGGAGAGTTCATCGTCCACGCCGCCTGAGGACGCCGCGGGTCTCAGTCCTGGTCTCGTTCGGCCACGTCAGGGGCCGTCATCCACCCGCCCGGACACCCGTTCTGTCGCAGGTCAAGATGCCCCTGCTTCCTTGTAGTCGTCAGGACGGGGGCGTCAACCGCGGCAGTTCAGTCCTCGAAAGAGTCGCGTTCCCACGTCAATGAGGCGCCACGCGGAGTCGAGCGCTTCGTCTTCCGTCGTGGCGCGGGTGAAGGGAGGACGCAGGACAGGCAGGGGAATCTCGTTGAAGGCTCGACGGGGGTGCCATGCACCTTGCTTCCGCAGCCGATTCGAGCAGTCCGCAGACAGTCCGCTGGGCACCCGGTAGCCTCCGTTAGAACCCAACCTACGCCAACGCCACGTTGCCTGGTCAGAGCCATGGTCGGCGCCCCGCCGCATGTCAGGTTCCGCCTGGATACGTTCCGCTTCGACTCCTGGGCCAAGGCTGGGGTCTTCCAGAACCTGATGGACGCGTTGATCGCCGAGGCGGCCGCGCGGGGACAGGCCGACCTGGAACTGGTCAGCGTGGCCTCCACGATCGTGCGGCGCATCACGAATCGGCAGGTCTGGCCGTGGCTGCGGACAGGGCCTACTCCTCCAGGGCCAACCGGGCCTACTTACGCCGGCGCCACATCACCGCGGTGATCCCGGAGAAGATCGACCAGCAGGCCAACCGCAAGAAGAGGGCTCGGCCGGAGGACGGCCGGTCACCTACGATCTCGACCGCTACAAACAGCCCAACACCGTCGAAAGCTGCTTCCAGAGGATCAAGACCTGGCGCGGCTGGCCACCCGCTACGACAAGTCTCCGCAAAGCTACGAAGCCGGACTCCATCTCCGCGGCTCGATCATGCGGCTAAAGCTCCTCACCTCAACCACATGATCCGAACCTCAAACAGCCCTTAGGGGGCTCGGTCCCCCTCCCAACTGAGCTTGACCGTCAGGTGGCCGTCGAGGCTGGATTTCGCGATGACGGCGCCGACCTGTGTGCTCAGGTGTACCCCGAACTCCACCTCGATCTTGTCCGGTCGCACGGCGGCATCGCGGAATTGGCCGAGGATCGTGGACGAGGCGTCTCGCACACTACTCAGTGCGGACCCCAGTGAGGTTCCGGCGGACTGTATAAGATCCCCGGTTCGGGACACCGGACTGATCTCCGGGCCGTCCTGTGCGATCTCCACCAATACCTCTCCACCGTCGTCCAGGGACCAGCGGGCGAGTTCAACCATGTGACACTCCTCGTCTCCGTTCGATGGTTGCGATCTGTGTGACGCGTGGGTGCGCACTGCTCAGGGACACAGACGCCCTTTGTGCGCCCCCGATGGCACCAACTGCCGGATGTTGAATGTCTCGTTCACCTCCGTACCCAACAGTGCGCACACGTGGTCGACGCCGGGCGATTTGCTGGGTACGCCGGGGGCTGCTGGTGCCGACACCCGCTGGAGAGGGCTTAGACCGCCCGAAGACGTCGCTACGACTCCCAGGGACGAGCCGTCGACGAGCAGAACCGGACTGTCCGGGGTGTCGCCCAGCGGCATCAGCGAATTCCAGCTGTCCGGGTAGGCATAGCGGCTGATGCGTCTGCCCGTGACCAGCGACCGGATCGAACCGCGAGGTGTGCTGGCGGCAATGTCAGCGACGTTGGTTTGGGTGGCGGCGATGGAGGGATCAGGGACGGTCGAGAACCAGGCGGTGGTTCCGGTGGAGTTCAGGGCGAGCGTTCCGTCAACCTCGTCGGGATCGAGGCCGCTGACGTGTCCTGTCTCGGTCCCCGTCGCGATGTTCCAGGACCTCAGTTCCGCTGGGGCGCCATGTAGGCCTTTGATCACCGCGGCCGCGGTCCGTCCGTCCAGGCTGGTGATATAGGCCTGCGTCCGGGACGGATCGGCCAGCGGGGTGCGGATTATCCGGTCGGGTCGCAGGTTCACCCGCGTCAGGGAGATGTCGGAGCTAATGGAGGACTCGTCGGCCTCCGCCTCACCGAGGATAGCGGTGTCAGCGTCCGGGCCGAGCCAGAAGTCGAACACTGCGCTCTGCCACGGCAGGACGGACTTTCTCAGGAGCGTGCCGGTGTTCAAATCGAATAGGTACAGGGTGTTGCGCTGACTCGCGGTCGTCGTGAGAAGCATGCTGTCGGGTACGACCAGTCCCAGTACGCGGTCGTTCGGGTCGATGCTCATGTGAACTGCACCTTCCTGGGGCAGGGCGGTGAATTCCCTGCCGAAGACGACCCGGTGCTCGACCGTGTCGTAGACAACGAGGCAAGGCGTGATGCTCGTCTCGTGCGGCACGGGGCATGAGCCAGGGGCAGTCCGACTCCCCTGGACGACCGGCATGATCTGATCCGAGAAAGCCACGTACCGCCCGCTCCTGCTGATCACCGCCCCGAAGGTGTGGTCGAGGCTCGTGAACACCCCTTTGACGGGCTCGTCGACCACTCCTTCCCCGGTCGACCTCCACACGACGGCGTGGTCATCCGGGTCGATCGTGACCAGCGTCCGGCCGTCCGCGTCGACTTGGTGAGTCAGGTGCTGGAGTTCGGTCTGGTCGTCGTACGAAAGTGTGAGGTTGTTCCGGCTCGCCGTCGCAGTCAGGGTCGGGGAACTGATGGCGGAACTGTCGGCCGCCGACTCGCTCTCGTTCGGCAGCAGCCGATCGACGGGACCGAGATAGTGGAAGATAGTGGAAAGACCGTCGGCCGGATACGTGCGGTAGGCGCGTAGCCCTAGTTGCATCGCGCCGTAGGAGTCGTAGGGAGCCAGTTCTTCCGCCTTGCTGTTCATGGTCCGCGCGATGGACTCCGCCACCTGGTTGCTACGGTGCTGGTAGGTCAGGACCCCTGCCACCAGGGCGAGCGTCACGGCGGCGCAGACCATGCCGTTCACTCGCCAGCGGCGCACTCTGCCAGCCCGGACGTACTCACGCTCCCGGGCGGAGAGATGGGCGTCATGACTACGCACCCACCGCCGAGCGTCCCTGAGCTCGGCGCCAGCGAGCAGTCGTCTGCCCGGGCGGTCATCGCGGGACCAGGTGGCCATGCGCTGTCTGAGGTTGTCTTGCCAGAGACGGAACTCCCGGTATTCGTCGAAGAGTTCACGCAGATGCTTCCAATGCACCAAGAGTGAATCGTGTGCCAGTTCGATACCGGTGGTCAGCGCACTCCGGCCCCCGCCTACGCCAATCCCGTGCATCATCAGCAGTCGAGAGGTGGCGAGGCGCTGACCAACGGTCCACTGCGTCTCGTCACACTCATCGCGCGGCGCGGTACGGCGAACGGCTAGTTTCCCGTCGGGCAGCGGCCGGACCAACTGGATGAGCAGCCGATCGGCGACCGTCCGGGTCGCCGGGTCGATGCCAGTCCAGATCCGGTCCGCGTAACGAGCGAGGGCCTCGGAGACGCCGCCCAGCTTCTCGTACGCCTCGTGCGTCAGCAGGCCTGCGCGCCGGTGCTCCCACAGCTCGGCGAGAGTGAACTCCATCAAGGGCAGCGGGTTCGGGGTGTGTTTCAGGTCGTCCAGGACGCGCTCGACGAGCCCGTCGGCGAAGCTGACGGTGCCGACCCGCTCCAGCGGCCCGGTCATGACGCGGCGCAGTTCGGCCTCGGTCATCTCGCCTACCGTGACCGGCAGCCAGGCGCGTGCGAGTTCGGCGACGGCGCGTTCGCGCAACGCAGTCCCCAAGAAGGTGTCGCGAAGGTTCACCAGCACGCACATCCGGGCCGCGGGGGTCAGACAGGACAGCAGGGCGCGGACGAAGGCGGCACAGTCGTTATCCGAAGCCGCGAAGACCTCCTCGAACTGGTCGACGCAAACCACCAGTTGGTCCGCTCGTTGCTGCTCCAGCACGGCGGATACGATGTCGGACACCTGCCCGTCGGCCAGCCGTGCCGCGATCGCATCCACCGACTCCAGCCGAGCCACCGCACCGAGGCCGGGACGCATCAACCGGTCGAAGGCGAAGGCCAGTGCCGCCAGCGGGGTAGTGGCGTCGGATGGTCGTAACGCCATCGTGAGCCGTACGGTGCCCGGGGGGTCAGCGGCGTGCAGCCGGGGCACCACGCCCGCGTGCCACAGGGAGGACTTCCCGACGCCCGATCCACCGATTACGCTGATCAGCGGCACCCCGGAGCGGATTCGGTCGACGAGCTGACCGGCCAATTCCTCGCGCCCGTAGTAGAGGTCGGCGTCCTGCTCGCCGAAGGGGCGCAGTGCCCGGTACGGGACGCGCCGCTCGATCACCACTGCCAGTTCGGGCCAGGCCTCCAGCAGTACGTCCACAGGAAGCATGTAGCCAATCTTCGTGCCAGCGCCGGTGACCCGGTAGCCGACCATCCCTACAGCGGCGTCTGCGTCCGTGCTCCAGACCGGCGCCCCGGAGAACCCAGGTGCCAGCATGGCCTGCCGTGCCGGGTCACTCTCGATCTCCACCCAGCCCGTGGCGACAGGACCGCCCTGGCGCCCGTGCACCCAGGTGCCGAGCTCCAGACCGCGGGGAAACCCCACCATCACCAGCGAACCGTCCAGCCCACCGCGCCGCCTGCTCAGGACGAGCGGCCGGGCTCCCTGCGGCGGCGGCTCGCGCAGCCGCAGCCCAGCGACGTCCATACCCTGCCCTGGCACCGGCGGCCGCCAAGCGACTATGTCGGCGAGTTGCCGCCTACCTGGGGCGAGCAGAGGGAAATCGAGGCTAACTGGCACTCCCGAGGGCGGTGACTCCCCAGCAGGGATCCCGAGAACACCAGCCAGCACGTGAGCGGCCGACACCAGATGCCGTGGACCGGCGAGAAAGCCGGCACCGGCGGGCTTGTCGCCGTCCCAGATCCGGACCAGCCCGGCCTCAAGAGGCTCACCCACGTTAGACCCCCGCATGCCGGTTTCTGCCCCAACGGTACCGGTTCAACGTTAACCGGCGTAAGCCACAAGTCAGTGCCAGCGCCCGAACTGAAGCCGCTTGGCGACGGCACCGGCAGGCACCGCAAGGCCCAGGCACCGGGGCCGAACAGGCGCTGACTCTCAGGAGCGCCCCGGCCGATCCGCTCCCGCCAGAGCCCGCCGCCGGGGCGCTCCACCGCCCGGTCTCGTAGGGAGCGCATCGAGGGCGTCACCTTTGCTGACCCTATCCTCGACTGGGACCGTGACCAGCGTGTCCATTTGACGCCTGGACGATAAGCGCGCGCTCGGATCCTGACGCGGCCGGTGGCCACCGAATCCCACTCTGATCAGGCAGGACGCGCGGTTAGGCAGTTGCAGTTCCAGTTGCATTCACCCGCGTTCAGCACAGTCCGGCCGTCACCTCTCGCGCCTCTCCACTGCAGGTCAGGACGCTGACGGACCTGTCTGAACGCCCGGACGAAGAGTTGGAAAGCGTGTTGGGGGCAACCCCTCACGAGTTCGAATCTCGTATCCTCCGCCAGTGCCTCACCGGGCACGACGTCGAAGGGCCCCACCGTTCGCGGTGGGGCCCTTCGACGTCGAGGGTTGCAGTTTGGGTTGCAGTTGCCGTGACCAGACGGCGGGAGGCTCCTGGTCCGGGCGGGTCCAGAGCAGTCCGCCTACCTTGACGCCCGCGTCCTCGGATTCGGCTCCGTCCGAGCACAGCTTCCCCTACACCTATCCGCCGCATCATCGCCGTGAGATGAGCCCTGAACTGGCCACGGGAGTGGCCGAGTCGCGTTCTATCTGTGCGCCTGCCTTCCTGCTCCCATAGCAAGGGGACGCCATCAAGGCGAGGGGGACAGGCATGGGCACTTCCACACGCTGGGCGGGTCCGGGTGGCCGGTCAGGCACAGCCGCCGAATGGAGCCGCGTAAGCCGTCGTCTGTCGAGATGGAACGCCGATGGTCCGCAGGCAGAGCTACTTCTCGACAAGATCCTCGATGACCATCTGGACGTACTGCACCAGACCATGCGCGAGAACCAGTCGGCCTTCGGCCTCGTGGACGCCGCGACCGCGGCCGGCTACCGCCTCGCCGACGTGATGGCCGTGCTGACCCAGGAGGGCCCCGGCAACTTGAACGACCCGGGCGAATTCCTGGCCCGTTTCACCAACGAAGTGGGCGGAGACGGCGGCACAGTCACCGACGCGGCGATACGACGGGCCGCGGCGGACACTGCCGAGCGGTTCCTCAAGCACCAGAGCGCAGCAACGGGTGCAGCGGAGGTCGCGGGCGCCGGTCTCACCGGGGACCTGCTGTGCCTGCTCTACCAGTGGTTCTTCGCGGACATCGTGAGCGAGTTCCTTCGGTCGGTCATCGCCGAGAAGATCAAGCTCGTGGTCCCGGTCCTGCCCGTTCTCGATCCTGGCGATCGCATCGCCGACTGGGCTGCCGACAAGGTCCTCTCGCTGGTGCCGAGCCCTTGTGAGGAGGCGGCCGAACTGGTGGAGAAGGCCAAGTCCGGGGAGTCGGTAGTAGAGGAACCGGTCGGCTCTCTGCCCGACATAGCCCGGAGTCTGGTCCCCGGCGCGGTGGGCAAGGTGCTGGGCCTGGTCATCGAGGACCTCGTGGAGCACCAGGAGAGCACCGAGGAGGAACCCGAATGACGGCCACCCATCGCCCCTTCTTCTGGCTCGAGCCCACCGGGGCGAAACCGCCCGCCGGATGGCAGCCATTGAGCGACCGTAACTACTGGGAGACCGAGCACCGGGCCCCACAGTGGCAGCCCCTCCTGGCTCCATCCCCCGCCTGGGCAGACGACCTGCAGCGCGTCGGCCGCGCGGTCTTCGCCGCGGACAAGCACGCCCGCCGTGACGCCACCTTCGACCGCTGGACCCGCCACATGCGGCTCTCCATACCGGTCACCGCATACGACCGCTGGCACTCCGCCGGCCCACTCCTCACATCCTTACTGCGAACCCTGACCGGCGACCACTGGGAGGTGGAGTTCCGTGCCCCCGGCCTTGCCACCAACGTGCCCTTCACCTTCGATCCGAACTCCCGCGCCACAGAGGTCGCCCTGTTCTCCGGGGGCCTTGACTCACTGAGTTGGGCGGCTCAGCGCGCCACCTTCCCTACGTCCGATGAACTGCTGCTCATCACCTTCGGTGAACAGAACTTCGGGCACCTTCAGGACTCCGCGTACCGCAGCGTGTACAGGCGCCGGTCCCGTCCAGTCCGTCAAATCACCCTGAGTCAGAACGTACGCATCCAGGACAAGCAGCTGGGTGACCCCGAGCGCACCACCCGCTCCCGTGGCTTCCTCTACGCGACCACCGCCGTCCGGGCCGCAGCCGCCGAGGGCGTGCCCGTCGCGCACATCCCCGAGAACGGCCAACTCGCCATCAATCCGCCGCTTACCGCCGGTCGCGCCGCCGCGTGCTCCACGCGCTCCGTCCATCCCTGGACGCTCCATCTGCTGAACCAGCTGATCGCCGCAGTGGCCGATGGCCCGGTCGTACACGTCCACAACCCGCTCGCCCACCTCACAAAGCGCCAGGTCTGCTGCTCCGCCCTCACCGCCGGCCTCACCCGAGCCGACCTCGCCACCACCCTGAGCTGCGGCATCCCTCCGCAGCAACGCCCGCATGGCTCGAACCTCGCCAACTGCGGCCTGTGCTACCCCTGCCTGGTGCGTCGCTCTGGTTTGCTCGGCAGGGACGACACCCCCTACGACTCCGACCCCTGGGATCCACGTCTCAGTGGGGATCAAGCGGAACACTGGCATGCCCTGCTGGGCTGGCTCGACGCCCCCTATACGCTCCGCGACTTGATCGCCGACACCCCGCTCCCTCCCGAGACGGATCCGCAGCACACGCTGACCGTCATCACGAAGGGGCGCGAGGAGCTTTCTGAATTGCGGGAGGTCGGGGCTAGAACTTGAGGCCGACGGGGCCCCACGAAAGACGCGGTCCTCCAATGCTCTGTGGCGTGCGCGGCTCCATGGCAGTCGTGTCCCTTGACGCCACCGACGGGAGCCGCACCCGCCGGAAAGGGGCGCTGAAAGGCCCTCCGCGATGTCGCGCGACGAACTGGGGGAAGACGATTGTTGGGGTCGGTCCGCAGGGCCGGAGACGGGCAGGGACCAGGTGCCATTGAGGACCGAGTCGGTCGGCTGGTAGAGGCGCAGGATCAGGTAGAAGGGTTCCGCGGGCGCGGGGAGCCAGTCGTCGTCGTCAGACAGCCTGTCGTGCTGAACTGTGGTACTGGCTCTGCGCGAGGACCATCCGGCAGAACGCGAGCGTGCGGGCGTATTGGGGCGCGGTCTTCGCGACTGCGAGTTGCGCGAACCGGACGGAATCGGTGGGGCGTTCGAGGTCGCGGAAGCAGTGCGAGAACTCGCCGATCAGCTCGGCCTCGTCGAAGTAGGCGAGCCAGTCCGGGTCGGTGGCGGATTCCGCCTGTTCGAAGTGGCGCTCCGCCTCATTCATGTCCCGCGAAGCCCCGACGAAGTCACGCGAGTTGGCCAGGGCACGCGCCTCATGGGCGGCGAACATGGTGCGGGCACGGGGAGTTGTTCTGTGGCGGCCTCCTTCGACAGCCGCACGCGCGAGCCGGGCGGGCGGCATGGGCGGCGCGATGGGCGGCACCTCGCTGCTGGTGGCGGTGCTCGTGGTCGTCGGTACGTTCGTGCTGTTCGTCCAGCAGCGCCACCGCGAACTCGCCCTGCTGCGCGCGATCGCCGCCACCTCGGGGCAGGTCCGCAGGCTACTGGGGCGCGAGGCGCTGATCGTCGGAGCCGCCGCGGGGCCGGCCGGCTGCGTACCGAGGGGGCAGCCGTCACCGAGGTGGTCGGATTCTCATGCGCCACCACAGCTGTCCCGTTGTGTCATTCGACGAGAACAGGGGCGGATCAAGGCTGCGACATCGTCTTGCTCGGCCCGTGAGACGCGGACGTCTCGCGGGCCGTCGGGAAAAGGGGTTGATGCATCATGCATCCACACGCCATCCTGTTCCCCATGTTGATCAAGGAAGCCACCACAGAGGACTGGGCCGCGATCTGGCCGTTCCTGCACCGGATCTGTGCCGAGGGTGAGACGTTCAGCTACCCGACCGATATCACCCCCGAGCAGGGCCGCGCCTTCTGGATGCTCTCCGCGCCCGGCCGCACGATCGTGGCGGTGGACGAGTCCGGGACCGTCCTCGGCACCGCGAAGATGAACCCCAACCAGATGGGGAACGCCGCGCATGTCTCCAGCGCCAGCTTCATGGTCGACCCCGAGCATTCCGGGCGCGGCGTGGGACGGGCGCTGTGCGAGGAGGCGCTGCGCTGGGCTGCGGCGGAGGGCTACCGCGCGATGCAGTTCAACGCGGTCGTGGAGTCCAACACGCCTGCGGTGAAGCTCTACGAGTCGCTGGGCTTCGAGGTGATAGGAACGGTCCCCGAGGGCTTCCGGCATCCGCGCCTGGGCTACGTGGGGCTGCACATCATGCACCGCCCGCTCTGATCGGATCCGCCCAGACCGGCGCTGCTTCAGGGCACGAGTACGATCTTCCCCCGCACGCGTCCGCTCTCGCTCAGTTCGTGCGCCTTGGCGGCTTCGGCCAAGGGCAGCGTCTCCTGGACGGCAACGGACAGGGCGCGCCGGTCCGCCAGGTCTGCCAGCTCAACGAGGTCCGCCCGAGAGGGTTCGAGGGAGAACTCGACGAAGCGCGGCCCGGCCGCCGCCGCCTGCTCCCGCACCGCCGTGCGGTCGACGCCGACGCCTACGACGTCGACGACGTATGCCGCCGGGCTTCAGCGTGGCGAGCGACCTCGGTCCGTAGTCGTTGCTGATGGTGTCCAGTACGACGTCCACGTCCCGCAGGCCGGCGAAGTCGGACCGCGTGTAGTCGACGAGCTCGTCCGCGCCCAACTCCCGCAGGAACGGGTGTTTCACGGCCCGTGCCGTGGCCAGCACATGAGCGCCGTGTTCCTTGGCGATCTGCACCGCCAACTGGCCCACACCGCCGGCCGCTCCGTGGATGCGGACCCGCTGCCCGGCACGGACTTGCGCGATCTTCGCCAGGGCGTGCAGTGCGGTCAGCCCCCGCGATGGGCAGCGCCGCGGCCTGCACGTGGTCGACGGCGGCCGGCTTGGCGGCGACGGAGGTCCCGGGAACGGCCACGTATTCGGCGTGACTGCCGTGCGGCGGCGTCGCCCACCCGAACACCTCGTCGCCGACGACGAATTGGCTCACGTCGTCCCCGCACTCGGCCACGACGCCGCTGAACTCGTGTCCCAGGGTAAAGGGCGTGTCGCCGAACCACCGCACGTGGTCGGCGCGGACCTTCCAGTCCGCCGGACAGAAGCCGGTGGCTTTCACCTGTATCAGGATCTCGCCCGACGCGGGACACGGCCTGGCGGTCTCGGCGACTTCCAACACGTCGGGACCGCCGAGGGAGCGCTGAATGACTGCTCGCATGGATCGTTCTTCGACCGGATGCGGGAGGATACGGAAGTGGATCGGGCCAAACAGGCCAGGAAGACGTGCGAAGCCGAGCGGCACAGCGCGCACGACGAGTTCACTCGCGATGTCACGAAGGGAGCGGACCTGTGAACCACGCTCAATGGAAACTCGCCCGCGAGCGGAAGACCGCGGAAGGCCATACCGAGCCTCCCGAGGTGGCAGCGATGCGCACCGAGATTCGGATGGCCTTCGACCTCGGACAAGCGGTGCACGACCGCCGGACCGAACTGGGATCTCCCAGACCGAACTCGCCAAGCGAGCCCGCATGACACAGCCCCAGGTGTCGAAACTCGAACTCGGCGGCACCGTCCCCACCCTTCCGCTCCTCGCCCGGCTCGCCGAAGCCCTCGACGCCTCACTCAACATCGCTCTCGACGGCGATACCTCCACCGCCGCCTTCATCGCGCACGCCGCCTGAGGGTCGCTGGTCTCAGTTCTGGTCTCATTCGCCAGCGTCCAGCGGCGTCCGGCCACCCGTCCGCCGACCAGTCCATCACAGGTCAGTACGCACCCGTCCATCGGCGATCAACAACGTGACCCGTTGGAAAGCGTGTTGGGGGCAACCCCTCACGAGTTCGAATCTCGTATCCTCCGCCAGTGCCTCACCGGGCACGACGTCGAAGGGCCCCACCGTTCGCAGTGGGGCCCTACGCCGTCGAGGGTTGCAGTTTGGGTTGCAGTCCTTGAGATCGGCGGCTGGAGGCGAACCCGCCGGAGATCGGTCGACCCCCGAGGACGCTGCTGCCAGCGAAGCGCCCTGCCGAGACCTGAAGCGCTCGAACCCGCAGCCCCACGAGACCCACGCTTGTCGGATGCTCCTTTGTCCACCTTCGAGGGGCTCCTTCACCGTCCGCCAGGCTGCGCTTCTCTACCTTGGAGCTCATCGGCGAGCCCAGAAGGCAAGTAGCATTGTCTGCTTGAAGGAGCAGGTCCTCGTTCGACCCGCGGCGAGAAGGTAGAGGAACGTGGCAGCTGAGCCGATGCCCACGAAGCCGATCAGTCCGGCCGCGTATGGTGCGCTCGCAACCGCCCTCAAACACATCTTCTGGTGCCGCTCGACGGCCGGCGGGTGGTGGTCCGTGTGCGGGTGCGGCGTCTGCTGTGTCCTACGTCCGGCTGCCGCTACACCTTCCGCGAGCAGGTGCCCGGCGTCCTGGAGCGATACCAACGGCGCACGGCCCGTCTGACCAGGCAGGTCAAGGCCGTGGTCAAGGAGTTAGCGGGCCGGGCGGGATCACGTTTGCTGGCGGTGCTCGCGGTGGGCGTCTCGCGTCATACGGCCCTGCGCGCCCTGTTGAACATCCCCTTGCCCACCGGGCGGACGCCCCGTGTGATCGGCGTCGACGACTTCGCCCTGCGCCGGCGGCACCGCTACGCCACTGTGGTGATCGACGCCGAGACCCATGAGCGGATCGAGGTGCTGCCCGACCGCACCGCCGACACCCTCGAAGCGTGGCTGCGCGGGCATCCGAACGTCGAGGTCGTCTGCCGTGACGGCCCGGCCACCTATGCGCAGGCGATCCGCCGGGCTCTGCCCTACGCGGTGCAGGTCGCTGACCGCCGGCATCTGTGGCACAACCTGTGCGAAGCAGCCCTGAGCGAGATGAAGGCACACAGCACGTGCTGGGCCACCGTCCTGGACGCACCGATCTACGACGGGCCCCGCGCACAGACCACCCTGGAACGCCGGCACCAGGTCCACGGTCTCCTCGACCAGGGCGTGGGCCTGCTCGAATGTGCCCGTCGCCTCCAACTGGCCCTGAACACCATTCAAGCGCTACGCCCGAGCCGACCGGCCCGAGCGGATGCTCCGCGTCCCCAAATACCGCGCCGGCCTCATCGCCCCCCACCGCGACCACCTGCGCAAACGCCGGGCCGAGGACCCCGCCGTCCCCGTCAAGCACCTCTTCGACGAGATCAAAGCCCTCGGCTTCACCGGCTGCCTCAACCTCCTGCACAAGTACATCAACCAGGGCCGTGCGGACGCCGAGCGCAGCCACATCTCCCCGCGCCGCCTCGCCCGGATGCTCCTCACCAGGCCGGACAACCTCAAGGCCGAGCAACACGAACTCCTGGCCAAGCCCACCGCGGCCTGCCCCGAGATGACCCAACTGGCAGAGGCGATCGCAGACTTCGCCCCGCTCTTGGCGCCGCATGCCGACCATGCCGACGCGCTCACCTCCTGGATCGCCCAAATCCGAGCGGCCGACCTGCCTCACCTGCACGCCTTCACCCGGGGCCTGGACCGCAACCTCGACGCCGCGATCGCCGGGCTCACGCTCGCGTACAGCAACGGCCCCACCGAGGGCGTCAACACCAAGACCAAACGGATCGCGCGCCAGATGCACGGGCGAGCAGGATTCGCCCTGCTCCGCCACCGCGTCCTCCTCGGATAACAGCACCCTCCGTCACCACCGAAAGTGAGACAGGGCCGAACGATTACAGTCCCCACACAGGCTTCGAGTTCCTGCCCGCATACAGGGGCGGAACGCACGGTCAGGGTTTCCTCCGGTCAGAACGAGATGTCGATGTCGGAGATGGCAACTTCCCGGCTCTGGGCGCGGACACCGTTGCCGTTGAAACAGACCTTCCGCAGTCCTTCGACGACGATTCCACGAAGTGCTTCGCCGTCCCCGTCTTTCTGATGCGCGTCGACGAGTCGGGTCGCCTGCCTGGCGAGATGGTCGGGCGCCGCAGGGGCGAGTTCTGTGGTTTCGACCGCGCCATGCGGGCCCCGAGTCATCACCCGGCAGTGGGCAGTCCCGTCCCTGACGGTCGTGAGGCGTCCGTGAGGTCGGCGCCGGTTCTGGCGTCGCGCTGGGAGTGGCCGGTGCCGTGCCAGTCCAGGCACATGACGGTCGCGTCGTCCTTCAGGTGACCGCTGGCGGCGTCGATGATCGCCCCGATGAGGGTGCGGGCGGCTTCACGGGGATGCAGCGCGCGGGTTCCGGCGATCAGGTCCATCAGGTCAAGACTCGCGACGTTGCGCTCCAGCATGCCGTCCGTCAGCATCACCAGCCGATCCCCCGGCCGCAGGTCCAACGACTGCATCCGGTAGGCATGCGGGGCCTGGAGGCCGAACGGCAGATCGACCTCCGGGGCGATCTCCCGCACCTGCCCGTCCCGCATCCGCAGCGGCCAGGGGTGCCCGGCGTTGATGAACTCCGTCCCGCCGTCGAGCAGGCTGATACGCAGCAGCTGGCCTGTGACGTATCCCTGACCGCCGTGGTCCCGCACCGCTTGGTCGGCCTGGCGGGCCTGTTCGTCGAGGCCGGCGCCCGCCCGCCGGGCCCGGCGAAGAGCACCCAGCACGAGGGTGGCCAGCAGCGCGGCGTCGACGTCGTGACCCATGGCGTCCGTGACGGAGAGCTGCACGCTGTCCCGGTCGATCACGTAGTCGAAGGTGTCGCCCGCGACGAGGTCGGCGGGCTCCAACGCCCCCACAACGGCGAACTGTGCCGCCTCGCACGCCAGCGACGCCGGCAGTAGCCGATGCTGGATCTCCGCGGCCAAGCTCAGCGGGGTGGTACGACGGCCCCACTGGTACACGTCGGTGAAGGACCGGTTCGCGATGACGATGTATGCCAGTGCGTGCGCGGTCTCGCCGATTTCCCGCATCACCTCCGCGTCCGGCGCCGCAGGCAGGAACAGCTCCAGGAGCCCGATGGCGTCCCCCCGGTTGGTCACCGGGGCAACGACCCGCGTATATGTCCCCCGGCCGCTGTCCTCGACAGCCGACTGCTGGGTGCGGATCACGTCGTCGTACAAGGTGCCCCGCAGCAAGATGCGCTGGGCCGGCTCACTGGTCTCGACACTGCCCGCAGCACCCAGTCGTACGACCGAGCCGCCGGTGAAGTCGGTGATCAGGAACGACACCGACGCGGCCCCGAGGCGCTCCTTGAGCATGCGCGCAACCACATCGAGCGATTCCACAGGCGGAGCGGCCTCCGCCGCCTCCAACGCCCCCGCCAGAGCCATCGCCCTGCCCCGGCGGCTCCCGTCCCCGTCCGGCCCCGCTGCGGTCACGGCGACTCCTCACTGCTCGATGGCCGTCAAGACTCCGGCCCCGATGCGCGAAAGTCCGGTGCCAGGCCCGGCACCGGACAGGTCATATTGCACCACGGGGCCCCGGCCTGCACCCCGCAGCCAACCCGGTCCACCAGCCCTCTTGGACTGTGTGGGCCAGTGCCTGCCCGTGTGCGCTGTGCGCTTGAGCAGGCCCCGAACACCAGTCATGTGGCTGCCAGGAGGATGGCGGTGTAGTGCGCGGTGAAGGCGGCGATGGTGAGGGTGTGGAAGACCTCGTGGAAGCCGAACCAGTTCGGCCAGGGGTCGGGGCGTTTGAGTCCGTAGACGAGCGCGCCCGCGGTGTAGAGCAGGCCGCCGACCAGGACGAGGACGACGACCCCGGTGCCGCCGGTGCGCGCGAAGTCGGGAAGGTAGAAGACCGCTGCCCAGCCCAGGGCGATGTAGCACAGGGTGTACAGCCAGCGCGGCGCCCGAATCCACCAGACGCGGAAGGCGATACCCGCCGCGGCCCCTGCCCACACCAGGGACAGCAGGACCACCTGCTGGCGGGCGGGCAGCAGCAGCACCGCCAGGGGCGTGTACGTGCCGGCGATGATCAGGAAGATGTTCGCGTGGTCCAGCCGGCGCAGGACCGCCTCCCCGCGCGGGCCCCAGGTGCCGCGGTGGTACAGCGCGCTGGTGCCGAACAGCAGGCAGGCCGACAGCGCGTACACCGAGCAGGCCGCCACCGCCGCCGCTGAACGCGAAAGGACGATCAGGACGATGCCGCCGGCCAGTGCGAGGGGGAACATCCCGGCATGCAGCCAGCCGCGCATCCGAGGCTTCACCGCGGTCGCCGCCCGCTCCGCTCTGCCTTCCAGGCCGGCGGCTGTCCGCCCGGCCATCAGCCGGCCGGTCGGGCCGGCAGGCGAATCGACCGCCGGTGCGCGGAAGGTGTCGGGTGTGGCAGCGGACAGGTGCCGGGGCTCCCCTCCGCATGCCGGCGACTGGGAATCTTCAGCGATCATGCGCTCATATTACGAAATTGGTGGAAGGGTACGGTATCGGTGCGATGCCGGGGGCACCCGGTCAGCTGTCCACCGTGTGCTGGGATGCGGCGCGGTGGTGTTCGGCGTTGATGCGCTGGGCTTCTTCGAGCTGGTCTTCCAGGATCACGATGCGGCAGGCGGCCTCGATCGGGGTGCCCTGGTCGACGAGTTCCCGGGCGCGGGCGGCGATGCGCAGTTGGTAGCGGGAGTAGCGGCGGTGTCCGCCGGCGGAGCGCAGCGGGGTGATCAGGCGGGCTTCGCCGATGGCGCGCAGGAAGCCCTGGGTGGTGCCGAGTATCTCGGCGGCCCGGCCCATGGTGTAGGCGGGGTAGTCGTCGTCGTCGAGCCGGCCGTTCGTGGTGTCTGCCGTCATCTTGCCTCTCTGTGGAACGCGCTGGAGGGGCCCTGGTGCCGTACTGGCACCAGGGCCCCGAAGGAAACTGCAACACCATCTGCCGGCCCTAGTACTGCGCCGGCCTACTGTGTCCGCACCGCCGCAGGGGGGGTGGCGGCGTGTGCGGGGATCGCGGTTGCTCGACCGGAGACCACCTCACTATCGATGTCCTGCGGTACCCGGGCTCAACACTCCGCCCGGGCGATCCTGATGGCGCGTCGGCTCCTCCGTTCTTCCCTCTGGATGAACTACCTACCAATCGGGCACTGCACACTGCGGGTACTTCCGGTGATGCGAACTGCTCGTGGCCTTGAACAAGCGCCACCCTTCGGCAGCCAGCCCCGTCGCCTGTCTTGCGTCTGCTCTGGCTTGGAACCCCACTGCCGAACTTCCCGGTACGCGCGCCCGCAGCCGACGCCTTTACCGAGGTGCTGCTCACTGAACTTCACTGCTGGGTACTGCGAACTGCACTCACTGAACTGCGACTGCGTTACCGCTGGCGGCCCCTGATTACTGCGGGCCACCCGGTCCGGTCGTCAGTTCCGTCGCCGTCAGGCAACCGCTCTGGCTTCGGAACTCCACCACCGCACCGTCCTGCACTTGCGGGTACTGCTGCCCGGCAGTTCGTCTCTGCCGGGCCCTGCTGATCTCGGCTACAAGAGAAACCATAACCACACCACCGCCCAATGTCTACTCCAGCCGTCACAGATTTTCGCGTGCCCGGTGGCGAGGTAATCGGGCCTCCCTGCCGGGTTAGGAGGCGCAGGGTGGGGCAGACGGGTCGGGTTGGCAGGATCGGGCGTTGACAAGCAAGACCAGGGGGGAACCTGATGGACACGATGCGCGTCGACGCCGCGACCAGCCCCCCGGCGACCGCTGTCGCCCACGCGCGCGAGACCACCCGGGCCTTCCTCGAAGCCCTCCGCCAGACCGCCGTCGACCCGGAAACGGCCGACAGTGTCGTCCTGGTCGTCTCCGAACTCGTCACCAACGCCCTACGCCACGGCGGCGGCACCTACACCCTCCGCCTGACCGCCGACCCCGACCTCATCGAGGTGGCCGTCGACGACCCCAGCCCGCAGGCCCCGCGCCTGCGCACCCCCGACCTGAACGGCGGCACCGGAGGCTTCGGCTGGCCCATGGTCAACCGCCTCGCCCGCGCCACCGCACCCCGCGCAGCCACCCACCACCACGCAGACCCCCGCCCGGCCCCAACACCCCCCGCCGCCAGGGAAGATTTCGCCCTAGCCAGCCTCATCCTCTTCGCGGCATCCGCCGCCGTCGGCGCACTCCTGGCCTCACACCGCAGCGGCCACCCCTCCAAGCCCCACCCACGCCGCCTTTACCACACCCGCATCACCAGCGCCCCCGGAGTCCCCGTACGCCAGAACGGGCCCTTTGCCGCGGCCGACACGGTCGCGGGGGCTGTGGTGAACCCATCGCCGGACCAGGCCGGCAACAACGACAACGGACAGCCAAGGACCGCGCCCGGAACTGACAAGAACGCCCTGCCCGCATGTGCCCCGCGGCAACTGCCGCGCTGTGCACGACGCCTGCCGCCCCGCCACCACAAAAGAGGCCGCACTCTACCGGCACGCCCGCAGGCCGTCCCCGCGCCGTCTACTGGCCACACCGACCGCCGCCGCGTAGCGAACAGCGGCGGCGAGCGGTTCGTCCGGCGCCGCTACCGAGCCGTGATCATCGGGTAGGCGACGCGCACGACTTGGTGATGATCGCGAACGAGGTGGTCACCATCGGGACCGCCATGGCCAGAGGCATCGTCGTGTGCCCGGTGCGGCCGTGGGCCATGCCGTTGCGGATCTTCCGGCCGTCATCGACGGTATACGGGCTGCCGGGCCGTCAAGGTCCCGTCGTCGGCGCCCTGCTTGATGAGGCGGCGCTGGCCCGGCAGACCGGGAGATCACCATGTAGGTTACGGTCCGCCGCAACCTACGTTCCCGTAGATCCCTACGATCCGTGGCAGGAGCCTCCGTGACCACTGCCCTCTCCCGCCCCCACAGCTCGCAGGCTCAGGCTTGGAGCAACATCCAGCTGCTCTGAGCGTTGGAGGAGGTGGTGGAGGCGGAGCTCAACCGGCACTTGAGAGCGGTGAAGGAATGGATGCCGCACGAGTACGTGCCGTGGAGCGACGGCCGTAACTTCGACGGCGTGATGGGCGGCGATGCCTGGGAGCCGGGGCAGTCCAAGGTCTCGGGCATCGGCCGGACGGCGCTGGTGGTGAACCTGCCGACCGAGGACAACCTCCCCGGTTACCACCACGAGATCGCGACGGTCTTCGGCCGGGACGGCGCCTGGGGCACCTGGGTGCACCGGTGGACCGCCGAGGAAGACCCGCACGCCATCGCCATGCGCGACTACCTGCTGACCTCGCGGGCGGTGGACCCCGTCGAGCTGGAGCGGTTCCGGATGCAGCACATGTCGGAGGGGTTCGAGGCGGACAACAGCCACAGCGCGCTGCACTCGATCGCCTATGTGGCCTTCCAGGAGCCGGCCACGAGGATCTCACACCGCAACACCGGCCACCACTCGCGCGACCCGGTGTGCGACCGCATGCTCGCCCGGATCGCCACCGATGAGAACCTGCACATGGTCTTCTACCGCAACCTGCTGGCCGCCGCGCTGCAGATCGCGCCCGCCCAGACGATGCGGGCCGTCGCCGACGTCGTGACCGGCTTCCGGATGCCCGGCCACGGCATCCCGGGCTTCGAGCGGGCAGCAACCATGATGGCGATCGGCGGCATCTACAACCTCCGCATCCATCACGACGACGTACTGCAACCCGTGTTGGGCCACCTCAAGGTGCTCGAGGCCCCCGGGCTGACCGGAGAGGGGCTGCGGGCGCAGGAGGAACTCGGGGTCTTCATGAACGCACTCGCCGACCAGGCGACGAAGTTCGAAGAGCGCCGCGAGGCTCTACTGGCCCGCCGCCGAAAGGACTGACCACCGCGCCCTCGGAACAGTCCGGAGTAGTCTTCGGGACAGGGTCATCCGCTCTCACGCGCGGCGGCCCGAAAGGGACGGTCCCGGTGCTATGTACCGGGACCGCTTTCGTGCCAGATCGGCCTGCCCGTGGACGTAGCCGAGGCGGCGCCCGCCAGCAGCGCCCGCGCCGGTTTCTTCGCAGGTGGAGTACTCGGGTTCCCCGAGGCCGGAGGGGCTGCCCAGGTGCACATGTCGCGCGAGCCGGTCAGGCGGGTGACGGCGCTCCCAGCAGGGCTGCCGCCGTCTGGAGCCCGGTGAGGAGCGGGGCAGGGCTGAGCCCGGGAACGGGGCGGCATGTGAAGCCGAGACGGCTCATCGCCCGCGTGACTTCGCCGGCGGAGAAGTCACGGCGATCCTGCCTGGTGAGAACCTCGCCGACCTGCTTGACGGGGTAGGTACGGCGGCCGATGATCACGGACTCGCCGGTCACGGCTTCGGGCTTGACGCCTCTCATCGCTTCCAGTACTTCGCTCTTGACGAGGTTGAAGGCGAAACGGGCAATGACACAGCGCATGATGCCTCACAGGTTGACGTGGAGCCTTGACCGCATAGCGACCAGGTCGGACTTTGTCGGTGAGCCTGCTTCTCAGGCGGCGGTGCCGGCAAAGGACTTCCGTCCGGAGGCTCCGGGCACCGTGCGGGGCGAGGCGGCGGCACGTCGGGCATGAGCGGTGCCACTGCGCTGGCCGCGCGACGGGCCTGCCTTGCGCCGGCCGCGCGAGGGGCCTGCCTTGCGCCGGGCGCGTTCGACGACCGGTGCGGTGATGGTGACGGGAACGCCCGACGGCGCCTTGGCGCCGGTGATGCGGCTCAGTTCGGCCTCACCGGAGCGCACCTGTGTGGTCTGCGGGCTGATGCCGGCGTCGGCCATCAGCCGGGACATGTCGCGGCGCTGGTTGGGCATGACCAGGGTGACGACGCTGCCGGACTCGCCGGCCCGGGCGGTACGGCCGCCGCGGTGCAGGTAGTCCTTGTGGTCGGTCGGCGGGTCGACGTTGACCACCAGGTCGAGGTTGTCGACGTGGATGCCGCGGGCTGCGACATTGGTGGCCACCAGCACGGTGACGTGCCCGGTCTTGAACTGCTCCAGGGTGCGGGTGCGCTGCGGCTGCGACTTGCCGCCGTGCAGCGCCGCAGCACGCACCCCGCTGTGCAGCAGGTCCCTGGTCAGGCGGTCAACGGCGTGCTTGGTGTCCAGGAACATGATCACGCTGCCGTCGCGTGCGCCGATCTCGATGGTGGTCGTGTGCTTGTCGGCGGCGTGGATGTGCAGCACGTGGTGTTCCATCGTGGTGACCGCCCCGGCCGAGGGGTCGACGGAGTGGACGACCGGGTCGTTCAGGTAGCGGCGCACCAGCAGATCGACGTTACGGTCCAAGGTGGCGGAGAACAGCATGCGCTGGCCACCGGGGCGTACCTGGTCGAGGAGTTCGGTGACCTGGGGCATGAAGCCCATGTCGGCCATCTGGTCAGCCTCGTCAAGCACGGTGATCTCGACCTGGTCCAGGCGGCAGTCTCCGCGTTCGATGAGGTCCTTGAGCCGCCCGGGGGTGGCGACGACGACCTCCGCCCCGCTGCGCAGGGCTCCGGCCTGCCGGCCGATCGACATCCCGCCGACCACGGTGGCCATCCGCAGCCTCAGTGGCCGAGCGTAGGGGGTGAGCGCGTCGGTGACCTGCTGGGCCAACTCCCGCGTGGGGACGAGGACCAGGGCCAGTGGCTGCCGGGACTCGGCACGCCGGCCGGCCGTGCGCGCCAGCAGCGCCAGGCCGAAGGCGAGGGTCTTGCCCGAGCCGGTACGGCCCCGGCCGAGCACATCGCGTCCGGCCAGCGTGTTGGGGAGCGTCGCCGCCTGGATCGGGAACGGGACGGCCATGCCCTCGGCGCCGAGCGCTGCCAGCAGCGGAGCGGGCATGTCCAGATCGGCGAACGCCGCGACCGCGGGAAGCGCCGGCGTGGTGGTCACCGGCAGCGCGAACTCCCCTTGCGGCGCGGGGCGACGCCCATAGCCACCACGGCCGGCGTTACCGGAACGGCCCACGCCCGAGGGGCGCGAGGACCGCGAGCGAAAGCCGCCGCCCCCTGAGGAGCCGGCAGAGCCGCTGGCGCGTGAGTAACGGTCGTTCGTGCGAGTAGTGCGGTTCATGCAGAACCTTCCTCGATGCGGCGCGTATCGAGGAATTCCCGGCGGAGGTGAACCGCGTGAAGAATCGCAAATACGAGCCGAAGAAAAGAACAACGAAAAAGGGAAGAAGGCGTCTTCCCGTCGCGTCGGCGGACTCCGGGAATCCGTCGAAAGTAATCAGAATTGTGAGATCGAAAACCAGGAAGGATCTTTGTCCTGCCGCCGCCCGCTGCGGGGTTCCCCACCGAAGTGGGCGTCTTCCGCTGCCTGTGGAGCCGCGCCGTCACGCGGAGAGTTCGATAAAACAAGCGAGCTGGGGCCCACACCCCTTCAGGTGCGGGCCCCAGCTCGAGGTGCCGCGTCAGCGTCAGGCGGGAACGATGTTCTCCGCCTGCGGGCCCTTCTGGCCCTGGGTGACGTCGAAGTTCACTTTCTGGCCTTCCTGCAGCTCGCGGAAGCCGGAGGCAGCGATGTTCGAGTAGTGGGCGAACACGTCAGCGCCACCACCATCCTGCTCGATAAAGCCGAAACCCTTTTCCGCGTTGAACCACTTCACGGTGCCAGTAGCCATGTCATATCTCCTTCGGGGCGGTGCCCTGGGCCCGCACTGTGCAAACCCAGCGTCGCCGTGATGATTACCCCATCCGGAAAGAACCGGAACATAAAAGTACATTCGCCGGTCAGCGAAAGAACTAGAAACTATTGGGAACCACAACTGCAACCGACGCTTACGGTAGCACAGGGTGGGCGACCATGCATAAAGTCCGCTTCGAGTTCCTCAGCGCCCTGCGAATAAATCAACCAAGGAAGCTGCTATTTCTCCTGTCGCGGTACCAGATATGCGCATCGGCACAAGTGAAGTACTGCGCGTTTTCAGTGTGGCCACCGATGGGGTGACGGCGGTGAGGACGCAACGCACGAGGCCCCCGAGCCGTTGAGGGACGTGTTCGAAGTCTCAACTCATCAGCGGAGGTGTCGGCGCCACGGCGTGAACGTGCAGGTCGCGACCGATCCGATCGGGCAGGTGCTGTGGATCTCGCCGGCCTTGCCGGGCCGGTGCCACGACCTGACCGCGGCCCGCGCTCACCGGATCATCCGGATTTGCGAACGCCAGGTTGTTCCCGTCCTGGCCGACCGCGCCTACCAGGGCGCCGACCCCTGGGTCCCCACTGGTCGCAGACGGCCGCCTGGCGGGCAGTTGTCCCCAACACGGAAGACCGTCAACCGGGCTCTGGCCGCGTCCCGGGCACCCGTCGAACGAGGCATGGCGCTGCTGAAATCCTGGCGGGTCTTCCGCAGATCCCGGATCAGCCCGAACCGCATGACCGTCATCGCCAAGGCCGTCCTCACCCTGGACGGGCAGCGCTGAGAACGCTCAGTGACGGAAGAGTTTCTCACGGTGTTGATACCGGCGCCTACGAGCGAGCTCGCAGTGGGGAGTCCCGGCTGTTCGCCGTATGGCCGGGCTCCTGGCGAAGTGACCTGTTCGTGATCGACGACCTCGACGCATTCGCCAAGCAGATGTGTGCCCAACGAGGAGGGGACATCGCCACGGGTGGCGGGTGGGGCGGAAGTATCCGATCAGGCACCTACATGCGTGCGCGTCGCAAGAGCTTGGAACAACTGACGGGCCTCGACGAGGGTCGCAGTTTGGGTTGCGTTCGGCCCCGTTCGCGGGAGTCCAAGCGCTTCCGCAACAGTCGCCGTTCCACAGGTCAGGACGCTGACGGACTCCGTCGGACAGCCGCACGAACAGTTGGAAAGCGTGCCCAGGGCAACCCCTCACGAGTTCGAATCCCGTATTCTCCGCGGGGCCGACCAGTCAGGACGCGAGTCCGACCGAGATCAGGTCGGGGCAGGTCTTGTGCTGTGGTGATGGTTCGGGGTGCGGTTGGTTGGTCAGCGGTGTGACGATGGCCGTTTCAGCGGTCTCCGTCACCCCCGTCGGTGCGGTGCCCGTTGGACCCGCGCCGCGTGTGCCGTCGCGATCGGCTGAAGATTCGCAGGCCGGCAAGGCAAGGAGGATCGGGATGGGGATGGACCAGGTGGCTCTTGAAGCCGCTCTCCACGATGCCGAGCAGAGGCTGCAGGCCGCTGTTCGATCAGGTGATGCGCAGGCATTGGACCTGCTCCTGGACGACCGTGTCATCTACACGGGACCTGACGGCAGCACCATGACGAAGGAGGAGGACCTGGGAGCGCACAGGTCCCGGACCCTGGCCGTCGAGGTCTTCGACCAGCAGGACCTGCACGTGACCGTGGTGGACTCCACCGGGATCACCCACGTACTGGCCGGGCTTGAGGGCACCGCTGGAGGACATCCGTTCAAGGCGCGCCTTCGCTACACCCGCACCTGGATTCACGCTGACGGCACCTGGCGCGTCCTTGCCGCCCACGCCAGCGCCGTCCCAGATCTCGGGTAAAGACTTACGGATCAGCCAGGCACGCCGGCGAGGCGCCCCTGGCGAGTCCGGCGCGGCCGGCCGGAGCCAGTGCTTCCTCGGTGTTGCCCGGGAGGGTGGCCTGGTCGGCCGGAACGTGGGTGCCGAAGGCAAGATTGCAGGACTCGTCGGACCCGCGCAGAGGGTGTGTCAGGTAGCGCCGGCGATACCGCGTTCGCCGTTGTCGCGGGCCATCCACCCAGAAGGTACGTCCGCTCGGCCGCCGCCTCGCCCAACACCCGCCGCACCTCTCGGTATAGGTACGCCGGAGCAGCGGGAAGACGGGTAGGTCCCGGTCTCGGTTCTGGTCTCATTCAGTGGCGTCCGGGACCGTATACGTCGAAGACGGGGGAGAGGTAGGTGTTTGCCCACCTCAGAAGTAGGTTCCGGTCCATGGCGCCTGCCATTCCCTTCCCAGCAGCATGGTCACGAGGCCACGGCGCGTGACCTGGACAACGGGACGAGGGGGTGGACGGGGTGGACATGTGGCCGTTTCCGGTGGGCGGGACGCCCTGGCCGCAAAGCGTGATCGTGGCGTTGACCGCGGTCTGTGCTGTGCTGGCATTCAGGGCGGAGCAGGCGCGGGGCCGAACGACGGTTGGCGCGCGACCGGTTGGGAGGATCGGCTGGCCGGTCGTCGCAGGGCTGGTGGGTGCGGCAGCGTACGGCGGCGTGCCGGTTCTGCTGCTCGCCCTGCACAATCCCGGCCGCGGAGGGACCGGCTACATGATCACCGTGCCGGATCTGGAACCCGTCGGGCTGCTCCCGGCGGCGCTGCTGATGGCCGGTCTGCTGACCACCGTGCTGCTCCCGTCGGCGCGCGCGCCCAGGCGGTGGGTACTGCCCGTGGTCGCCGTGGGGACGGGCGAACTGCTGGTGGGGACGTACTGGCTGACGCATTCCGCCTCCTCGGGCCGGACAGCGCTGAACATCCTGGCGAGCAGCGTGAGCATCCTGGTGCTCGCCGCCTTCGCCGGGGCGGGTCTGGTCCGGCCGGCGAACGGCGGGCCTGCGCGGCTGGCCGGAGCCGACGCGGAGAGGTCCGCGCGCTGGGCGCTGCTCCTGCCCGCCGTCGTGGTGATGGCCGGTGACCTTCTCGGCCTCGATCTGTGGCAGGGCGCGCCGCCGGGAACCGGGATCGGGCCTGCGGCGACGGGTTATGTGGTGGGGCCGGCACTGCTGGTGGCCGTCGTGCTGGGGCTGGTGCGGTGGCCGCGGGCGGCGGCGGATCTGGCCGCCCTGGGCCTGGTGGGGATCGGGGCGTACGACGTCGCCCAGGGCGGGTTCGGGCCGTCCTCGGTGGTGGTGGAGAAGTTCGGCTCCCCGAGCGGGCCGACGCCGCCCCTCCCCCTGGAGATGGCTCACCACGCGTCGGTCCTCGGCGGGATCCAGGGGGCCGTGCTGCTGGCCCTCGGGCTCTGGCTGCTGCCGCTGACCGTGTTGCCGGACTCCCTGCGGCTGCTCGGGCGGGGTCCCGATCCGGCGCTGACCCGGCGGGTGCGGGAGCTGGCCGAGACGCGGGCCGAGGCGGTCAGCTCCGCGGCCGCCGAGTTGCGCAGGATCGAGCGTGACCTGCACGACGGCGCGCAGGGGCGGCTGGTCGCCATCGGGATGAACCTCAGGGTCGCCGAGGAGATGATCCTCAGCAGTCCGCACGAGGCCACCGCGCTGGTCGTGGAGGCTCGCGTCGCCTCCGCGGCGGCGCTGGAGGAACTACGCAGCCTGGTCAGGGGGATGTACCCGCCGATGCTGGCCGACCGTGGCCTGGCGGAGGCCGTCCGGGCGCTGGCGCTGGAGCTGCCGCTGCCCTGTGGGACCGAGATCGATGTACCCGAACGGCTCGACGCACCGCTGGAGTCGGCCTGCTACTTCGCCATCGCCGAGGTGGTGACCAACGCCGTCCGGCACGCCTCGGCGCGTGCCGTGCAGATCCGGCTGGCCCGCACGCACGGGCTGCTGCGCATCGAGGTGGTCGACGACGGGGTCGGCGGAGCCGATCCCACCCGGGGCAGCGGACTGGCCGGGGTGGAGCGACGGCTGGCCGCGTTCGACGGCATCCTGGCGGTCAGCAGCCCGTCCGGCGGACCGACGATCGTGGTCATGGAGGTGCCGTGCGCGTAGTCGTCGCGGAGGACCTCTTCCTCCTCCGGGAGGGGCTGGTCAGGCTGCTCAAAGCGCGCGGGTTCGAGATCGCGGCGGCCACCGACAGCGCGCCGGGCCTGCTCGACGCGCTGCTGGAGCACCGGCCCGACCTCGCGATCGTTGACATCAGGCTTCCGCCCACCCACACCGACGACGGGCTGCGTGCGGCGTTGTCCGCCCGCGAGCAGATCCCAGGGCTGCCGATCCTGCTGCTCTCGCAGTACGTCGAGCAGATCTATGCCCAGGAGCTGGTCGCCGACCAGGCCGGAGGGGTCGGCTACCTGCTCAAGGACCGGGTGTTCAGCGACGACCAGTTTGTCGACGCGATCCGCACGGTCGCCGCGGGCGGCACCGTCATGGACCCCCAGGTGGTCGTCAAGCTGCTCGGCCGCCGTGGCCGCGGCGAACGCGAACCCCTCTCCACGCTCTCGGAGCGGGAACGCCAAGTGCTCGAGCTGATGGCCGAGGGGCGCTCCAACAGCGCCATCGCGAACCGGCTGTTCATCAGCGAGAAGGCCGTGTCCAAACACAGCACCAGCATCTTCACCAAGCTGGAGCTCGTCCCCTCCGACGACGACAACCGCCGGGTGCTGGCCGTTCTCGCCTACCTCATGTCCGCCCCGCACCAGGGCCGCCGCACCCCGCCGAGCCGCTGAGCCGGTCAGAAACAGGAATCCGCCGGGCCGACAGGCGACCTCGAACGCGGGGCGTGGCCCGGTGCCGCCCAGAAAACCCGGGAGGGTCCGTGACGAACACGCCGATCACCAGCCAGAACCACCTGACGCGCCGCCGCCTGGTCGGTGCCGCTCTGGCAGCCGGGGTCGCCCTGCCGATCGGCGCCGCACGCCAGGCGTCGGCCGCTCCGGTCACCGAGAACCCGGTGCGGCTCACCCTGCCCGCACCCACCGGACCGTACCCGGTGGGCACCGTACAACTGCATCTCGTCGACCCCTCGCGTCCTGACCCCGTGGCGGGCCCCGGGCGCCACCGCGAGTTGATGGCCAGCGTCTGGTACCCGGCCAGGAACGCCAGGCGGTATCCCCTGGCCCCTTATGCGTCCCCTGCCGTGACACGGGCGCTCCTCGCGAACGCGGGCTTCCCGGCCGACGTCGCGATGGCTCCGCTCACAGCCGGCCACGGGGGCGCCCCCGTGCTGCGGCCGGACGGACGGCTGCCGGTCGTCGTGTTCTCGCACGGCGCGCACGATCACCGTGCGGACACCACCAACGTGGTTCAGGAACTGGCCAGCCACGGCTACGCGGTGGTCACGGTGGACCACACGTACGACGCGTTCAGCGAGTTCCCCGACGGCCGGCTCACCGTTCCGCTCGACACCCCGGGTCTGGGAGCACCCGACTTCGCAACGGACATCGTGTTCGTGCTCGACTGCGTCGAGAACCTGACCGCCGGGCGCAATCCCGACGCCGGGCAGCGGCCGCTGCCGGCCGGCCTGCTCGGTGCCCTCGACCCGTATCGCATCGGCATGTTCGGCTGGTCGAAGGGCGCGACGGCGACCACCCTCGTGATGAGCCAGGACCAGCGCGTCCGGGCCGGGCTCAGCTTCGACGGACCGATGCAACCGACGGTCACCACCGACCTGGACCGGCCGTTCATGCTGATGACCGCCGAGTTCACCCGAGCCACGCAGCCGAGCGTCGCCGAACTGTGGTCGCATCTGCGGGGATGGCGGCTCAACGTCCAAGCGGAGGGCGCGATCCACTCGTCCTACTGCGACGTCCAAGTCCTGGTCCCGCAACTCGCACAAGCCGTCGGGATGAGTGATGCGGATCTCCAGGGCTGGATCGGCACCCTCGCCCCGGCCCGGGCCGTGCGCATCCAGCAGGCGTACCCCCTCGCGTTCTTCGACCAGCACCTGCGGCATCGCAGGCAGCGCCTGCTCGACGGCCCGAGCCCGGCCTTCCCGGAGGTGAGGTTCCTCCCCTGAGGCGACGGACCGAGGCGCTCACCTCCCGTGCCGCGACGGACCCGCCCCGACCGGCCTGCGCGTTCTCCGCTTCCTCGTGGCGGCAACCCGTCAGGCGCCGTACGTGTCCTTCCACCGTCTGCGGTGGGCTCGGTCGCCCTGACCGGTGCCGTTGAGGGCGAGGAGGGCCGGGAGCGGGGTGCCGGTGTTCCATTGGCCCAGCAGGTCACGGTGGACGGCCAGAATCCGGTGCCGGACGGCGAGAGCAAGCGCCGCCTTGCCGAAAGGACACGTGGCCACGAACACCGCGACATCCGCCTGGTGGTGCAGCCATGCCGTGCCGACGAACTTCTGCATGTCACCGCTGGGCACGTACCGATGCGGGGCGTAGTGCTTGCACTGCACGACCAGCCGCCGTCCGTCAGGGAGCGTCCCCGTCACATCCGCACCCAGGTCGCCGGACTTACCGGTGACCACCACGTCCGTGCAGCCGTCGCGCCGGCACAGCTCCGCCACGTACCGCTCGAAGTCCCGCCAGTGCATGGCGTCCACCTCGGCCAGCGAACGGTGCCTCACCCGTATCGCGTCCTGTTCCCGCCACCGGCGATCCCCGCCACGCAGCAGACGGTCCGTCCGCCACAGCCACCACAGCACCCCTCCGACGACGCCGAACCCCGCGACCCCTGCCACGTAAGGCCACGCGTCCGCCCAGGAGTTCGCCACCAGGAGCACCAGCACGGCGCACCCCGCCAGGACCGTGTTCCGCAGGAACTCGTACCTCCGCCGCGCGGCCGAACGGCGCTTGCGCTTCCTCGCCACGCATCCCCCATCCCCTGTCACCCTGTCACCCTGTCACCCCGCGACCGACGTGAGTGTGACCGGTGCAGGCCCGTCAAGGAAGGGCGCCTGCTGGCCAACGCCTCACCGTGCCTCCGAGCGCAGTCAGTAGGTCAGTTGAAGCGGGAGTACGGACGCGGCGCTGAAGGTGCCGGCCGATCATGCGCTGGTCCGGCCGGACGACGGCGGGACGCTGCGCATGGTTTCGCCGCTGGGGCGGGTGTGCGAGGCGCCGTTGGGGCTGGACCCGCCGCTGGAGGCGTTGCCGGCGGGGGTGGACTCCGAGGAACTGCGGGGCCCGCCGAGGCACTTGACCAGGAGCGCACCGTCGGAATTGCGGGTTCGCGGCGTTTGCACCGATGAGCAAGTGCGCCGGGGCGTCCTAGCATGTCGGCGACCACGAAACGCCGAGCACGATTCCGGAGGTCCGGTGCCCGCCGAACCCGAACCCGAATCCGAATCCGCGTCCGCGGACGGCGGACCCGCGCACGGCTGGCCGCCCGACCGCGCCGCCAAAGGGGCGGCGCCCGGCGGACGGCGCCGGCGGATCGTCGCGGCGGCCGTCGCCGCCCTCGCGGCCGCCGCGATCACCGCGGGCGTGCTGGTATCGGCCGGCCACCACGACTCGGGCACCGACAACCGGCACCCCCTGGCGGCCGACGGGCTGCGGCACACCCCGGTGGACGCCTCGCCGGGCGGCTGCGGGCGGGGCTGGGGCGGCCCCGGGAAGGTCACGCCGCGCTCGGGCACCCAGGTCTTCGACCTGCACAACTCCTCGGCCTCCGCCACCGATGTGGACCTGATCGACCCGCGCACCGGGAAGGTCTACGGCGAGGTCGAGGGCCTCGCCCCGGCCGGCAGCCGCCCGATGGTGGTGGATCTGGGCAGCGGCACGTACGCCTTCAAGTGCCTCCAGGAGGACACCGACGCGGTCACCGGCCCGACCGTCACGGTCCCGGGCACCGCGCCGCGGGGACCGGCCGGCCTCCCGGTGACCGAGCACGACCTGATCCCGCCGACCCTGGCCTACCAGACCTGGATCGGCACGCGGATGACCGAACTCGTCGGCGACACGGGCGCGTTGAAGGAGGATGTCGACCGCGGCGATCTGGCCGCCGCCCGCCGCGACTGGCTCGCCGGACATCTGGTGTACGAGCGGATGGGCGCGGCCTACGACACGTTCGGCGACGCGGACGGCGTGATCAACGGCACCACCGCGATCGGCCGGGACCCGCTCAAGGACCCGGACTTCACCGGCTTCCACCGGATCGAGTACGGCCTGTGGCACGGTGAGTCGTCCCGAGCGCTGCGCGGTCCGGCCGCTGCGCTGGACAAGGCCGTCCGCGCGCTGCGGGCCACGTGGTCCACGCAGCGGATGGACCCGATGGCCATGGGCCTGCGGGCGCACGAGATCATCGAGAACGCCGAGCAGTTCGAGCTGACCGGCCGCACGGACTACGGGAGCGGCACCAACCTGGCCACCGCTCGCGCCGACATCGACGGCACGCGGGAGATCCTGGGCAAGCTCAACTCCCTGCTGGTGCCGCGCGACACGGGCCTGGCCGCGCTGAACGCGGCGCTCGACCGCGCGGCGGCCGACCTCGACGCCCAGCACCACGACGGCCGGTGGACTCCGCTGGGGGACCTGACCCGGGCCCAACGCGAGCGGATCAACGCCGACTTCGGCGACCTGCTGGAACAACTCGCCCCGGTTGCGGCGATCTTCGACGTTCGGAGGACGGCATGACGACCGGCACGCGCGACCCCCGGGGTGAAGGCGACCCGCGGGGTGAAGGCGATCTGCGGCGGCGGGGCTTTCTGCGCGGCGCGGCGCTGGGCGTCGGCGCGCTGGCGGGCGGCACGGTGGCGGGCGGCACGGCCGACTCCGTCTCCGCCGCCGCGCCGAGTCGCTCGCAGGCGGAGCGGGTCGACTTCCACGGCGTCCATCAGGCAGGCATCACGCAGGCCGTGCAGCCCTCAAGCGTCTTCCTGTCCTTCGACGTGACGGCCGCCGACCGCCGCGAACTCACCGATCTCCTGCGCGCGTTGACCGAGCGGGCCCGGTTCCTGACCACGGGTGGCACCCCGGCGGCACTGGGCATCACCGACTCGCCCTCGGACAGCGGCACGCTCGGCCCCCAGGTCCCGCACGACGGCCTGACGGTCACCGCCGGGGTCGGCGCGTCGCTCTTCGACAGCCGGTTCGGACTGGCGGACCGCAAACCGCTACGGCTGACCACGATGCCCGCCTTCGCGGACGACGACCTCCAACCCGACTGGTGCCACGGCGACCTCAGCCTCCAACTCAGCGCCCCACACCCGGACACCGTCCTGCACGCACTGCGCGACATCGCCCGCCACACCCGCGGCGCCATGCAAGTGCGCTGGCGCATGGACGGCTTCACCAGCCCACCCCGACCCAACGGCACCCCCCGCAACCACCTCGGCTTCAAAGACGGCACCGCCAACCCCGACATCACCGACCCCACCATCGCCCGACAACTCCTGTGGACCGACGGCAACGGCGAACCCCCCTGGACCACCGGCGGGACCTACCAGGTCGTACGACTCATCCGCATGCTCGTCGAATTCTGGGACCGCGTCTCCCTCACCGAACAGGAACGGATGCTCGGCCGAGCCCGCGACACCGGCGCCCCACTCGACGGCGCACACGAGTTCGACACACCCAAATTCGCACAGGACCCCATGGGCGACGTCATTCCCCTGGACAGCCACATCCGAGTGGCCAACCCCCGCACCACGAAAACCGACAACTCCCGCATCCTGCGCCGCGCCTACAACTACGACCACGGCATGGACAACGACGGCAACCTCGACATGGGACTCATCTTCGTCTGCTACCAACAGGACCTCGAACGACAGTTCACCGCCATACAGAAACGACTGGCCGGCGAACCACTCGTCGACTACATCACCCCCTACGGCGGCGGCTACTTCTTCGCACTACCCGGCGTCAACGACCGCACCGACTGGCTCGGCCGCGGACTGCTCGCCTGAGCGGGCGCCCTCGGTGGCTCGTCTCCGGCGGGGACACGCGGCGCGCCGGGGGATTGTCATGCTCCTCCCAATGGGACGATCATGTACAGCAGGTGAACATTCATCGACGGCACGCCGAAGAGCACCACACTGCGGAGGCTGACCAGGTATGCGTGGGACGAGCGGTACGACCGGAAGACCAGGGAGCTCGCGGCTACGAGCGGCGCGCTGGGGGGCATTGGCGGGATCGGCGGCGCTCGTACTGCTGGGCGGCGCCGCGCCGGCCGGGGCCGACACGGCCCACCACGGGGGCGGCGGCGCGACCGCCACTCCGATCAAGCACGTGGTCGTCATCTACGACGAGAACGAGTCGTTCGACCACTACTTCGGCGCGTATCCAGTGGCGGCGAACACCGACGGCACCCCGTTCACGGCCGACCGGCACACGCCCAAGGACATCGACACCGCCCGTCACGCGGGGCTGCTGACGAAGAACCCGAACCAGTACACGCCGACCCGGCTGAGCCCGTCCCAGGCCGTCACCTGCGACCAGAACCACTCCTACGGCCCCGAGCAGTACGCCGCGAACGGCGGCAAGTCCGACCAGTACGTGCAGAACACCGAGACCAGCAAGTGCTCGGGCAATCTCTTCGGCGAACCCGGCCTGGTGATGGACTACTACGACGGCAACACCGTCACCGCACTGTGGAACTACGCCCAGCACTACACGCTCGGCGACAACTCCTACAGCTCGGCGTACGGCCCGTCCACCCCCGGTGCGATCGAGCTCGTCTCCGGCCAGACGCACGGCGTGATCTCCATGGACCCGTCGACCGGCACCGAGAACCCCCAGCAGACCGCCACCCCCGACCCGTACGCGGTCGTCTCGCCGGACGCCAAGGGCGTCGGCACCATGATCAACGACCCGGACCCGGCCTACGACGACTGCGCCGACAACAGCCACACCAGCACCAACGCGCTGGCGGCGCTGACCGGCAAGAACATCGGCGACCTGCTCAACGCCAAGGACGTGTCCTGGGGCTGGTTCCAGGGCGGCTTCCGCCCCTCCACCGCGTGGGACGGCAAGCAGGGCGACTACGCCGACTGCCAGGGCACCACGCATCCCAACGTCGGCGGCGCGGCCTCGGTCGACTACAGCTCGCACCACTCGCCGTTCCAGTACTACAAGTCGACGGCGAACCCGCACCACCTGCCGCCGAAGGACGTGGCCGAGATCGGCCACAACGGCCAGGCGAACCACAACTACGACCTCACCGACTTCTCCGCCGCCCTCTCGGCAGGCAGGCTGCCGGCCGTGAGCTTCCTGAAGGCCGCCTCCTACCAGGACGGCCACGCGGGCTACTCGGACCCGATCGACGAGCAGCACTTCCTGGTCAGTGAGATCAACGCCATCCAGTCCTCCCCGCAGTGGCAGGACACCGCGGTCGTCATCGCCTACGACGACTCCGACGGCTGGTACGACCACGCCTACGCCAAGGTGGCCAACGGCTCGAAGGACACCACGGCCGGCTCCAACGGCAAGTCCCTGGACAGCCCGGCGTGCCAGGGGGGTCCGGCCGCCATGGGCGGCTACGCCGACCGCTGCGGCCCCGGCACCCGCCAGCCGCTGCTGGTCGTCTCCCCCTACAGCAGGGTCGACGCGGTCGACCACACCCGCACCGAGCAGGCCTCGATCACCCGCTTCATCGAGGACAACTGGCACGCGGGCCGGATCGGCGACGCGTCCTTCGACACCCGCGCGGGCAACCTCACCGGCGCATTCGACTTCAAGCACCCGAACGACCGTCAGGTGCTGCTCAACAGCGACGGCTCCGTGAAGTCCGTCCGGCACCTGCACCGCTCGGCCGCCGTGGAGGCTGCCGCGAACTCCGCGTCGGCCGGAACCGGCGGCGGCTCGGCCGCCACTCAGGACTTCACGGGGTCCGGGAGCGACTCGGCGGCCCTGCCGCTCGGGATCACCGCAGGTGTGCTGCTGGTCGGCGGCGGCGGGCTGTACCTCGCCCTGCGCCACCGTCACGCGCACACCACGTCCTGATCCGAGGCACCGTCACCCAGGGGCCGCCCCGGCACACCGCCGGGGCGGCCCTTCCACGTCGTCAGCGATGCGTCGGTGCCAACCGTCAACCGTCAGCCGCAGCAGCCGCCCGCCGGACCCTCCTCGCCCTCGGCGGACGCCGGGGCGGAGGCGCCGATCTGCACCAACTGTGCGACGGGCGCGGGCGCGCAGCATCCGCCGCCGCCCTGCTCGGCGGCGGGGTCGTCGAAGAGGCCGGCGCCGCCGCAGACCCCGGTTTCGGGGAGGGTGAGTTCGACCCGATCGGCGGATTCGAGGTCGCCGGCGAGGGCGGCGACGACCGAGCGGACCTGTTCGTAGCCGGTCATCGCCAGGAACGTCGGGGCGCGGCCGTAGGACTTCATGCCGACCAGGTAGACCCCGGTCTCGGGGTGGGACAGTTCGCGGTGGCCGTGGGGGTAGACGGTGCCGCAGGAGTGCTGGTTGGGGTCGATGAGCGGCGCGAGGGCGAGCGGGGCCTGGAGGCGTTCGTCCAGGCCGAGGCGCAGTTCGGACAGGAAGCCCAGGTCCGGCCGCAGGCCGGTCAGGACGATCGCCTCGTCCACCGGCTCCAGGCGCTGCCCGTCGTCGCCGATCACGACCAGCCTGCCGTCGGCGTCGCGTTCGATCGCTTCGGTGCGGAACCCGGTGACGGCGTCCGCGTGGCCGTGGTCGACCGCGGCCTTCGCGGCGAGGCCGAGAGCGCCGCGGGCGGGGAGCTGGTCGGCGCTGCCGCCGCCGAAGGTCGAGCCGGAGATGCCGCGACGAAGCAGCCACACCGCGTGCGTGCCCGGCCCGTCGCCGGCCTTCGCCAGTTCGGCGAGCGAGGCCAGCGCGGTGAAGGCGGAGGCGCCGGAGCCGATGACCGCGGTGCGCCTGCCCGCGTACCGGGCCCGGACGGCCGGGTCGTGGAGGTCGGGGACGCGGTAGGAGATGCGGCCGGCCGCGGCGTGTTCGCCGAGGGCCGGCAGGCCGTCGGCGCCCGCGGGCGAGGGGAGGGACCAGGTGCCGGAGGCGTCGATCACCGCGCGGGCGAGCACCCGCTCCTCCGTCCCGTCGGCGAGGGCGTAGTGCACGGTGAAGGGCCCGCTGTCACGGTCGGCGTCCACGATCCGGTCCCGGCCGAGGCGGGAGACGCCGGTGACGGTGGCGCCGTAGCGCACCGCGTCGCCGAGAAGATCGGCGAGCGGTTGCAGGTAGCGTCCGGTCCAGTCTCCGCCGGTCGGATACGTGCCCGGGTCCGGCTTCACCCAGCCGGCGGGGGTGAGCAGCTTCTCGGCCGCGGGGTCGGTCAGCTCGGCCCAGGTGGAGAACAGCCGCACGTGGGACCAGCCGCGTACCGCGTCCGCGGCGGCCGGGCCGCGCTCCAGGACCAGCGGGGTCAGGCCGCGCTCGACCAGGTGGGCGGCTGCGGCGAGCCCGATGGGGCCGGCGCCGATGACGACGACCGGCGGCTCGGTGGTGGCGGGTGCTGGCATGACTGTGCCCTTCCTCCAGCGCGACCCGGTGCGGAGACCGCGCCGCTGTTTCGATGTCCGTCGATATATCGAAGGTTGCCTCTCTTATTGACGAGTGTCAACATAGACACATGTCGAACTCTGGGATGGTCGAGCTGCCGGTCCTCCAGGACACCCCGGCGGTGCCGTGCTGCCCGCCGATCACCGCGGGCGAGCTGTCGGCCGCCGACGCGGAGAAGATGGCCGCGATGTTCAAGGCGCTGTCCGACCCCGTGCGGCTGCGGCTGTTCTCGAAGATCGCGTCGCACCCGGGCGGCGAGGCGTGCGTGTGCGACATCCAGGACGTCGGGGTCTCCCAGCCGACCGTCTCCCACCACCTGAAGAAGCTCCGCGAGGCCGGACTTCTCACTTCCGAGCGACGCGGCACGTGGGTGTACTACACCGTCGAGCCGTCGGTGGTGGCGGGCATGTCCGCGTTGCTCGATCTGCGTTCCTGACGCGGAGCCGCCGGTGTGGGCCGAGGGACCCGCGGGTCAAGGGGCCCGCGGGTCAAGGCGCGGTCGCCGTCTCCCCGGCTCCGAACTTCTCCCGCCGGGCGAGGGCGACATGGACCAGTCCGATGAGGACCGGGACCTCGATGAGCGGGCCGACGACGCCGGACAGGGCCTGGCCGGAGGTGACGCCGAAGGTCGCGATGGCGACCGCGATAGCCAGCTCGAAGTTGTTGCCGGCCGCGGTGAACGCCAGCGTGGCGGTGCGGTCGTAGGGCAGCCCGAGGCTCTTGCCGAGCGCGAACGTGCCGAAGAACATGATGGCGAAGTAGGCGAGCAGCGGCAGCGCGATGCGGGCCACGTCGCCGGGCTCGCGGGTGATCGTCCTGCCCTGGAGGGCGAAGAGGACGACGATCGTGAACAGCAGCCCGTACAGCGCCCACGGCCCGATCCTCGGCAGGAACCCGGCCTCGTAGGCGTCGCGGCCCATCCTCCGCTCGCCGACGCGGCGGGTGAGGAACCCGGCCAGCAGCGGCACCCCGAGGAAGACCGCGACGTTGACCGCGATCTTCCACACCGGTACGTCCAGGCCCTGGCCGTCGCCCAGGCCGAGCCACCGGGGCAGCGCGTCGAGGTAGAGCCAGCCCAGCAGGCTGAACGCGAGGACCTGGAAGACGGAGTTGAGCGCGACCAGCACGGCGGCGGCTTCGCGGTCGCCGCAGGCGAGGTCGTTCCAGATGACGACCATGGCGATGCAGCGGGCCAGGCCGACGATGATCAGGCCGGTGCGGTAGGCGGGCAGGTCCGGCAGGCACGACCACGCGAGGGCGAACATCACCGCGGGTCCGACGATCCAGTTGACGACCAGGGAGGACGCCATGAGCTTGCGGTCGCCGGTGACCCGGTCGAGGCGGTCGTAGCGGACCTTCGCCAGCACCGGGTACATCATGACCAGCAGCCCGATCGCGATCGGCAGGGACACCCCGCCGATCTCCACCTTGGCCAGGGCACTGTTCAGGCCGGGGATCGCCCGGCCCAAGCCGATGCCGACGGCCATGGCGATCACGATCCACACCGCCAGGTAGCGGTCCAGGGCGGAGAGCCTCCTCACCACGGAGCCGGTCCCGGCGGCCACCGGAGCACCGCCGTCGGCGGCCGGCGTGGCGGGTTCCGCGGCGGTCACGGGCAGGACCTCTTGTTCTGCCCGGCGGCGACGGCGGACGCGGCGAGCTGCGCGAACTGCTCCGACAGTCCGGCCAGGACCTCGGGCTTGAGCTTGTAGTAGGTGAACCGGCCGCAGGGCTCGGTCTCCACCAGACCGGCCTCGCGCAGCACCTTCATGTGGTTGGACAGGTTGGTCTGTTTGGCCCCGGTCTCCTCGACCAGGTGCGTCGTGCACAGCGTCTCGCGCGCCAGGAGAGTCACGATCCGCAGGCGGAGCGGATCGCCCAGCACCCGGATCACATCAGCATCGACTGAAGTCAGCATGCACTGATACTGTCACATCATCGCTTGCTGATGCCAGCGGTCGCTGATGTCGTTGCAGCGGTGCCGCCCACGAGACGAAAGAGCCTCCCATGACCGAGACGCCCGGCCCCAAGCCGTCCGTGCTGTTCGTCTGCGTCCACAACGCCGGCCGCTCCCAGATGGCCGCCGCCTGGCTGACCCACCTGGCCGGCGGCCGCGTCGAGGTCCGCTCCGCCGGCTCCGCACCCGGCGACGCGGTCAACCCCGCCGCCGTCGAGGCCATGAAGGAGGTCGGCATCGACATCTCCGACGCGGCCCCCAAGATCCTCACCAGCGACGCGGTACGGGAGTCGGACGTGTGCGTCACCATGGGCTGCGGTGACACCTGCCCGGTCTTCCCCGGCAAGCGCTACCTCGACTGGAAGCTGGCGGACCCGGCCGGGCAGGGCGTCGAGGCCGTCCGTCCGATCCGCGACGAGATCAGGGCCCTGGTCGAGGGGTTGATCGAGGAGATCGCCCCGGAAGCCGGCGCGTGATCGCCGGCCGACCGCCGAAACGGGACGGGGTGCGGCGCCTTCCCGTCGGCGGTGCGGCGGGGGTTGCCGGCGGGATGCGCGGGTGGGGGAACGGGACGCGCGGACCGGTGATCGGGACGCGCGGGTGCAGGATCAGTCGCCGGACCCGCCGGTGCTCCACGTGCTGCCGTCCGCGGTGACCGCGAAGGACCGGGTGTGGGGCAGGGACCCCAGCCAGGCGCGGGCGCTCTCGCCCATGGCGTAGCCGGCGGTGGCGTACGTGTCGGCGTCGGTCAGGCCGCGGCAGACCACGGTCAGCGAGGCGAGCGCGGCGGCCGGCGGGCGGCCGGTCGCGGGGTCGACGATGTGGCAGCCGCGTTCGGCGGGGCCGGAGGTGGCGACGGCGAGTTCGCCGTCGGCGTGCACGACGGTGGCCAGTGCGCCCCTGCGCAGCGGGTCGCTCACCCCGATCCGCCAGGGGCCGCCGTGCACCTGCACGTCGCCGCCGCCGTTGACGCACACCGCGTCGGCGCCGGCGGAGGAGACCATCGCGGCGGCCCGTTCCACCGCCCATCCCTTGACCAGTCCGGTGGGGTCGAAGTCGCCCGCGTACCGCGCGCTGAACCAGCCGCCGCTGCGGCGTTCGGCGGCCTCGCAGAGCCGGAGCACTTCCCACACCTCGGGCGAACAGGCCGACAGCGCCAGCGTCCCGGCCGCCAGCCGGCTGATCTGGCTCGCGGGCCGGTACGTCGAGAACGTCTCGTCCACGTGGTGCAGCCAGGCCACCGCGGCGTCGAGGGCCGCGGCGGCGCGCGGTCCCGCGCCGCGGACGTCGAAGGAGAAGACCGTGCCCATGGTGTGCTCGACCCTGCGCAGCCGGGCGCCGTCGTCCGCCATCGTCAGCTTCCCGCCTTGTCCAGGGCGCTCTGCAGGGACTGGATGTAGCCCCCGCTGGTGTAGGTCGCCCCCGAGACGGTGTCGATGTGCGCGCTCTGCGCGGCGATCGCCTCCTGCGTGAGCTGGGGCACGGCGAAGCCGGTGATCTCCTGGTCCCGGGGACCGCTGTCCGGCACCTGGACGGCGGACACGGCGGTGATCCTGCCGGCCTTCAGGGTGACCCGGAGTTGTACGGGCCCGTAACGGGTCTGGATCGTGTCGCCCTCCACGGTGCGGGTCCCCGTCGTATCGCCCGAGCCCGCGGAGGGCGCGGTCGCGGAGGCGGACGGGGCGGGGACGGCGGGTGGGGTGGCCGCACCGCCCGCACCGGCCGCACCGGGTGCTCCGGCCACCCCCGCCGCCCCCGCTGTCGTGTGCGGCTTGAGACCGAGCAGGAGCAGCACACCGCTGACGGTCACCAGCGTGCTGAGCAGGACCCGCCGCGACGGGCGGCCGGCGAGGCTGTTCACGGGCGCCTCACAGTTCGAACGACTCGTGGTGGATGTGGCGGGCCGGTACCCCGGCGGTGCGCAGCGCCTCGTACGACGCGCGGGCCATGCCGGGCGGTCCGCACAGGTAGACGTCGTGCTGGGCGACGTCGGGGACGGCGGCGCCCAGGAAGTCGGCGGTCAGCCGCGGGCTGCGGCCGTCCGCTTCGTTGAGCAGGTAGTGCAGGCGGGCGCCGCGGGAGCGGGCTATCGCCTCCAGCTCGCCGCGCAGCGCCAGGTCCCCGGCCGTGCGGGCCCGGTAGATCAGGGTCAGGTCGCCGGGCCGCGCGGGCAGCGACTCGAACAGGGCCCGCAGCGGCGTCACCCCGACCCCGCCGGCGAGCAGCAGCACCTTCTGCCGGGTCCTGCGGTCCGCGGTCAGCGCGCCGTACGGCCCCTCGGCCCAGATCCGGGTGCCGGGCCGCAGCCGGGCGAGTGCCGCGCTGTGGTCGCCCACCGCCTTGACGGTGATACGCAGCAGGTCCGGCCGCGGCGCCGTGGACAGCGAGTAGGGGCTGGCGGTCCACCACAGCCCGGGGGCCAGGAAGCGCCAGCGCAGGAACTGCCCCGGCCGGGCGGCCAGTTGCGGCAGCCGCTCGCCGCGCACGATCACCGACACCACCTCCGGCGTCTCCTGGACCACCCGCGCCACCCGGAGCCGGTGCCGCAGGTTCAGCCGCAGCGGCGCCGCGACCCGGTACCAGAGCACGGCCGCGGCGGCCGCCCCGTACAGCGCGTACCAGAAGCCTCGGGCCAGGGGGTGGGAGGAGAAGTCCGCGCCGAGGGCGAGCTGGTGCCAGAAGGCGAGGAAGACCGCCAGGTAGGTCAGCAGGTGCAGGTAGTACCAGGTCTCGTAGCGGACCCTGCGGCGTACCGCCCGGGCGGAGACCACACCGACGGCGATCAGCAGCGCCCCGCCGATGGTGCCCTTGAGCATGTCGGGATAGGTCAGGACGACCGTCGTGGTCTCGCCGACCACGCCGGTGTGGGCCTGTACCGCGTAGCCCCACAGGATCAAGGTGACGTGCGCGAGCAGCAGGCACACCGTGTAGCGGCCCAGCGCGGCGTGCCAGCGGGCCACCCGGTCGCTGCCCACGCCCTGTTCCAGCACGGGGACCCGCGCCATCAGGCCGACCAGCAGCACGCAGGTGTAGCCGCAGAGCAGTCCGGCGATCCGGCCCGCGCCGATCAGCCAGTCCGCGGTGCCGACGACGGCGCCGGTGTCCTGCCACCACAGCGCCAGGACCGCGGCCGCGCCCGCCCAGCCGAGGGCGAGCACCGGTCCCGCCGGGGAGCGCCGCCGCCCTGGCGGTGCCACCGCGTGCCGCGCCTGGCGCGGACCGTAGGTGGTGGTCATGCGGAATGTCCTTTCCTTCGCCCTGCACGGCCACTGTGCGGGGGAAACCTCTCAATCGGCTCTGAGACCGCGTTCCGGGGCGGGAGTCACAGCGGATTGAGAAGGTTCAGAGCCGATTCAGAGGAAGTGGTGCGCCACGCCACCGCCGTGCCGGGGGATGCTGGACGGACCATGGAATTCGCCCCGCGCGTTCAGCCCGCGCCCCTCACCAGGCCCGACGGCTCACCGGTCCGGGTGCTCGTGGTCGACGACGAGCCCGACCTCACCGAGGTGCTGGCCGGTGTGCTGCGCTACGAGGGCTGGCAGGTGCGTACCGCGGGCGACCTCGCGACCGCCCTCGCCGAGGGCAGGGACTTCCAGCCCGACGCGGTCGTCCTCGACATCATGCTGCCCGACGGCAACGGGCTGACCGCGCTGCGTGGCCTGCGGGCGGCCCGTCCCGACGTGTGTGTGCTCTTCCTCACCGCGCGGGACTCCGTCGAGGACCGGATCGCGGGCATCACCGCCGGCGGGGACGACTACGTCACCAAGCCGTTCAGCCTGGAGGAGGTCCTCGCCCGGCTGCGCGGCCTGCTGCGCCGTGCAGGGATGACCCGGGAGCGCGACGACGCGGCGCTGCTGGTGGTCGGCGACCTCACGATCGACGAGGACGCCCGGGAGGTCACCCGCGGCGGGGAGGCGATCGACCTGTCGCCGACGGAGTTCGAACTCCTGCGGTACCTCATGCGCAACCCGCGCCGGGTGCTGAGCAAGCCGCAGATCCTCGACCAGGTGTGGTCGTACGACTTCGGCGGCCAGGCCCACGTGGTGGAGCTCTACATCAGCTACCTGCGCCGGAAGATCGACGCCGGCCGGGAGCCGATGATCCACACCGTGCGGGGAGCGGGCTACGTGCTGAAAGCCGCGCCGCAGTGAGGCGGCTGCTGCCGCGCACGCTGCGGGCCCGGCTCATCTGGGGCCTGGTGGTGCTCCTCGCGGTGAGCTGCGCCGCGGTGGGGATCGCGGCCGTCCTCACGCTGCGCTCCTTCCTCACCGACCGGCTGGACCAGCAGCTCACCCAGGCCGGCGGGACGTTCCCGGCCAGCCTCGAACACCGCGGGCCGGGCGAGCCGGACGCCGACAACGCGCACGTGGACACCCGCCGCCAGGCGCCCGGTACGTTCGGCGCCCGGCTCCTGCACGGAAAGGTCACCGCGGCCGGCATCGTACGGTCGGGGGCCGACACGTCCGTGACCCTGACGGCCGGCGACAAGGCGGCGATCGCCGCGGTCCCGGTCGACGGCCGCAGCCACCGGCTGGAGCTGTCGGCCCTGGACGACTACCGGGTGAAGGCCGTCGACGGCGACGACGGGGACGTTCTGGTGACCGGGCTGCCGCTCAGCGGGGTGGAGGACGCGGTGACCCGCCTGGTGGCGGTGGAGGGCGCCGTCTTCGGTGGCGCGCTGCTGGTCGCGGGCGCGGCCGGGGCGTTCTGGGTGCGCTGGTCCCTGCGGCCGCTGCGCCGGGTCGCCGCCACCGCGGCCTCGGTGACCGCGCTGCCGCTGGCCAGCGGCGAGGTGGCCCTGCCCGACCGGGTACCGGACACCGACCCGCGCACCGAGGTCGGGCAGGTCGGCATCGCGCTCAACCGGATGCTCGGCCATGTCGAGAACGCGCTGGGCAGGCGGCACGCCAGCGAGGAGCGGCTGCGCCGGTTCGCCGCCGACGCCAGCCACGAGCTGCGCACCCCCGTCGCCTCCATCCGCGGCCACGCCGAACTGGCCCGCCTCCACCCGGAACCGGTCCCGCCCGGGGTGACGCGCGCGCTGGAACGGATCACCGCGGAGTCGGTCCGGATGGGTGGCATGGTCGACGACCTGCTGCTGCTCGCCCGCCTCGACGCCGGCCGGCCACTGGCCCGCGACCCGGTCGACCTCACCCGGCTCGTCCTGGACGCCGTCGACGACGCGCGCGCCACGAGGCCCGACCACCGCTGGGTCCTCGACCTGCCGGAGGCCCCGATCACGACCACCGGGGACCCGCTGCGGCTGCAGCAGATCACCGGAAACCTGCTGGCCAACGCCCACCAGCACACCCCCGCCGGCACCCGCGTCACCGTCCGGCTCCGCCAGGACCGGGCGAGCACCCGCCTCGTGGTCGAGGACGACGGTCCCGGCATCCCCGCGGACATCCTCGACACGGTCTTCGAGCGATTCGCCCGCGCCGACCACACCCGTCCCGGGCCCCAGGGCCACGGAGCCGGTCTCGGCCTGGCGATCGTCCACGCGGTCGCCACGGCTCACGGCGGCACCGCGGAGGTACGCAGCCGGCCGGGCCGGACCTCGTTCACCGTCACTCTGCCCGGGCGCCGCCCGGGTGCCGGGTGACGCCCGGGTGCCGGTGACGCCGGGGTGCCGGGTGATACCGGGAAGTCCGGTGGCGCCGCACCGTCGTCCGGCACCAACGCCCGCCCTGACATGCCGTCAGCCGTGCTGGCCACCGGCGGACTTGTCGTAGTTGTCGTGCCAGGCCGCCTTCGCGCCGGACTCCCCGATCCGGTAGACGTCCACGACGGCACCGGCGGACACGACGACGGCCAGCACCGCGGCCACCGTACGCAGCGACGCCGGCGACCTCCACCGCGCGCCACCGGCCGCGGGGCCGTCCGCTGCCGCCTCCACGGGCCGCGCAAGGCGCCGCCCCAGCCACCACACCCCGAGCGTCACCAGGAACAGACCGATCGCCCAGGGCAGCAGACCGTCGCCCAACTCCGTGTGCTTGCGGATGAGCGGGTCGTTGCCCACCCGGGACTGCAGCCACTCACCCGCGTGCGTGGTGACCGGCACGAGCCCCAACGTCACCAGTCCCAGCAGCGGAAGCACCAGCCCCAAGCGCCGGGCGTACCTGGGCTGCACCGCGCACACCACCGCGGCCAGCGCCGTCAACGGCACCAGCACCACCACGAAGTGCACGAACAGGATGTGCGCCGGCAGTCCGTCTATGTGCGTCAGGCTCATGGGCGTTTCTCCACGGAAGGTGACGAGCGCGGCGAGCAGCGGCAGTCGCCGGCCCACCTCGCTCGGAAGGAGATCGCAGCCTTCCACGCCAACTTCTCAGCTCCTTCTGAACCACGGACCGAGAGGCGATACCGAGCGCGACGCGTGACGCGACCCGTCGAGCACGGGGCGGTTGGCGGACTCGTACATCCGGCAGCCGGTGTCGGGGCGGCCGCCCTCACCGTTCCCCGGCCGCCCAACTTCCCAGGCCCGTCTCGCGCAGAATCCGTTCGACGCTCGCCGTCAGAGCGCTGTCCGCGCCGATGACCGTCTCACCGCCGCCGGGCAGCAGGTCGGCCGCGCGGTACCAGCCGCGCATCTCCGCCTCGCCGTACTCCCCCTCCTGAGGCTTCGTCGCGTGCCGGCGCAGCGTCTCCTCGAACGGCACGTCCAGGTAGTACGCGTACGTTCCGCCGCGGTGGTCGGACATCAACTCGGCCAGCATCGCGCCATAGTGGTCGGCGTACAGGATGCCCTCCACGACCACGTGGAAGCCGTGGTCCAGCGCGTAACGCGCCACCACGCCGATCAGGCCGACGTTCGACGCCCCCGGCCGGTCCCACTCCCGCAGCACCGTACGCCGCAGGTTGTCCTGACCGACGATCGCCAGCCCTCGCCCGAACCCCGCCCGCAGCCCCGCCGCAACCGACGACTTCCCCGACGCGCTGTTGCCCCGCACCACGACCAGAACCGTATCCGCGCTCCCCGTCCTCACCCACGCCACGCTAACGGCTCGCACCGACACCGCCCGTGAACAGCGGCGCGTCCACGAGCATCACCAGGTGCGCGAGTTCACCGGCGGGGGTCGCACGCCGACGGACAGCCCGGCACGGACGACACGTCACGGTCTTCCCGGCCGGCGAGGTGTCGGGAGGCGGATGATGGGGTGATGCTGGTGCGGATCGAGGGGCGGGAACTGCCGGGGCGGGAGTGCGGGCCGTCGCCGGATGCTCCGTCGGGGTACCAGAACGTTCATGTCGGTGTGCAGCGCCGGGGGCACCCGGGTGAGCTGCTCGGCCTGGTGCCGGGGGACGCGCCGTCGGTGGTGTGGGAGTTGGAGGTCACGGCCACGGCGGTCGGGGGTGGATGGGACCTGCGCGGGCCGTATGTGCAGGGCCGGCCCGGGGGCCGATTCGTCTACCTGTCCTGGGGGACGGTCGAGCCGGACCGCGGCTTCGCGATGTTCCGGCGGGCGAAGCTGCTGTTCAACGGCGTGGATCGCGAGGTCCTCGAAGCGGCTGTCGCGCGGGGCGCGCTGGTCGGGAGGCTGGGGCTCACCGACGTACGGGGCAACCCGTTGTGCGCCGCTGTCGGGCCGCCCTTGATCGAGTGGTCGGCTCCCTGACCGCGCCGCACCGACGGTTCGCGGGCCGGTTCGGGGGTGAGGATGCCGCACACCCGAACCGGGGCGCAGCGCGGTCCTGCACGTCACATTGGTGCTCGCCGACGAGGGGCGGGCATCAACGCCCCCGCAGGTACCGGCCAATCACCACAGGGCACGGATGTCGTGCGCGGGGTAGGCCGGGTTGGGGGCGGCGGGGGGCTGGTATCCGGCAGCTTCCAGGCGCGCGGCGGCCTCCCCGTCGAGGTGTTCGAACCATGCTCGGAGGGGCCCGCCAGCCGGGACTCCAGTGGCCCGCAGACCATCGGCGGCGGCTCTCCAGTCCGCCTCGCCCTCGGGCCACAGGCCCCGCAGTTCGTCGAATTCGCGGCGCGCCGCCGCGATGCGGAAGTCCTCCGGTTGCGCCGTCGGCTCATCCGCCCGCGGCTCGGCCGCCACCGCGCCCGCGGAGTCCAGGCCGCCACGGGCGACCAGACGCTGGAGGTTGGGGAACCGCTCCCGCCACTCCCAACGGGTGTCGGGCACGGCCGGGGCCACCCGGTATCCCTCGTTCTCGAAAGCCGTCAGATACGGGACCATCAGCATCAGGCACTCCACGCGGATCTTGCCGCGCGGCGGTACCAGCGGCGGCATCCGGGCGAGCGCGGCCGAGACGTCCCAGTGATCGACGCCGAGATGGACCACTTCCATGATCTCCCGCGTGACGCGGAAGCAGCGCAACGGGTAGTACACCGCCACCCGCAGATAGCTGCACATGCCCCGCGACGGCATGTCCTCCGTGTCGACGAAACACTCCTCCGCCGGCACCGGCACCGAGCGGTACGCCTCCAGCAGGGTTCGCAGCTCCGGCAGCCATTCGGTGCCCGGCGCGAAGATGTCGGGTTGGGTCACGACTCACGCGCCATCGGTCGCGCCGGCGGCACCGGTCGTGTCTCCGCTGTCGACGAGCAGCGCCTTCGCACGGAGGAAGGTCTCGTCGATCTCCATGGAGACGGACCGGGCAGTGATGTCATCCACGATGCGGCGGATCACCTTCAGCCACTCGGCAACGAAATCCGCTCTGCGCACGGTGAGTTGAGAACGCTCGTTGAGGAGGAACTCGTAGTTTCCGACGATGTTCTGCCAGCGGGAGTCGATGACCAGATTCTCCCCATCCGGACGCAGCGACCATACGGCGAAGAAGTCAGCCGCCCCGGTGGTCAATTCGGCCTGCACGAAATCGTCCGACCGAAGTTCCTCGAGAAGTTCGACAAGGTCGTCCACGAAGTAGCGCAAGTCGTCACAGTAGTTGACGACGACCGGCACCCGGTTCCACCCGATGATCAGACGCTCCGCATGGTCAGGGTAGACGGCGACGAGCGCGTCTCCGATGTCCAGGACGACCTCGCCTCCGGCCGTCTTGACCTCGGGGTCCCCGGTCTGAATCCAGAAGGCCATCGTCATCCAATCGTGGTCGGGTAAGCATGGATAACGCCAGTTTTCAGGCGCTTCACCCAGACGGCGTTGGGCTTCCTTATCGTACCGTCCGGCATGTATTCAATACAATCGTTCCCCGAGGGAAGTTCGAAGTATCCACTCGTCCCGGGCTTCAATTCCATGCCCTTCTCGGTGGCGAAGTGAACATCTGCAGCACTACCGAAGCGACCTTGCGGATTCCCGCTGTCCGACGCCCTTTCGGGCCCTCCTTCCCAATCGATTCCGTGCTTCGCTCCCGACGTGAGCGCACCCTCGGGCTTGAGTTTCTGACCGTCCTTCTCGACGCCCTTCTTGACCTGGGCGATCTGCTTGTTTCTGCTGAGTTTCTCCAGATCCTGCTGGCTCCGTTCGAAGGCGTCCTGCTCTTCCTGCGAGACAGGCTTCCCCTTGATGTCCCCCTTCGACGAGCCTTGTTTCCCGCCCCTGGCCCAGGCGTTCTGCACATCCCCTTCGGACATGCGGGTGATGAAGTCACCGGCCCCGGCCAGAGCCATCGCGCCACCCGCGGTGAACACGAACGCACCCGCGACGTTCACCGCCAAACCGGCTGGCGCCCCGACACCGGTGGCATCCAGGAGTACCCCGCCGGCCTCCATGCCCCCGGCCAGGCTCATCATGAACAGGCCCAGCGCCGTGGACCCCGCATCCAGCATGTTGCGCCAGGTGAAGACCGACCCCATGTAGCCGCCGACGTCCTCGACACCATGCTTGATGGGGTCCGTGACGTACTTGGAGAACCAGCCCTTCTTCTTTTTCTTCTTCGGCTTCGGTTTCGGCTGCGGCGTCACGCCGTTGAAGGCATCCACCGGCAGAATTCCCTGCCCGTAGCCGTGGTGCTTCGCCGCCTCCTCCGCCTTGCCGACACGCCTCCTCATCTCCTGTGCCAGCGTGGGAAGTTCCACCTGTAGCGAACCCGGTAACCCCATACCGGTCGCACCGAACAGCCCAGTACCCCCCGGGCTCAGCGGATTGGAGGAGCGCGGGTCACCGGAGACCGAAGCCGGCCCCGCCGAACCGCCGAGCCGCACCTTCTCCAGGTCCGGACTGAGCGTGGCCCGCTTCCCTGGGTCCAACGCGCCCTGCGCGTCATTGAGTATCGAAGCGACTCGAAACCCATCAGTGGGCTCCGTGCTTCTTCTGCGCCCGGTCCTCCAGGTGGCCGGCCTCGCCCTCCCACCGCTTGGCGTCGACGAGTAGTTCCGAGGCCATCCGCTGAAGCGACGCCTGCCGCTGCTGAAGCGTCGAGGTGGTGTCGGTCGCGTACGGGCCCACCCAGATCAGTGCAGGTCCGACACCTGTCGCCGTCTTCACCTCACCGTCGAGATAGGTGCCCAGTGCCTTCGCCGCCGTCCTCGCGCGGGTGGCACAGGAACGCAGCGTCTGCGCGCGCGAACGGAGGTCTGCCGCTGATTCCTTGTCAGTCATCCCCGATCCCCCCTTGCCGATATCCTCATATCAACGACCGCCGGGGGTGGCATCTTGGTTCCGCCAGCAGCGTCTGCGGTCCTCACCTCCGGTTGTAAGACCACGTATGGAAGCCCGTTCCGCAGGATGACCGCACTCGGTCGGCGCGGAACGAGGCAAGGACCCTTCTCCTGTCGCCCGGTTCGTCGAGGCACTCGACGCGTCGCCCGACATCGCCTCGAACGTTGACACCTCCACCGTCGGATTCCTCTAGCGCGCCGAACGACGGTCGCTGGTCGGTGGTTCTGGCCGTGCTTGGCGACGTCCGAGCCCGCCCGCTGCGTGCCGGAGGGCCCGTCGCAGCCCGGGCGAGGGCGCTTTCGGCCGGGCGGGGGAACCTCTCAGGCGGCGGATTGTTGGCGGGTGGCGGGCGGGGAGGTGAGGTCAGCTGTGGCGGTGCTGGGTGGCGGATTTGCCGGTGCGGTCGCGGAGCAGCACGCGGAGGGTGTTGGCGCTCTCGTAGCCGACGCGGCGCGCGATCGCCTCGATCGTCTGGTCGGTGGTGCGGAGGAGGTGGGTGGCCTGTTCGACGCGGAGGTCCTGGACGAAGCGGACGGGTGAGAGGCCGAGGACGGCCCGGGTGGTGCGTTGCAGGGTGCGTTCGCTGACTCCGATCGCGGCGGCGGCGTCCTTGACGCTGAGCGGCTGGTCGAGGTGGGCGCGGGCCCAGTGCTCGAACGCGGCGACGGTGGGGTCGCACGCGGCGAGGGTGCTCGTCATGGTGTGGGCGGCCTGGGAGGGCCGTTGGTCGATGACGAGGTAGTTGGCGACCAGGTCGCTGAGCGCGGGACTGCGCCGTCGGATCAGGGTCAGCCCCAGGTCGATGTGGCCGAACGCCGCGCCGGCGGTCGTGATGCCGTCGCAACTGGTCACCATCTGCCGCTGGTCGAGCGTCACCCGCGGGTATCGGCGGCGGAACAGCGGTGCGAGCCACCAGGTGGTGGTGGCGCGCAGGCCGTCCAGGACGCCCGCCTCGGCGAGGAGGAAGCTTCCGGCGCAGGCGGTGGCGATCGGGGTGCGCCGGGCGCGGGCCCGGGCGATCAGCTCCCGCGCGGGGGCGGTACGCGGGCCCGACAGGTGGGCCACCAGCTCGTCGGGGCGCCGCTCGGCCACGCCGGGGATCAGCAGCAGGTCGCACTCCTCGGCCTGCGCGACGGGCGCGGCGGTGACGCGGTGTCCCGCGCCTGTGCGTACGGTGCGGGTGAAGCCGACCGTGGACAGCTGCCAGGTGGGCGGCGGCTGGGGCAGCCGGGTCCGCAGCGTGTTGGCGCAGTGCACGATGTCGAGGAGGGCGGCGAGGCCCGAGTCGAAGACCCCGTCGAGGACGAGCACGGCGACGCGCATGACGGAAACGGTAGCGAATGTGCCGCATCCGCCACTGCCGGCCCGTGGGCGCGGCCCCTAGCGTCGTGGTGGCCGGCGGTCGCCGACCGGATTCGACGAGGTGGGAGCAGCACATGTCGCAGGTGGGATTCCGGCTCCGGATCGAGGCCAGGCCCGACCGCGCCGCCGAGGTGGAGGCCGTGCTCCGCGATGCCCTGGAGCTGGCCCGCGCCGAGCAGGGCACGGTCACCTGGTTCGCCTTCAAGGAGGGCCCGACCGTGTTCGGGATCTTCGACACCTTCGACGACGAGGAGGGCCGCGCCGCGCACTTCGACGGAAAGATCGCCGACGTCCTGAAGGAGATCGGCCCGACGATGTTCGCGGCCGCCCCGGAGGTGCACCGGACGGATCTGCTGGCGGTCAAGCTCCCCTGAACCGCCGACGGGGGCGCGGAACGTGCCGACGGTTCGCCTGGCACGACGCCGCCCTGATCTCGGGACGCGGTCGCGCGCTCAGTGCAGCTGGCGGCGGACCAGCCGGTGGAACAGGCCGCCGGTGTCGGCGAGCAGTTCGGTCGGCGGTCCCTGCTGGGCCACGCGGCCGTCGGCCATCACGATCACCCGGTCGGCGTCCATGATCGTGGACAGCCGGTGGGCGATCACGACCCGGGTGGCCCGCAGCGCGCGGGTGCTCTCCATCACGACGCCCTGGGTCTCGTTGTCGAGCGCGCTGGTGGCCTCGTCGAAGAAGAGGATGCGGGGCCGGCGGATCAGCGCCTGGGCGATCATCAGCCGCTGCCGCTGCCCGCCCGAGACGGCGCCGCCGCCGTCCGAGAGCACGGTGTGCATCCCCATCGGCATCTGCTTGATGTCCTCGGCCAGCCCGGCGAGTCGGGCAGCCTGCCACGCCTCTTCGAGGGTGTACGCCCCGGCGCCGCGGATGCAGTCGAGGATCGAGCCGGTGAACGGCTGCGCGTTCTGCAGGACCACCCCGCACTGCCGGCGCAGCGCCGACTGGTCGAGGGCGGCGAGGTCCTGCCCGTCGTAGTGCACGCCGCCGGAGACCGGCCGGTCGAAGCCGATGAGCAGCCGCAGCAGCGTCGACTTGCCGCAGCCGCTGGCCCCCACGATCGCGGTGAACTCGCCCGGCCGGACCCGGAAGGACACATCGTCCAGGACCAGCGGCGCGTCGTCGGCGTACCGGAAGGTGAGGTTCCGCGCCTCGATCGCGCCGGACAGCGTGCCGGGCTGCGTGCTGCCGCCGCGTACTTCGGGAGCCGCTTCGAGGATCGGCTTGACCTGCTCGAAGAGCGGCAGCACGGCGGCGGCGGACAGCAGCGCGCCGGTCAGCTGCGTCACGGAGGTCAGCATCATCGTCACCGCGGTGTTGAAGGTGAGGAAGGCGCCGGGCGACAGGGCACCGCGGGCCGGGCCCGCGAGCAGCATGAACATGGTGAGCGTGCAGAACGGCAGGCACACCGAGTTGAAGACGGTGATGAGGTTCTTCGTCCGGCCGACCCGCTGTTGCAGCTCCCGGCTGTGTGCGAACTCCCCTGCCCAGGCGGCGTAGGCGAAGCTCTCCGCCGCCGAGACCCGCAGTTTCGGCAGGCCGCGCAGCGTCTGGAAGGCCAGGTTGTTGAGCTTGTTGGTGAGCACGACCAGCTTGCGCTGCCAGCGCAGTTGGGCCAGCCCCAGGCCGAGGAACACCGCGCCCACCACGAGCAGCAGGGCGACGGCCACCAGCGTCAGCGGCACGCTGAACCACAGCAGCAGGACGAGGTTGACCGCACCGACCGTGCCGGCCTGCACGATCACGGAGCTGATGCCCGACAGCACCCGGCGGATCGCGCTGATGCCCATGGCCGCGCTCGCCAGTTCCCCGGTGGAGCGTTCGGCGAAGAACCGGGTCGGCAGCCTCAGCAGCCGGTCCCAGACGGCGGGTTGGAGGGTGGCCTCGACCCGGCCCTCGACCCGCAGGATGGCGGTGTTCTGCATCAGCATGAACGCGGTGGAGACCACGGTGGTGGCCACGATCGCCAGCGCGGTCTGGACGATCAGGCTGTTCTCGGCGTTCGGGACGTACTCACCGAGCACCCGGCCGGTCGCGATCGGCACCAGCGCGCCGAGGCCGACCGCGACCAGCCCGCCCAGCAGCAGGGCGCGCAGGTCCGCGCCGGTGCCGCGCAGGCAGAAGCCGAGCAACCGGCGTGCGGACAGGGGCTCTTCGGGCAACGGATGGTAGAACATGACGGCGCGGGGGGCGAATTCGGCCGCGTTGGCGCTGCCGATCGTCGCGCGGCGCCCGGTGGCCGGAGTCACCGCCTCGTATCCGCCGCGCCGCCACAGCAGGGCGACCGGGGCGCCGCCGGCGGCCCGATGTCCCACCAAGGGACCGGAGTTCTCCCGCCACCAGCGGCCGTTGAGCTGTACGGGACGGGTACGCAGCCGGGCGCGCACCGCGATCCGCTCGACCGCGCTCATCCGGTCGGCGGCGTCCGCGCCCTCCGGTCCCGGGCCGCCGTCCGCGGCCGCCCCGAGGTCGATCCCGGCCGCGTCGGCGACCAGGCGGCAGGCGGCGAGGGTGCCGTCGTCGCCCGCGGGTCCGCGGCTTCCGGCCGCCCGGCCGGGTCCCGACCTGCCGGGACCCGGCTTGCCGATCGACGCGAGCAGGGTGTGGTCCGCCTGCTCGCGCACCTCCTCGCCGGCCTTGATCCCGGCCGCCGCCCGGTCCTCGTGCGCCTGCTCCGACTGCTCGATCCAGCGGTCGAGGGCGAACAGCAACCGGGTCTGCTGCTCGACCATCCGCCGCCACATCCCGCTGTCGACGAGCAGGTCCCCGCCCGGCTCACCGCCGTGACCGCCTTGGTACGGTCCGCCGTTCGCGGTCCCGTACGGTCCGCCGTTCGCGGTCCCGTAGGCGTCGGCGTGCCCCTGCCCGTACCCGTCCCCGTAGGCGTACTGGACGCTGCCCGGGGCCACCGGCATCCACAGGATGCCGTCGTCGGGCGAGCCGCTCTCCTCGGCCCGGTCACCGGGCAGGCCCGCGCCAGGCGCGCTGCCCGGGGCCGGGCGGCCTTCCACGGGTGCGTCGAACAGGACGCTCAGGCCGCGTCCGATGCCGCGGGCGAACGCGTTCTCCAACGGGCCGCCGCCCCACGCCTGGCTGCTCTCGGCCCACCCGTCGCCGTACGCCGAGCCGTATGCCGAGCCGTCGCCGTACGCCGAGCCGTATGCCGAGCCGTCGCCGTAACCGCCGCCCTGCGCGGCCTGATCGCCGTAGCCTGTGCCGAACAGTTCGCGCAGCGCGATGCGGTGCAGGACGCAGTCTTCCAACGGCCTTGCCACGAGGGTGTGTTGCGGGCCGTCGGCCGGGCCGAGCAGCAGGGTCCCGGTGCGGAGCCGGCCGAGGAAGTGCCAGCGGCCCTGCCGCGCCGCGTCGACCGCGAACAGGTCCATCGCCCCGCGCGCGACCAGCCACAGCACGTGCGGACCCTCCAGCGACAGGCTGCGCCGGCCGGCCGGGGGGACCGGCCGGCCCAGCCCGCCCATGGCGTCCAGTACCGGGTCGCCCGGACCCGCGCCGCCGGTCACCGGCGGGTGCACGGAAGTCACCTCAGCGCTCCCTGACCAGGTCGGCGTACGGCCCGCCGGCCGCGACCAGTTCCTCGTGGCGGCCCCGTTCCACGACCCGGCCACGGTCCAGGACGACGATCTCGTCGCTGTCGCGGACCGTGCTGAGCCGGTGCGCGATCACGACGCAGGCGCAGCCGCGCCGCCGGAGGTTGTCGATGATCACCTGCTCGGTCTCCGCGTCCAGTGCGCTGGTCACCTCGTCGAGGACCAGCACGCTGGGTCCGCGGACCAGCGCACGGGCGATCTCCAGGCGCTGCCGCTGGCCGCCGGAGAAGTTGCGGCCGTCCTGCTCCACCCGGGCGTGGATGCCGCCGGGGCGCCGGGCGACCGCGTCGTACACGGCCGCGTCCTGGAGCGCGGAGACGACGGCCTCGTCAGGGATCGACGGGTCCCACAGCGCGACGTTGTCGCGGACGGTGCCCTCGAAGAGGAAGACGTCCTGGTCGACGAAGGACACCGACGCGGACAGCGAGCCGCGCGAGAGGTCGGAGAGCAGTTGCCCGTCGATCCGGATCTCGCCCTCCCACGGCTGGTACAGGCCCGAGATCAGCCGGGACACCGTGGACTTGCCGCTGCCCGACCCGCCGACGAGCGCGACCTGCCGGCCCGGGCCGACCGACAGCGAGAAGTCGGTGAGCAGCGGCTCGTCGAGCGGGCTGTAGCCGAAGGTGATCCCCTCGAGGGTCACATGGCCGCTGAGCCTGCGGGTGCTCGCGGCCGGCCGGTCGCGGGCGAAGAGCGGGTCGGCCGGGAAGCGCTCGACGTCCTTGAGCCGGGACACGTCGGCGGTGAAGTCCTGCACCCGGCCGGCCACCGCGCTGAGCCGGCTGACCGGCGCGGTGAAGCTGGTGACCAGGGTCTGGAAGGCGACGAGCAGCCCGATGGAGATCTGGCCCTCCACCGCCCGGACCCCGCCGACCAGCAGGATCAGCGCGCTGTTGAGCGCGGCGAGGGTGGGCGCGACAACGGCAAGCGCCGCGCTCGGCACGCCCAGCCGCTGCTGGCCGTCGAGCGTCGTGGCGTGCTGGCCGGCCCAGCGGCGGAAGAACCCGTTCTCGCCGCCGGTGGCCTTCATCGTCTCGATCAACTGCAGTCCGCTGTACGCGGTGTTGGTCAACCTGGCCTGGTCGGCGCGGAGTTTGTGCACCCGGGTGCTTCTGATCCGTGCCACCAGGCGCAGCGCGACGATGTTCAGAAGTGCCAGCGTCACCCCGATCAGCGTCAGTTGGGGGTCGTACGTCCACAGCAGGACCGCGTAGAGGAGCACCACCACCGCGTCCACGCCGGCCGAGGCGAGGTCCCGGGCCAGGGTCTCGGCCACCGAGTCGTTGGACTGCAGGCGCTGCACGAGGTCGGCGGGGCTGCGCTGGGCGAAGAACGTGACGGGCAGCCTGAGCAGGTGGCGCAGGAACCGGGCGCTGCCGAGCGTGGAGGAGATGACGCGCCCGCGCAGCAGGTTGGCCTGCTGCACGCCGGTGAGCACGGCGGTCAGCACGACCAGCGCGGCCATCGACGAGAAGACCACCGGGAGCAGCGACGTCCGGTCGCCGAACAGGAACGTGTCGATGTACGCGCGGCTCAGCGCGGGAACCGCCACCCCTACCGCGACCAGCAGGAAGCTGGCGACCAGCGCGGCGAGCGTGGTCCCCCGGGTGCCGCGCAGCCGGGCCGGCAGCGCGCCGGCGATTCCCGGTCTGCGGCCGCCGGGGCGGAACCTGACGCCGGGCTCGAAGGTCAGCACGACGCCGGTGAAGCCCGCGTCGAACTCCTCCTCGGGGACGAACCTGCGTCCCCGGGCCGGGTCGTTGAGGCGCACGCCACGGCGGCCGAAGCGCCGCACCGTCCCCTCGTACACGACGAAGTGGTTGAACTCCCAGAACAGCACGGCCGGTGTCCGGACCTGCGCCAGCGCCGCCGACTCCATCTGCATGCCCTTGGCTTCCAGGCGGTAACCGCGGGCGGCCTTCAGCACGTTGCTCGCCCGCGAGCCGTCGCGGGAGACGCCGCAGGCGATCCGCAGTTCCTCCAGGGGGACATGGCGGCCGTAGTGGCCGAGCACCATGGCGAGCGCGGCGGCGCCGCACTCCACGGCCTCCATCTGCAACACGCTGGGGGTGCGGACGGTCTTCTGCCGCTTCGGCCGGCGCTCCTTGGGCTTCCGCCGGTCGGCGGCGCGGCGTTCGGGGGCACGGCGCCCGGCGGCGCGGCCGGCACGGCGGCCGGTGCCCGCCGAGGAGTGCTGCGCGGTCACGGCTTCACCCAGTCGATCGGATGCTGCGCGGCCAGGTGGACGGCGCCGCTGAGCAGCGTCCGTGAGTCGATCGCGTACGGCGGTCCGCCCGTCGACGACCACCGGTAACCCGACTTCGTGCCCGCGGCGCGGTCCAACTGCACGACCACCGCCACGGGTTGGCCCTTCGCGGAGAACTGATCGCCCAGCTGGGCGTCGCCGAGGAAGCTGGTGATCTGCTGCCGCGTCTCCGGTACCCGTCCCACCGCGAGCACCCGGCCGCGCAGCACGCCGTAGTCCCGCGTCGGCACGGTCTGGAGGGTCAGGTCGACCGCGGCTCCCGGGAGGATCGACGACGCGCTGCCGCCCTGCGCGTACAACACCGCCACCAGCGGGTCGGCGGGGCCGTCGGCGTGTTCCAGCGTCGCGAGGTCCGCTCCGGTGGCGACCACCGCGCCGATCTTGGCGGCCAGCGCCGTCACCCGCCCCGCGGCCACCGCGCGGACCGTCTCGACCGCCCGGTCCGTGCGCACGCTCAGCAGCCGCGCGCCGCTCGGGACGGTGTCGCCCTCCTTGGCGTACACCGCGGTGACCTGGCCGGCGACCGGGCTCTGCAGGACGTAACTGCCCTGCGCCCGGGTCAGGATGCCGGGGGCGGTCAGCTTGGCGGAGACCGTGCCGGTCACCGCCCAGAAGGCGGCGGCGGCCATGACGACGGCCGTGACGGCGAGCGCCAGCCGGCCCTGCGGCCGGGCGAAGCGGACCGGCATGTCGAGTTCTTCGGGTGCCTCGAGCTTGGCGAGCGCCTTCTGCCGGAACTGCACGGGGCCACTCCTTCAACGGCGTTCGTCTCGGCCGGGCGGTCCGGACAGGGCAAGTCGCGCGGGGCGCCGCGGGGTGCGGCCGGGCACGGCCAGGCCCCGGAACAGGCGGTTCCGGGGCCATGGTCGGACGTCTCGCGGTCAGAGACCCGCGAGACCGGTGATGCCGGACAGCGTGTTGGTGGCGCCACCCACCAGGCCGGTGACCTGGCCGACCGGCAGTGCGTCGGTGACCGGCGCGACGAGGTCGCCGAGGCCCAGGCCGTCGATGCCCAGGGCGACGCCGACGCCACCGGAGATGTTGTCCAGGTCGCCGTCGGCAAGCTCGCGGGTCTCGACCTGAGAAGCGGTGTTACGCATGAATTGCGTTCCCTTCATGTCTCTGCGGAATTCCGATGCGTGAGACGGGAGGCGGATGTTCGAGCCAATACCGAACACCATTCGCAACTCCCGTTCGACGCAGGACGCTAGTACGCGTTCCGGCCGCCCGGCCACCCCGACCACCTCGATGTTTCGGTCAGCATTTCGGTACCGCAAGCAGAGTTCGTGCCTGATCGGCCACCGGATGGCGACGTTTCCTTCACACAATTTCGAACGGCTATTCCTCTCCGCCGGAACCGCCGTTGATCACGATGCGGACATACCTGCGACTTACGATTTCCGGGCACCGGGCGCGGGAGATCGCGTCAGGGTGCTGTGCGCCTCATGCGGTCACCGTGTGCAGGATTGCCGCGCGCTCAGCGGGAGTCGGCGCGGAAGTCCGTACGGATGTCCGATCGGGAGTCCCCGCGGGAGTCCGTACGGGAGTCCGTACGGGTGTCCACCCGCCCGAGCAGCACCGCGGGAAGCTGCTCGCGCCCGTCGATGCCGAGCTTGCGGTAGGCGTGGGTGAGGTGCACCTCGACCGTCCGCAGTCCCACCAGCAGGATCTCCGCGAGTTCCCGGTTCGTCCGGCCCTCCGCGGCGAGGGTGGCGGTCCGCAGCTCGGCCGCGGTGAGGGACGCGACCCCCGCCGTCTCGGAGGACTTCGGCGGGCGGCCGCCGCAGGCGGACAGCTCGATCCGCGCCCGCCCGGCCAGGTCCGCGCAGCCGCTCTCCTCCGCGAGGGCCAGCGCCGTACGCAGCGCCCGCCTGGCCGGTATCCGGCGGTTGGCCCGGCTGAGCGCGGAACCGTGGTCGGCCAGCGACCGGGCCAGGCCGAGCCGGCCGTCCGAACGCTCGGCCACCGAGACCGACTTCTCCAGCACCGCCAGCCCCTCGGCCCCGCCGAGGACCGCGCCCATCGCGCGCAGCGCGGCGGCGAGCGGGCCGGGCGTGCCCCAGCGGCGCGCCTGCTCCACCTCGTCCGCGGCGTACCGGCGGGCCTCGGCCGGCTCGCCGAGCGCGAGCAGCGCCCGGGCCGCCTCCGAGCGCCACGGCGCGACCGCCGGGTTCTCCACCTTCCAGGCCGGCAGCCGGCCGCCGGCCGCCAGCAGGTCCCGCAGCCCGTCGGCAGGGCGCCCGGTGGCCACCCGCAGCCGGCCCCGGGCGAGCAGCAGCGCCGTACCGCCCCAGGTCCGCCATGCGTCGGCGCGCGGTTCCGCCTGCTCGACCAGTGCCGCCGCCTCGTCGGACTCGCCCAGGTCGAGGTGGATCTGCACCAGCCGGGCGAGCAGTTCCACCGCCGCTCCGCTGTGCCGCGGGGCACCGCACCCGACGAGGAGTTCCAGCGCGGCCCCGGCGTCGTCGGCCGCGGCCGGCAGTCGGCCCAACTGCTGCGCGATCACCGCGCGCAGCGACCGGGCACCGGCCAGGCCGGGCCGGTGCCCCCACCGCGCCGCCTGCCCGGCGAGCGCGTCGCAGCGCTCGAACGCGTCCTCGGCCCGGCCCGCCTGCGCGAGCACGAGCACGGCGCGCAGGCTCGGCCGCAGGGCCTCCGGGGTGACCGGGAGGACTGCCAGCGCCTGTTCGGCGCGTGCGGCGGCCCGGGACCGGAACCTGCCGGCCCGTGCGGTGCGCGTGGCGACAAGGCTCAGGTAGCGTCCCTCGTCCACCGCGCCGGACCGGGCCGGCCGGCGCAGGCGGGACAGCGACCCGCCCGCCTCCTCGGCCTCCGCTTCACCGTCGCACCGAACGTCCGCGGACCACAGGGTGCGCTCACCGGAGGTGGGCTCACCGGGAGTGGGCTCCGGGAACGCGTCGAGGAGTCGGTCCGCCTCGCGGGAGCGGCCGGTCGTGATGAGGTGCTCGGCCAGTTCGCGCAAGGCCCGTTCACGCAGGTCCTGTTCGCGCAGGTCCTGTTCGCGCAGGGCGGCCCGTTCACGGTGGGCCGGTTCGCGCTGGGCCGGTTCCCGTGCGTCCCCTTCGCCCGGGTCCCGCTCCGGGTCGCCTCCCGCCGGATCGCGTACGCCTGGGTCTCCTACGGCCTGTTGGGCCGGAGTCGTCGCCTGGCTCGGCTCGGCCGCACCGCGGGAGACCTCCGTCAGGCGGTCGATCGCCGCGTCGAGGTCCGTGTACCCCTCGGCGTGGCCGAGTTCCGCGAGCAGCGCGATACGGGTGGTGTCGGGAAGCGGCTCGCGCAGGGCCCTGGCCAGGTAGGCGCAGGCCCGTTCGGGTTCGCCGCGGCGGAGCGCGGTCGCGGCGGCGGCGCGCAGGAGGCCGGCGGCCCACGGTTCGGCGGGCGCCGAGGAGGACATGAGCTGTTCCGCCGCCCGGTCGCCGGGCGCGCCGGTCGCCCGGAGTATCCCGGCGGCCTTGGTGTGCAGCGCGTGGAGGTCCGCGAGCGGAACGTCCTGGAGCACCGTGTTGCGCATGAGGGGCTGCGCGAACATCATCGACTCGCCCGCCACCCCCATCAGGCCGGCCCGGTCGAGGGCCGTCATGACCTCCATGACCACCGCGGGTTCGGCGTCGCAGAGGCGAGCCACCCGGGCGAGATCCGCCTCGGCTCCCAGGACGGCGGCGGCCCGGGCGATGTCGAGGGCGTACGGCGATATCCGTCGCAGCCGGGCGCGCAGCCGGGCGGCGAGCCGGGGAACGGCGATGCCGCCCAGTACGTCCGCCGATTCCGAGGTGGGGCTGACCGCCTGGTCCCGCAGCGCCGAGGTCAACTCGGTGACGGACAAGGGGTTTCCGCCCGCCTCCCGCATCACGGCGGCGACGAACTGCCCGTCCGGTGCGGTGGCCAGCGCACGTTCGATCACCGCCGACGTCGCCGGAGCGCTCAGGTCCGCGGGGTGCAGTTCCACGGCGCTCACGGCCAGCAACTCGTCGAGGACCGCCGGGTCGGCACACGGCTCGCCCGGACACACGGTGAGCATCACGGCGATCCGCGCCCGGTCGACTCGTTGCGGCAGGGCGCTCAGCCAGCGCAGCGACTCGCGGTCGAGGTACTGGAGGTCGTCGACGGCGACGAGCACGGGGGCGCGGGTGGACAGCCGGGCCAACGCCCGGTGGAAGGAGTGGAGTTCGGCGGAGAGGACGCGGCCGGGCGTGCTCGTTGGCGCGGTGGGTGGCGCCCCGGCCGAACCGGTCTTTGCGGCAGGTGAGTTGGACCCGCCCGAACCCAGCTCCGCGAACGGGCCCCCGATGTGCGCCAGTTCGCCTGCCACCGGCTCGAACAGCCTGCTCACCAGCCCGAACGGCAGGTCGCGCTCGGACGATATCCCTCGGGCCGACAGCACCGTGAAGCCCTCGCGCCGAGCCCGGTCGAGTGCCGCGTCGAGCAGCGCCGACTTCCCTGCGCCCGCGCCCGCGCTGACCACCACCACCCGCCCGGCGCCGTCCGCCGCCGCGGCGAGCATCGCCTCGACCTCGCCGATCTCCCTTTCGCGGCCAACCAGTTCTGACTGCGCCGTCTGCATGTGTTACCCATTCCCGCGGCCGGACGGCATGACGGCGCGTGCCGGCCGGGCAGCGGTCAACGGGAGCGGCGGGCCGTGATCACGCACCCGCCCCGGACGTATCCCGGCACGCACACCGTCGCTCCGGCCCCGATTGATCGAGTGACGAGCTGGTGCGGAGTTCCTTGCCGGGTCTTCGGAAACCATGGGCGGGCGGTGCGGCGGCACGGCCCGCGACCGCGGTGGCGGCACGCTCCCGCCGCACCGCCTGCGTTCCGCGCGCGGGCGGGCGTGAGCTGCCGGGTCGTGCCAGGATCACTTGCACCGCAGATCAGTGGGCCGGTGGGGCGGGGCTGAGCCAGCCGCAACCATAGCGTTTCCACGCCGACCCGGCTGGTCGGGAGGGGGCCCGGTCGCGGAGGTCGGCAGAACGCGGGCGGGACGCTCAGCTCGTCACTGCCGGCCTGGGTCGTGGCACCCGGCACGACGACGGCACCTGCGCGCGCCGGACGCCGTCCACGCAGGGCGCGAACGCGAGGGGCGCCGCGAGACAAGTAGAGGGTGAGACTGTCACCCGACGGTCGGAGACGGAGATTCCGTGACATCGGAACACGACGAACGCGGCGACCGCGACGGTGACGCCCAACTGTCCCGGGCCGCCGACGATCCGGCGGCGTTCACACCGCTGGTCGAGAAGTACTCGGCGGCCCTGCACGGCTACTTCGCGCGGCGGATGCCGGGCGCGGCGGACGACCTGCTGTCCGAGGCGTGGCTGCAGGCGTTCGCCGCGCGGCGAACGTTCGACGCCTCGCGCGGAACCGCTCGGGGTTGGCTGTTCGGAGTGGCCCGCAACGTCCTCGCGGGTCATGTGCGGCGGGCCGCGCGGGCGGAGGCCCCCGCGCAGGTGGAGGTCACCGACCCGTGGCAGGCCGTGGACCAGCGGCTGGACGCCGCGGCGCTGGCGCCCGCACTGCGCAGCGCGCTGGCCGAACTGCCGTCCGAGGAGCGGGAGGTGATGCTCCTCGTCTGCTGGGAGCAACTGACCCCGGCCGAGGCGGCCACCGCCATGGGCATCCCGTTCGGAACGGCCCGCTCGCGGCTGTACCGGGCCCGGGGCAGATTGCGCGAGCGGATCGCGCCGGACCGTCCCGCGGGGAACCGCCCCGCGGGACAGAGCCTGGCCGCGACGGGAGACCTGGCATGAGTACGTACGACATGGAGGAGACGGGCATGACCGAGCGGCAGGCAGTGTTGGACTTCCCGGGCGCCGAGGCTCTGCGGGCGGCGGGTCGGGTCGAGCCCCCGTCGGCGAAGGCGCTGGCCCAGGCGCTGGCGGCGGTCGAGGAAGCCGTGCGGGAGGCCTCGGTCCCGGCTTCGCGGGAGGACGTGGCGAAGGGCGCCGTGGTGAGGCCGTTCTGGAAGCGCCGCCGCGCCGTCGCCCTCCTCGCGGTCGCCGCGGTCGCGGCCGGCGTCGCGGTGGTGTCCGCGAACGCAGCAGGGCCCGCGGGTACGCAGCAGGGGCCGCGGGCGCAGTCCGCGTCGGCCTTCCTGAACGATGTCGCCGAGGTCGCCGCCACTCAGTCGGCCGGTTCGGGGAAGTACTGGAAGACCCACTTCAAGACCGGCGACACGTACACCTCCCGGTCGATGGAATTCACCTACGTCGTCGATGGCAAGGCCGTCCGCACGTCGCACGACCCCGGCTGGAGGCTCGGCTCGACCCGGTTCGACTGGAACGCCCTCGACCGCCTGACCACGGACCCGGCACTGCTGCTCCGGCAGATCGAGCACACCACGAAGGCCTCCGCCGACGAGGACGAGGACGCGGCCACGCTCGGGTTCGTGCAGGCGAGCACCCTGCTCGCCAACGCCCCCGCCAGTCCCGAACTGCGCAGCGCGCTCTTCAAGGCGCTGGCCAAGCTGGACGGCGTGCGCGTCGTCGGCACCGTCAAGGACAGCGCCGGGCGCAGCGGAACGGAGCTGTCCTTCCGCGGGGGCGTCGGCACCACCGAGGTGATCATCGACCCGAAGAGCAGCAAGCTGCTGGAACTCATCGAGCCCTGGCGAAGCGAGAAGGACCAGCGCCGGGCGACCTACCTGTCCGCCGGCCTGACCGACACGATCGGCTGACCGACCGGATCGGCCGACCGACCGGATCGGCCGACCGACGACGCGGCCACGGCGCACCGCCCGGACCAGGGCGCCGCGCCGTGGCCGCCGTGGCCTCAGCGCCCCGGCGCCCGCCCACCGATGGAAACCTGTTCACCGGAGCGCCATTGCAACTTTGACCGTACAGCATCAAAATCGGGTTCCATGGGAGAGCGTCTCTCATCCCCCCTCGCGCCCATGGAGAACCGATGCGCCTCAGGCCGCGTTTCGCCCTGCCGTCCGCCATCGCCCTCGCCGCCGCCGGCGTGGCCGCCGCCACGCTGTACCCGCACAGCGCCGACAAGTCCCTCCAGCCGGTGGCCAGTTCGGTGCCGGCTCCCTCGCACGTCGTGATCGTGATGGAGGAGAACCACTCCTACGCCGACATCATCGGCAACACCTCCAGCGCGCCGTACATGAACCAACTCGCCTCACAGGGAGCCCTGTTGACGGGTTCGTTCGGGGTGACCCACCCCAGCGAGCCCAACTACATGGCGCTGTTCGCCGGCAGCACCTACGGGCTCAGCGCCGACACCTGCCCGGTCAACGAGGGGACGGCCGCCAACCTCGGCTCCGAACTCCTCGCCGCGGGAAAGACGTTCAAGGGCTACTCGGAGGGGCTGCCGAGCACCGGCTCGACCACCTGCAGCTCCGGCGCCTACGCCCGCAAGCACTCGCCGTGGATCAACTTCAGCAACGTCCCCACCGCCGACTCGCTGCCGTTCAGCTCCTTCCCGTCGGACTACAGCTCCCTGCCGACCGTCTCGTTCGTCATCCCGAACCTCGACGACGACATGCACGACGGGACCATCACGCAGGCCGACACCTGGCTGAAGAACAAGATGTCCGCGTACGCGACCTGGGCGAAGGCCAACAACAGCCTGCTGATCGTGACGTGGGACGAGGACGACTACACCGAGAACAACCAGATCCCCACCCTGTTCGTGGGCGCCAACGTGGCGGCCGGCCACTACAGCGAGAACGTCGACCACTACAACGTGCTCGCCACGCTGGAGCAGTTCTACGGGCTGGGGAAGGTCGGCTCCAGCGCGAGCGCGGCCCCGGTCACGGACATCTGGAACTGACGCGCACCATGGGCGAAGCCGAGCCGCGTCCGCCGTCCGCCGCGGCGGCGGACCCGCCCGCCCCTCGCCGCCCCGGCCCCCGCCGCCCCCGGCTCCGACCGCGGGCGCAGCCCCGTACGCGACCCCGTGCGCGTACGGCGGTGCTCGCGCTGGTGCTGGCGGCCGCGGCGGCCGGCAGCGGGCCGGCCGCGGCCGGGGACGGCGCCTCCGCCAGGCCACTCACCGTCGATGCCGCCGGCTGTGGCGACCTGCCCGCGCACCGGGCCGCCGGGCCGGTGTCCTTCGACGTGACCGACCGATCCCAGCTGTTCGTCGCCGTCTACCTGACCGACCCGGGCGGCGCGAAGGTCTACGCCGAGATCCCCTGGCTCGTGCCGGCGGGCACCCAGCGGCTGTCCACCACGCTCGCGGCCGGCCGCTACACGCTGCGCTGCGTCTTCTCCGACGGCACGGTGCGCGACTCGCGCCCCATGGCGCTGTCGGGGCGCGCGGCAGGCGCCGTCGCCGGGTACCGGCCGCTGCCCGACCTCGCGATGACCGCGCCGGTCACCGCCTACCGGGCCTGGCTGAAGGCCGCGCTGCCCCCGCTGCTGGCCGCTTCCCGCACCCTGAACGCCGACGTCGCCCGCGGCGACCTGGCCGCCGCCCGCCGCGACTGGCTGCCCGCGCACCTGGACTACGAGCGCCTCGGCGCGGCCTACAACTCCTTCGGCGACTTCGACGCCGCCATCGACGGCACCGCGGACGGCCTGCCCGGCGGGGTGCGCGCCCCGGGCTGGACCGGGTTCCACGCCGTCGAGTACGGGCTGTGGCACGGCCGTCCGGCGTCCGCGCTCCGGCCGCTGACGCGCGGGCTGGTCGCCGAGGTCCGCCGGCTGACCGAGGACTTCCCCAGCGAGGAGGTCGACCCGGGCGACCTCCCGCTGCGGGCCCACGAGATCCTGGAGAACGCGTTGCAGTTCCAGCTGACCGGCGCCGCGGACTACGGCAGCGGCACCACCCTGGCCACGCTCGGCGCCAACATCGAGGGGACCTCCGAGGTGGTCTCCGTCCTCGCGCCGCTGATCGCGCCGCGCGATCCGGCGCTGCTGCTTGCGATCCGGAGCGGGCTGGCCCAGGTGACCGCGGACCTGCGGCAGCCGCACCAGGGCGCCGCCCCCGGCAACGGCCCCGCCGACTCCGGCTCCGGCTCCCTCCGGACGCTGCGGGTCGAGGGCGACCTCGGAGCCCTGCTGGAGTCGCTCTCCTCGCTGCCCGGCCTGCTCGCGCCACGGACGTCGGCGTGAGCGCCGGGCCGCTCGGGCGCCGCGCGTTCCTGCGCGGCACGACGGTCGGGGTGGCGGCCACCGCCGCGCTGGGCGGAGCGACGCTCGGCGGCGTCACGCTGGCGGACGCGGACGACCGGCACGGTTCCGCGTCGGGCCGCGACATCCCCTTCGAGGGCGTCCACCAGGCCGGGATCGTCACCCCGCAGCAGGCCGCCGCGACGTTCGTGTCGTTCGAGATCGTCGCGCCGGACCGCGCGGCGCTGCGGGAGCTGTTCGGCACGCTGACCGATCGGATACGGCTGCTGACCTCCGGCGGCCCGGTCCCGGCCGCCGACGTCGCCTCCGTACCGTCCGACAGCGGGACGCTGGGCCCGGCGCTGCCCTCCGACGGGCTCACCATCACCGTGGGCGTGGGCGCGTCGCTCTTCGACGACCGCTACGGCCTAGCCGCCCGCCGCCCCGCCCGGCTCACCCGGATGCCGGTCTTCCCCGACGACCACGTGGCGGGCTCGACGGAGTTGCACGGCGACCTGTCGGTGCAGATCTGCGCGGACTCGCGGGACACCGTGATGCACGCGCTGCGCGACCTCACCCGGCACACCCGCGCCGGGCTGCGCCCGCTGTGGAAGGCGGACGGCTTCCACGCCGACCCGCGGCCGGCCGGCACCGCCCGCAACCAGCTCGGCTTCATGGACGGCACCGGCAACCCGGCGGTCGCCGACGCGGCCGTCGCCGACGCGCTGGTGTGGACCCGCGGCGCCGCGGGCGGCGAGCCGGCCTGGACGGAGGGCGGCTCGTACCAGGTGATCAGGATCATCCGCATGCTGGTCGAGTTCTGGGACCGGGTCTCGCTGCGGGAGCAGGAGACGATGATCGGGCGGCGGCGCGACTCGGGCGCCCCGCTCGACGGGAGCCGCGAATCGGACACCCCCGACTACGGCTCCGACCCGCAGGGCCACGTGATCCCGCTCGACGCGCACATCCGGCTCGCCAACCCCCGCGACCGGGCCACCGCGGACCAGCGGTTCCTGCGGCGCGGCTACAACTACGACCGCGGCCTGGACCCGGTCGGGGACCTGGATGTCGGGCTCGTCTTCTGCTGCTACCAGCAGGACGTGCGGCGCCAGTTCCAGACGGTCCAGGAGCGGCTGGCCGGGGAGCCGCTGGTGGACTACGTGCAACCGACCGGCGGCGGCTACTTCTTCGCGCTGCCGGGCGTACGGGACGCCTCCGACCGGCTGGGCTCCGGCCTGCTCGCCTGAGACCCGCGAGCGGCGGCACGACCGGAAAACCGGGGGTTTTGACCCGCGGTACACCGCTGTCCGCGCATCCGACGTGAACAACCGGAGCGAAGAGGACGCCGACGGGCGCACACTAGGGGCAATGACAAAGCCTCATGCACCTAAGCGCCATCTGCCCACGAGCCCCTTCACGGCTCCGGTCACGCCTGCTCCCAAGCACTTCGCCGTCGGCGACCAGGTCGCCCACGACATGTACGGCCTCGGTCGGGTGACCGATACCGAGGAGGGAGTCGCCGCGCTCGTGGACTTCGGGTCCGCGCGGATGCGGATTCTGAGCCCCTACACCAAGATGATCAAGCTCTAGGCCCGGTCCGACAGATCCCGCTCCGGACCCGGCACACCCGGCCCCTTCAAGGGCCCACGACGAAAGACGGACCTCTCATTGACGTGACCTCGCTGTTCTCCGCACCGGAAGAGCAACCCCGCCGCTCCGCGCTGTCCTCGCCGCCCCCGATGACGGACCCCTTCCACGCTCCGGACTTCGAGGAAGACGGGTCCTGCCGGTACGACGACGAGGACGGGGACGAGGACGCACCGGAGTCCGCCTCGGGCGTCCGCGAGGGGCCAGGGCCGTCGCCGGCGCTCCGGTGAGGAGCGCGACCGCCCCGGCCCCGGTCGGTGTCCCGTTCGTCCCTGTCCGCCGTCGCCCGGCCGCACCCGCGTGCCGGGCCCTCCCCTCGGCGGACCGCGCGCAGCCGCCGTCAGAGCTCGTCGTCAGAGCTCGTCGTCGTGGGTGTCCGGCGCGAACACCACGGCGAGGGCCTCGGCGTGCTCGGGCACGTCGGGATCGGCCACGACCGTGGCCATCACCGTGGCCTCGTGGTGGTCCGGGTCCATCTCCAGGATCTGCCGCAGCACCTCCTGTGCCTGCGGCAGGGCGCCGTACTTGAGCGTCGTGAACGCGGCCAGCCGCAGCTTCTCGATCGTCACCGGTTCGGCCGGCACGCCGTCGCCGCGGATCTCCACGCACCTGTCGAGCAGCGGCTGGAAACGCCGGGGCGGGCCGAACAGCTGCAAGCCGATGATGATGCCCGGGACGGTGCTCGGGGCGCGCATCGGCGTGGCGATCGCGGCTTCGAAGTCGGCCGTCGCCTGGTCCCACTTGCCGAGCTGGAAGCGGATCTGGCCGAGGACGGCCGTGCGGTCGCCGCCGACGTCCGGGAGTTCGATGCGCTCGATCAGCCGCTCGGCCGCCCGGTTGTCCTGGTAGCCGAGCATGTAGAGCGAGCCGAGTTCGAACAGCGCCGTCGTCTCGTTCGGGGCCTCGCGCAGGATCGCCTTGTAGGCGGCTTTGGCCTCGTCCTTCCGGCCCAGCCGCCGGTGGACGCCCGCCACGGAGGTCAGCGCCTGGGGGTCGCCGTCGGCCAGCTCGGCCGCGGCGTCGGCGGCGGCCACCGCCTCGTCGCGGCGGCCCAGTTCGGCCAGCATCCGGCCGTGCAGGCTCGCGGCCCGGCTCGACCGCGGGAAGCGGTGGCGCGCGTCGGCGGCGAGTGCGACGGCGTCGTCCAGGCGGTCGAGGTGTTCGAGGCCGAGGACGGTGTCCCGGTACAGCTGACCGGTCGCCTCGCCCTCGGCGATCAGCGGCCCCGCGAGGGAGACCAGGTCCTCGTACCGCGCGTCGTCGCCGGCGATCTCGGCGGCCAGCAGGCGCGCGGGGACCAGCGTCGCGTCCGCCGCCAGCATCGCCGCCACCAGGGTGCGGCAGCGGTCGCGGGAGTCCTTGGACCAGGCGTGGTTGTACGTCGCGGCCTTCCACATGGACGTGGCGATACGTGCCTGCTCGCCCAGCAGTTCCCGGTCGGTGCCCGCGGTGCCGGGCGAGCCGAGGTCGGGAATGTCCAGGGCCTCGCAGCCGAGGGTGTAGACGTCGAGCAGCGGCGCGGGCAGCCCCTGCGTCTCCAGGGTGTCCAGCACCTCCCGGACCCGGTGCGGCCTGGGCTTCAGCCGCAGGGCCGCGGTGAACGCGTCACGAGCCGGGGCGATCATCCCCAGCCGGAGCTTCACGATGCCGGCCTGGATGAGGTAGGCGGTGTCGGTCGGTTCCCGCTGGAGGGCCTGCGCCAGGGCGGCGTCCGCGTCCCGCCAGCGGCGCAGGCTCACCAGGACGACCGCCCGGGTCTGGAAGCTCTCGCCGTTCAACGGGTCGACCTCGACGGCCCGGTCGGCCATCGGCAGCGCCTCGGGAAGCCGCTCGGGGATGTCGGCGAGCACCCGCGCGTACAGCCGCAGCACCCGGCCCTCGTCCGGCGCGATCTCCATGGCCCGCCGGACCAGCGGCAGCGCCTCGGCGACGTTCTTGTCCCTCATGAGGCACGACGCCGCCCGGTAGAAGCCCTCGGTGTCCTGGGGCCGGCGCGCGATCACCAGGCGGGCGGTGGCCACGGCCTCCTCCCGGCGGTCGGCCAGATCGAGCAGCCAGGCCAGGTTCGCCAGCGCGCCGTAGTGCTCGGGGTCGGCCGCCAGCACCCTGCGCAGGATCGGCTCGGCCTCGGCGTAGCGGTCGAGGCGGGCCAGGGCGACGGCGCGCTCGACGGCGGCCTGCAACGGTTCCCGGCCGGCCGGTCCGTCGTCTGCTTCGTCCGCCATCAACGGCCCTTCGTGCCCTTGTGGGTCTTGAAGTAGGCGGCGAGGTCGTCGTAGGCGCCGCCCTCGTTGGCGAACAGCGCGACCGAGCGCGCGGCGTCGAACCACGGTCCGGTCGACGGGCGCGCGTCCGCCAGCGCGGCGTCGAAGTCGGGCATGCCCATCAGCCGCGCCTCGCCGCTGCGCACCGCGTCCATCAGCGCGATCTCCGCGGCCGACTCGCACAGGTGCGCCACGTCCGCGCCCGAGAAGCCGTCGGTGCGCTCGACCAGGGACGCCAGGTCGACTCCCGCGATCGGCCGGTCCCGCAGGTGGTAGCGGAGGATCTCCGCGCGGGCCTCGGCGTCCGGCGGCAGCACCAGGACGGTCCGGTCGAAGCGGCCGGGGCGGCGCAGCGCCGGGTCGACGTCCCACGGTGCGTTCGTCGCGCCGAGGACGAACACCCCCTCGTTGTCCGATCCCACCGAGTCCAGCTCCGCGAGGAACTGGTTGACGGTCGTGCGCATCGTGGAGTTGCGGGTCTGGCTGCGCCGCTGCCCGAGCGCGTCCACCTCGTCGAAGAACAGCACGCACGGCGCCTGACGCCGCGCCAGCTGGAACAGCTCGCTCAGGTTCCGCTCCGAGGAGCCGATCCACATGTCGAGCACATCGGCGATGCCCACGGAGACGAACGACGCGCCGAGTTCGCCGGCGACGGCGCGGGCGACGAAGGTCTTGCCGCAGCCGGGCGGGCCGTACAGCAGCAAGCCGCCGCGCAGCGACTTGCCGTAGAGCCTGCGCAGTTCCGGGTTGCGCAACGGCGCGAGGAACGCGGCCTGCAACCGGTCCTTGACGTCGGACAGCCCGCCGACGTCGGCGAGGGTCAGGGCCGGCCGCTCGACCTCGTGGGCGGGGGCGCCCCGAGGGTCCTCGCGCGCGTCGTCGGCGGCGGCGGGCGGCGGGACGGGCACGGCCGGCGGCGGGGTGGGCGCGGGGGTGAAGCGCGGCGGCGGTGCCACGTCCCGCAGTTCGGCCTCCGCCGTCGGCCAGTCGAAGCCGGCGTCGGGCTTCTCCGCGGGCACGCTCTGCGCCGGTGTCCCGCCGCTCAGCGCTCTGAGCATCAGCTGCCTGGCCGGAACGGAATCCGGCGCCAGGCGCAGCGCCTCGCCGAGTTCGACGATCGCGCCGTCCGTATCACCGGCGTTGATGAGCGCCTCGGCGAGCGCGACACGGAACTCGGCCTGTTCCGGCGCGGAACGCACCGCCTGGCGCAGCGCGTGGAGCAGCGGGCTTTCCGGGTCAGCCATGGTCCCCCCTGGGCGAATTCACCGCGAGCATAGCCCGTACGTGCCACCCCGCGGCGGGCCTGCCGGCCACAGGGCACCGCCGTACGCCCGGCTGCCGGCTTACCCCCGACCGCCGGGCCGAACCGGGTGTCTCGCGGGCCGAATCAGCCGGGCGAGAGCGGCTCGACGCCGTAAGTACAAGGTCCGATCCCCCTTCCTTTGTCCGTAGGGCCGGGGATATCCCTTGGGCTACGAACGGCCGGTCGGCGGGCGCGGTGCGGTGCGGTGCGGAAGGAGCGGGGCCATGGGTGAGGAACGGTTCGCGGCGGGCTGGCGGGTGGACGAGCGGTGCGTGAACTGCGATGTCGCCCGGCAACTCGCCCCCGGCCTGATCGGCGAGGTCGACGGCCGCTCGGTCGTGCTGCGCCAGCCGCGCGACCGAACCGAGGTCCGGCAGCTGAACGCCGCGGCGTACGCCTGCCCCTCCCGGTCGATCCGTCCCCCGGCCGGGCGACTGGCGGCGGAACTCGACCCCTTCCCCCTGCCCCTGGACGACACCGTGTACCTGTGCGGGCACAACTCCACGCACACCGCGGGGGCCAACTCCTACCTGCTGCGCCGCCCCGGCGGCACCGTCATGATGGTGGACACACCGCGGTGGAGCGCGTCGTTGGCCGCGCGCTTCGAGGAGCTGGGGCCTGTCACGGACGTCCTGCTCACCCACCGCGACCACGCCGCGCACGGCCGCCGCTACGCCGACCGCTTCGACGCCCGGCTGTGGGTCCACGAGGGCGACCTCGACGCCGCCCCGGACGCCGACCGGGTGCTGCGCGGCACCGACCCGGCGCAGATCGCCGAGGGGGTGGTCGCCTTCCCCCTCCCCGGGCACACCCGCGGCAGCGTGCTGTTCCTCGCGGACGAGCGGTACTGCTTCAGCGGCGACAGCTTCTACTGGTCACGCGGCACAGCGGACATCGAGGTGGCCGACAGCGTCACCTGGTACTCGATCGGTGAACTCGCCGCGTCCTTGGCCCGGACCGCCGATCGGCTGCGCTTCGAGTGGTTGCTGCCCGGCCACGGCGACCGCCGGCACCTTCCCGCCGACGCCATGGCCCAGCGGCTCCGGCAGTTGGCGTCGCGCACCGGCGAACTGCGGCCCCGACCCATCGATTTCAGCGCGATGCGCTGGTAACGGCCTTACCCGCACGGTCCGATCGGCCGGCGCGCAGACCACCGGGCCGGGGCCACCCGGCAGGGGCAGAACCTAGTGCCCCTGCGCGGCCGCCGCCTTCGCACTGGCCTCGGCCGCCGCACGGGCCTGGTCGCGCGTCATGCTCCCGTGCCCCTGCGCGGCCGCCGCCTTCGCACTGGCCTCGGCCGCCGCACGGGCCTCGTCGCGCGTCATGCCGGAGTCGGTGGCGGTGTGGGCGTTCGCCAGGGGCGGCGCGGCCTCGGCCTGCGCGGTGACGGCTCCGACCAGTCCGGTCAGGAGCAGGGCGCCGGCGATGGCGGGGCGGCTCAGCAGCCGGCGTCCGGTTCGGGGTGCGCGGTGGGACATGAGGCTGTCCTCTCTCGTGGCTGCCGTCCGGTGGCATCCGGACAGCGATGCGGGACATACGCCTGCCGGGTGGCCTCAAGTGGCAGCCGAGCGCTGTGAGCCACATCACCGCGATCGGCTGCCACCGTCGCCCGCTCGGCAGGCGTACTTCCTCAGCGGTCCAGTACCGTTCCCGATCGCGCCCCGGCCCCTGGGGAAGGAGTGCAGCCCGATGCAGGACAGGGAGTTCGACGCCCTCTACGCTGCGGCGTTCCCGAGGCTGGTGCGCCAGCTGACGCTGGTGACCGGGGACGCGGAGGCCGCTCAGGACGCGGTGCAGGAGGCGTTCGTCCGTGCCTGGTCCCGGCGTGGCACCCTGCGCGCGGTCGAGGTGCCGGAGGCGTGGGTACGGACCACGGCCTGGCGGCTGGCCGCCTCCCGGTTCCGTCGCCTGAGGCGCGGCTGGGAGTTGACCCTGCGCCACCACCGGCCGACCAGCGTCGCCGAGCCGTCGCCCGACCGGCTCCTGGTGGAGCGGGCGCTCGCCACCGTGCCGGTGAACCAGCGGCGGGCGCTCGTCCTGCACTACCTGTGCGATCTCAGCGTCGAGCAGATAGCCGCCGAGACCGGGACTCCCGCGGGCACGATCAAGAGCTGGCTGGCCCGTGGCCGCAAGGCGCTCGCCCAGTCGCTCGCCACGGAAGAGAGGCAATCCAGCAATGTCTGACCTGGACGACCGAATCCGTGCGGCGCTGCTCGAAGGCACCCTCCAGCCGACCCGCACTCCTTTGACCGCCCACCAGGTCAGGCTGCGCGGCACGGCACGCAGGCGGCGCCGGCAACTGGCCCTCACCGGGAGCGGCCTGGCGCTGGCGGCGGGCGGTCTCACGCTGGTCGCGGGGCTCGGCTGGGGGACCGGCGCGGACCGGCAGACCGGCCGGTCCGCCGCCCCGTCCTCGGGCACCGCCTGGCCCACGGCCGGCCGGGCCCAACTCGACGCCGCCCGAGCCGCGGTGGCGGACTACTACCGCCGGCTCCCGCCGGACACCACGAGCACCACCGCCGAGGCCGAGGTGGCGGCCCTCGCGGAGCAGCACCTCACCGCCACCGCTCGGGCCGAGGCAGCGTCCCTGTCCGTGAGCCTCGCCCGACCCGCGGACACCCTCCCGGCCGTCTGCGGGAACCGGACCGCCGCGCTGCGGATCGGTCCACTCACCAGGACCGGCGCCCACCAGGCCGGCGCCGTCGTGTCGGGCGCCTCGGACCGCACGGTCATCACCGTCGAGCTGGACTCGGGGCGCATCAGTGGCTGGACCTGCGGCTGAGCGGGGTCAGGCAGGGGCGCGGGCAGCGCGCCGCCCGCGGTGGGCCGCGCCGCTTTATGATCGCCGGTCATGGACTGGCTTGAGCGCGCCGCGAAGCTGAGGCAGTGGACCGGCAACGGGACGCGGGCTCCGCACAAGCCGCTGCTGTTCCTGTACGCCCTGGGCCGGTTCCAGGAGGACGCCGAGGCGGAGCTGCGGTACAGCGCGGTGGAGGCGGATCTGGGGCGGCTGCTGGCCGAGTACGGCCCGGCCCACCGGACCACGCCCGCGTACCCGTTCCATCACCTGGTCAGCGACGGGGTATGGGAGGTGCGCACCGACCGCGGCGACGGCAGTCCCGGCAACCGCGTGCGCGAACTGCGCGCCTCCGGTGCGGCGGGCAGGCTCGTGCCGGAGCTGAGGACGGCGCTGCGGCGCGAGCCGTCGTTGCTCGGACGGATGGCGCGGGTGCTGCTCGATCTGCACTTCCCGCCGTCCCTGCACGGCGAACTGTGCGAGGCGGTCGGCCTGGAGTTGGAGCTGGCGGAGACGGGGACGCTCACGGCGGTGCGGCGCCGGCGGGACCGGCGGATGCGGGAGTCGGTGCTCACCGCGTACGAGTACCAGTGCGCCTTCTGCGGCTACGACGGCATGATCGGCGCGGTGCCGGTCGGGTTGGAGGCCGCGCACGTGCGCTGGTGGGCGTTCGACGGTCCGGACGAGGTCGACAACGGAGTGTGCCTGTGCGCGCTCCATCACAAGCTCTTCGACAAGGGGGTCCTCGGTGTCGGCGACGGCCAACTGATCCTGGTGTCCCGGGATTTCGTCGGGCGGAGCGCGGCCGCCCGCGAGCACGTGGTCGCCCTCGCGGGCCGCGCGCTGCTCGGGCCGCAGCCCGGCACACCCGCGATCGCGGCTTCCCACCGGGCGTGGCACGCCCGGCAGGTCTTCCACGGTGAGCCGCGCCCGGCCGCCACGGCGTGACCGCCGGGGTACGTCGCCCAGGCGCGCCGCGGGCTGAGCGGCCGAGCGGCGCGACGGGCCGGCGCGGGAGGGGTGTCGTTGTCGGCTGCGCCCACCCGCGGACACCGGCGCGGACCGCGGATGTAACGCTTTCGGGTGCCGCGGACTAGTACCGGGTGTAAGGCATCGCACCTTTGACCTGCCCTGAGGAGCCGTCCGTGCCAGCGGAGCATCCGAAAGCACCACCCGCGCGGGACCCGGTCGGGTTCGCCGCGTTCTACGAGCAGCACTTCGACACCGTGCTCGGTTTCGTCACCCGGCGCGTCGACGACGCGCACCTGGCCGCCGACCTGACCGCGGACATCTTCGTGGCCGCCCTGGAGGGCGCGCACACCTACGACGCGCGGCGCGGCGCACCCGTCGCCTGGCTCTACGGCATATCCCGCAACGTCATCCACGCCCACTTCCACGGCACCGCCCGCGAGCGGCTGGCGGTCGCCCGGATCAGCGGGCGGCGGCTGCTGGACGACCAGGACGTCAGCGCCATCGAGGCGCGGATCGACGCCGACCGCGCCGTCCGGCAACTCGCCGCCGCCCACGCCGCGCTCTCCGACCCGCTGCGCCAGGTGCTCGACCTGGTCGTCCTCGACGGGCTCACGGTCCGCGAGGCGGCGCAGGCGCTGGGCGTCAGCTCGCCCACCGCCCGGGTCCGGCTGCACCGCGCCCGCAAGGCCCTGCGCAGCGCGGGCCAGACCCACATCGCCGGTTACGAAACCCTTCTGGAGGCCGCCCAGTGAACGTCCCCGCGCACTTCAAGCAGCAGCTCGCCGACGAGTTGAACGCCCACGCGGCGGCCCTGTCCGCCCCGGCCGGCCACCGGACCCTGCTGCGGCTCCACGTGCCGCGCCGCCGGGTGGCCCTGGTCGTCGGCGTCGCCGCGGCGGCCGCCGCCGCTGTGGCGGTCGCCCTGCCGTCGACGTCCGCGTCACACAGCGACCAGCAGGCCGCGCCCGCCCGGCAGAGCGCCCCGGGCAGCTCCGGCACTTCGGGCGCCTCGGTCAGCTCGGGCACCAGCGGCCTGAACATCGTCAACGCCAACTACTCCGTGCGGTCCAAGCCGGGCGGCATGGTCTCCGTCCAGCTGTTCGACCTGAAGGGTGTCCCGGGGCTGCAGGCCACCCTGGACAAGGCCGGCATCCCCGCGAAGGTGATGGCGCCCTCGGCCTCCTGCTCCGCCACCGGCCACACCCACGACAGCCCGCACGGCAGCCTCCTCAAGGTGGCGCCGCCGTCCGGCTTCCACAGCAACGGGGTCCGCGACATCGATCCCGGGGCCATCGTCCCGGGCGACCACCTGCTGTTCGTCCCGGCCTCGAAGAGCGGCCCGGTGACCTCGCTGGCCATCACCCTGGTGCGCCAACTCCCCACCTGCGTCCCGGCGAACTAGCCCCGCAGGGCCCGCGCGCCTGAGGAACGGAACCCAACAGGCCGTACCCGCCGACCGGCTGGTGCGGCCCGTTGCCATGACGGAACGCGCCGTCCCGCGTCCCGCGCGCCCCGCGGCGGATGACGGAACGCGGCGGTGAATATGTTCAACCGTTTGAAAAAACCCGCCGGTCGGGACGGCCATCAACGACCATGGAACGTGGAAGGCGGGCCGCCGCACCAGGGGGCGGGCCCGCTCCGCGCGCATCGCCAGGGCGATGCCGGACGAGGGGGTACCTGAGTGAAGACCCGAAGAGCTGTCGCCGTCCTGTTAGGCGCGGCACTGTCGATCGTCGCGCTCGTCACACCGGCCGGCGCGCAGCCGGCGCAGACCGGAGTCTCGACCACCTACCAGATCAACGCGCGGCACAACGGCACCGTCGTCGACTCCGGCGTCGGCGCCCCACCGCTCAGCCAGAAGTGGTCGCGCGACCTGGGCGGGAGCGTCTCCTACCCCGTCGTGGCCGGCGGGCGGGTCTTCGCCACCGCCGCCTCGCCGACGGGGTACGGCACCACGCTCTACGCCGTCGACGCGGCCACGGGCGAGAACGCCTGGGCGCCGGTCGACCTCGGCGGCACCTACTGGTGGTCCGCGCTCGCCTACGGGGGCGGCCGGCTCTACGCCCAGAACTACGACGGCGTGCTGACCGCGTTCGACCCGGCCACCGGGGCGAAGCTCTGGACCGTCACGCTGCCCGGGCAGTACTCGTTCACCTCGCCGCCCACGTTCGCCGACGGTGTGGTGTACACGGGCGGGGCCGGTTCGGGCGGCACCCTGTACGCGGTGGACGCCGCCAGCGGCGCGCTGCTGTGGAGCCAGCCGGTCGCCAACGGGGACGACAGCTCGCCGGCCGTCGATGCCGCCGGGGTCTACGTCTCCTACGCCTGCGAGCAGACGTACGCCTTCGACCCCAAGTCCGGCAGCCCGATCTGGCACCACCAGACGGGCTGTTCCGGGGGCGGCGGCCGTACGCCGGTCCTCGCCGACGGCGGAGTCTGGGTCCGGGACAACGGGATGGCCTCCTCGGTCCTCGATGCCGGCACCGGGGAGGTCAGCAGCACGTACGACGCCGCCGGAACCTCGCCGGCACCGGCCATCGACGGCCACCAGGGCTATTTCGTGGACGGCGGCGTCCTCCAGGAGCGGTACACCCCCACCCTGGACACGCGCTGGACGTTCCAGGGCGACGGCCGGATCAGCACGGCGCCGATCGTCGTCAACGGCTATGTCTACGTCGGCTCCCTGAGCGGCCAGTTGTGGGCGGTCAACGGCGCGACCGGCCAGTCGGTCTGGTCCACCGATGTCGGCGCGCCGATCGACGCCCCCGACGAGCAGAACGTGTCCCAGCCGCTGACCGGGCTCGGCGCGGGCGACGGGCTCGTGGTGGTTCCGGCCACCAACCTGCTGGTGGCGTACGGGCAGTGAGCGGCAGGGGTGGTCGCCGGTTCCGGCGGCCACCCCTGGTCCCTGCCCCTGCACCTCCCTCGTACGATCGGCCCCGGCGACTTTGCCGGGTCTTTACAATCGACTCCAGCGCCGCCTCGTCTTTTCAGTCGATCCGCACCACAGCCCGCCGCGTGACAGCGCGGGCGGACCGACGAAAGAGAGCGATTCCATGCGCCGAACCGTCCTGAGCGCCGTGGCCCTGGCGTGCACCGCCGTCCTGGCGAGCACCGTGCCCGCGTTCGCCGATGGGGCCACACCGTCCCCGAGCCCGACCTCCGCGCAGTCCCCGTCGGCCAGGCCCTCGACCGCGCCGCCGGCCGCCTCGCCCGCACCGACCAAGGTGGCGCAGCCGAGCCAGGTCGCCGCCGTGCCGAAGGGAGCACCGGACACCGGTGTGGCGCCGGTGGCGTCGCACTCCGGAGCCGACGGCGGGCTGATCGGCGGGGGCGCCGCCGCGGCGCTGGCCCTCGGCGGCGGGGCCTTCCTCCTCGTGCGGCGCCGGCGGGCGACCGGGGCGTGACCTCGCTCTCCAGGCGCGCGTTCGCCACCGCGGTGACGGCATCGCTGCTCACGGGCTGCGGCGGCCACCGGGTGGGCGGCGGCGCCGCGACCACCCGCCCCCCGGGCACCCGGCCCCCGAGCACGCCGCCGTCCTCGCGGCCCGCCGCGAAGTCGGTACGTGCGCTGGGGCGTTCGGTCCCGGTCAGGCTGGAGGTCCCCGCCATCGGCGTCGACACCCCGCTCATCCAGCTGGGGTTGGCCGCGGACGGCAGCGTGCAGGTCCCGCCGATCGCGGCGCACGACCGGGCCGGCTGGTACCGGAACTCGCCGACACCCGGGCAGACCGGACCGTCGGTGATCCTGGCCCATGTCACGGTCGGCGCCTACGGGGACGGGGTCTTCCGCCACCTCGCGCGGCTGCGTCCGGGCGACCGGATCGTGACGCGCCGGAAGAACGGCACGGCACCGCAGTTCACCGTCACCGACGTCCGTACGGTCGCCAAGTCGGATTTTCCGACGAGCGCGGTCTACGGGAACGTGGACCGGCCCGAGCTGCGGCTGATCACGTGCGGCGGCCCGCGCAGCGGTGACGGCTACCTCGACAACGTGATCGTCTTCGCCGCGCTGACCTCGACGGGCTCCTGACGCGCCGCAACGGGTCCCGGGCCGCCGCCGTTCCGTACGCCGGCGGCCCGGGACCGTCCTCCCGAGAGGGCCCCACGTGTCCGACCAGTGCCACCACGACATGGAGAGCGTTGAAACGGTCCCGCGAGAAGGCAGCGTCCGAGCTGTTCGCCGCCTTCTACCCGCGCCTCGCCGGCTGGTGCCGCCGTCTGGTCGACGACGACGAGACGGCCCACGAGATCGCCTCGGAGGCGTTCACCCGGCTGTGGGCCCGCTGGACGGCCGTGGCGGAGCCGCGCGGATTCCTCTACGTCACCGCGACCAACCTCGTCCGGGACCACTGGCGCAAACTGGAGCGCGAACGCCGGGCCGTCCGCCGGGCCACCGCGGAGGCCGCCGTCCGGCCGCCGACCGAAGCGGCCGACCCGTCGTTGCGCCTGCTCGTGCAGTCGCTGCCGGAACGGCTGCGGGTGCCGATCCTGCTGCACTACTACGCCGACCTCCCGATCCGGGAGATATCCCTGCTCACCGGCCGGAAGGAGGGGACCGTCATGTCCGACCTCCACACGGCCAGGGAACTGCTGCGCGCCCATCTGAGGAGAAGCCTTGATCACACAGTCTGACGACGGTCAGGACTTCGACCCCGACGACCCGCTCACCGTCATCCTGCGCCCCACCCCCGCCCCGCTCGGCCTGCCCCCGGGCCGGTACGAGAAGATCCGCCGCGGCGCGGCCCGCCGCCGGATGCTGCGGATCGCCGTCGGGGTCGGCCTGTCCGGTGCCGTCGCCGCCCTCGTCGTGGTGCCGCTGCGCATGACGGGGCCCGTCGAGCCCGCCGCCCCGACGGTCCCGCTCGGCCCGCCGCCCGCGAGCAGTCCTTCGGCCGGGCCCACCTCGTCGCCGGTGCCGTCGCCCGCCACCAGGCCGCCCACGGACGTCCCCACCAGCGGCCCGCCCACCGCGAAGACCCCGCGCACGCAGCAGGTCCCGTCCGGCGCCAACGCCTCCGCCACCCAGGCCGTACCGGCCACACCGAGCACGTCCGAGGCGCCGCCGGCACCCGACCCCACCGACGCCTCTCCCCGGCAGTCCGGCAATCAGCCGTCGCCCCTCCCGACGGAACTGCGCCGCTGAGCCGGGGGAGCCGGACGACGGACGGCCCGGCCCCGAACCGGGGCCAGGCCGTCGCGGGTTCCTGGATGGTGCATTGGAGAGTTCCTGGACCAGTGGCTCAGCGATCGGCTCAGCGGCTCAGCAGGCGCCGAGGTCCTGCCAGACACCCCATTCGCCGGTGGTGCCGGGCTCTTCCCCCTGCGTCCACCACTTCGCCTGCCAGGTGTGGCCGTTCCACGCGACCGTCTCACCGCCGGTGTAGACCTGCGAGGAGCTCCAGGAGCCCGCGGTGCAGGTCGCGCCTCCGGTGCTCCCGCCGGTGGTGGTCCCGCCGGTCGTCGTCCCACCCGTGGTGCTGCCGCCGGTCGTGGTCCCGCCCGTGGTGGTCCCGCCCGTCGTCGTGCCACCGGTCGTGGTCCCGCCCGAGTTGCCCGCGAACGGCAGGAACGCGTCGGTGAACGCCAGGCTGCTCTGGCTGATCTCGGTGCAGGTGGGAAGGGAGTTGGCGCTGCCGCTGCACGGCTGGTCGCGGTTGATCGACCAGAACGCCAGCCGGGCGACGCCGTGTTGCGCGGCGAAGCTCTCCACGGTCTGGGCGTCGGCGAGGGTGAACGTGGACCCGTCGTCGTTCTTGCCGATCATCGGGGTGATGCCCAGATTGCCGTAGCCGTAGCTGGAGTCGACGGACTGCATCTGGGCCAGCGTGGCCTCGGCCGCGGAGACCGAGCCCTGGCCCATCTCGGTGCCGGTGCCCGAGTAGAAGTCCATGGTCATGATGTTGACCACGTCGATCTTGACGCCCGCGTCCTTGGCGGCCTTGATGATGTTCACGCCGTCGCCGGTCAGCCCGCTGGCCAGCACCGGCAGCGTGACGGAGAACTTGAGGCTGGGGTTGGACGCCTTGAGGTCCTTCATCGCCTGCATCTGCCGTGCCACGGAGGCGGTGTCGGCGATCGCGGCGCCTTCGATGTCGAAGTCCAGCTGGGTGACGCCGTAGTCGTTGACGAGGGCCTGGTAGCCGGCGTCGATGGAGCTCTGCGTGGAGCAGGTCCAGGCGAGCGGCAGGCCGCTCGCACCGCCGGACGAGATGATGACGGAGGCGCCCTCGGACTTCGCCTTGGCGATCAGCGGGTCGGTGAAGGAGTCGGCACCGATCGGCAGGGTGTCGCCCCAGATCTGGTTGCAGCCGCTGCCGAGCACGAAGGCCGCGGTGTACGCCTTGAGCCCGTGTCCGGTGATGGCGGTGTCGAGCATGCCCTCCTGGCTGTTCGACATGTCGACGTAGGGAGCCACGGAGTAGGCGTCGGCGGCCGGCGCCACCGCGGCGTTGCCCGTGGGGGCCAGGGCCATGACCGCACCGGCGGTCGCGAGCGAGAGCGCGGCGGCGGAAGCCGCCCATTTCGCAAAGCGCATGGAAGCACCTCAAGCGTGAAGTGGTGGGGGGAGCCTGCGGGTTGGGGGGAGCGTGCGTCTCAAGCCTGATTGGTACGTACCAAACCGCGCGGACGCCCGCCGCGTCAAGAGGACTAGACCAACTTTCCGCGGCCCTTTCCCGTTCCCCCTCCTGTCCCCCGCACCTCGTTCACCGCCAGTGGTACTCGCTGACCGCGCCGCCGGACACGGTGACGGTGCCGTGCGGGATACCGGGGCTTCTCCAGACGGTGTACTCGCCCTCCTCCAGGGACGAGAGGACCAGGCAGTGCAGGGTGCGATCCGGCAGATGGCGCGGGCGGACCGCGGCGTGGGTGCGGCGGGTGGGATCGGTGGTCGGGCTGACCTCGATCTCCAGGCCCTCCTCGTCGGGGCCGGTGTGGATGATGACCGCACCGGTCCGCTCGCCGATGTCCAGGACGACGCTGCCCGCCAAGGAGGGCGCGGCGGTGTGGTGGTGATCGTGCATGGCGGGGCTCCTCGGGTCCGGCGGCGGGGCGTCGCCCCGCCGCCGGGTGGATGACGCGGTGGGGTCAGGACGCCGGGTGGTGGTAGCCGTCGTACGGCACGCCCAGGTAGGGGAAGTGGTCCAGGTACGGGTTGGTCACGTCGGCCGGGGTGAGCCCGTCGGTGATCTGGCCGGCCGCGGCGTCAGGCGTGTACGACGTGTCGACCAGCGGGAGCGTGGCGCCGGCGATGGCCCGCAGTTCCACGGTGACCACGTCGTCGAAGACCCGGCGGCCGTTGGGGAATCCGGCGGCGTCGCCCGCGACCAGACCGAGGATGTCCGGATGGGCGGCCGGCGGGACCGAGGTGTTCAGGCGGAGCATGTCGGCCTGGGTGGTGCCGGTGAAGTTCTCGAACCCGGGCACGACGCCCTCGGGGATGCCGGTCAGCAGGATCGCCAGCAGGTCGGCGCGGGACTTGCCCGACTTGTTGTACGCGTCGAGGTTCGGGAACACCCCCGGATAGAGGCCGGGCAGCAGCTTCGCCAGTTCCGGGTGGGCGACGTAGTGGGCGAAGCGCTTGTCGTCGCTGGGCGGCAGCGCGTTCCACTCGTCCTTCTCGCCGAGCGCCACCAGCACCTCGTTGAAGAGCGGGTTGCCCAGTCGCGAGACCTGCACGAACGGCCCGGACTCCTGCTCCTGGCCGCGGCCCTCCTCGATCACGCGCGCCTGGCGGCGGCTCGCCGAGGTCCATACGCCGATGGTGGCGCGCGGGTCGGACGCGTCCTTGCCGTGCCAGCCGTCCCGGGTCAGGTCCGCGATCGGCACCTGCACGGCGAGACTGTGGACGTTCAGCTCCTTGGTGGTGTTCACGCCCGGGGCGGGCTGGGTGAACACGCTCATGCCGTACTGGTTGTGCAGTTCCTGGAACGGGCGCAGGTTGCCCAGGTCGAAGATCGACCCGAGGTCCACGTAGAAGCCCTCGGCGCGCTGCCCGGCGAAGACCTTGCAGGTCTTGCCGACGGTGTGCACCGCGGCTTGCGCCAGCTTGTCGTAGTGCGGTGTCGACAGCGGGCCGATGTTGCACGGCGGGCAGGTCAGGTCGCGGCCCAGCACGGTGCTGCGGCCCTGACCGTCCACGCGGGTCAGCGTGTAGGTCTGGAAGCGGTTCCAGTTCGGCGAGTCCAGCGCCAGGATCGGGCCGGTGTTGTACAGGAAGCTGCCCGGCGTACGCATCCTGGTGGTGAAGCGGAACTGGTACGTGACGTCGGCGCGGCCGTCGCCGTCGTTGTCGACGTGGATCTCGTAGAGCACGTCGTCGCCGAACTCGTAGAAGTTCGGGCCGCCGGCCGGGTTCTGCAGCGGGATGTAGTTGGCGATCAGGGTGACCGCGTCGGGGCGGTCCGGGCTGACGAACGCGTACACGTCCGTGCTGTCGGCCACGGGGTCCTTGGAGATCTCCGGGGCTTCGCGGTGGGAGGACATTCAGCGGGCCTCACTGGTTCGGGGGTACGGATACGGGAACGCGGGGCGGGTGCGGGGAACGCGGGGGCGGGGACACGGGCGGATCGGGGTGCGGACTCCCTTGGCGGAGAAGGGAGTCGGACCGCACGGGGGCTCTGCCGTCAGCGGGCGTGCCGCAACAGGGCGCGGGTCAGATCCCGGTCGACGACCCGGTGGTGCTGCTCGCCGTGGAAGAAGTCCAGCTCTCCGCGGGCCGCGTCACCGACCCGGACCATCAACGGCTCCTGGGACACCTCGGGCTCCTCGGCGACCGCCGGCTCGGGCGCGGCCTTCGCCGCGGCGGGCTCGGCGGCCGCGGCCGCGGTCGCTCCGGCCGTACCGGCGCCGAGGACCACTCCGGCGGCGAGCCCGGCGGCGCCGATCATCCCGGCGTTCTTCATCAGGCCCCGCCGGTCGACGCCCGGCCCGGACGGGCTCTCTTCCCGCGGGTGCTGCGGGGGTTGCGGAAGCTGCGGGTGCTGTGCGGACATGCTCGCTCCTTGGCTCGGTGGAAAAGCGCGACGGCCTTCGCGGTTCGGGTCGTGCGACAGCGGAACAGCTCGGCGCCACCGAATGCGGGACCCGGGAAAAGGCCGGTCGCGAGGTCGTCAGGAACCGGATCTCCCGGATTCCGCGGCAGGGAGAAGGACTCGGTGGCACGGTGACGGATATCGGCAACCGCGATCCTCGGCAGGGAAAGTCGCGACCGTTTCGGAGTGAAGCGGCCAGGTGCCCTCCCGTCAAGATCCAGTCCGCCGCCCGACGCCACTGCCACGAAGCGCGAGTCGGACGTTCCCGCAGGCCGGGACCGGGCCGTTGATGCTTCGGAGTGAATCTCGCGGGCAGGGCGCCGTCAGCCCAATCCGCGCCACCCGCGGCGCCGAAGGGAATACGGCAGGCCGTCTTCAGGAGGTGGATCGGACCACTCGTCCCGTCACGGAAAACGTGCACCCGCATGGTTCAGGCGCTCTCGATTACCCCATGAGCGCTTCTCTCCCGTGCGCTCTTTTCCCCAGCCATGAAATGCCCAGCGCCGTCACGCGAGTTCCGGAAACCCCCCGATCCCGACACCGGCCCTCGGCGTTCCGTACGTCAACGCCGGCGCCCGCCAGCAGAAGGGGGCGCAAGAGGGCGGTGCGCAAGAGGGCGACGGTAGGGCGGGGACGCTTCGGTCGGTGCCGAAGCGTCGCGCGCGCATGGTTCGGCCATGGACACACCCACAGAACGGCCGGTGCGGACGCGAACCACCGGCCAGGACGTCGCGACGGCCCACCCGCAGGACCTGGAGGTCCGGCTGCCCGACCGCCCCGGCGCGCTGGCCGGCCTCGGACAGGCGCTGGGTGAGCGCGGGGTGAGCCTGGAGGGCGGCGGCGTCTTCACCCGCGACGGACAGGCCGTCGCGCACTACCTCGTCGACGACGGCCCCGCCGCCCTGGCCGCCGTCGCCGCCGCGGGGCTCGGCCCCGGCCTCGCCCGCGACGTCGTCATGACCCGCCTGGACCAGGGGACACCGGGGCAACTCGGCGCGCTCGCCCGCCTGCTCGGCGACGCCGAGGTCAACGTCGAGGCCCAGTACAGCGATCACGCCGGCAACCTCGTCCTCCTGGTGGCGGACCGGCACGTCGCCGCGTGCCGCGAGGTCATCAGGGCGTGGCGGCGGCGCTGATCCCCACGCTGTCGCGTGCGGCTACTGGTGGGGGCCTTCGGACTCGGCGCCGGGTGCCGGATGATGGGGGCTGACGGTGGGGCGGCGGGTGTGAAGGGCGGCGCAATGGCAGACGGTGAATCGACCCGGTCCGGGCCGGACGTTCGGGCGGCCGGTGAGCGGCCGGAGAGCGTCGTGGCCGTCGCCCGGCCCGAGGACGAGGCCGGTCCGGCGCCCGTGGCGGGTGCCGGGACCGAGGACGGGAGCAAGGAGGCCGGGGCCGAGGACGGAAGCAAGGCCGAGGCCGGGGACGGGGGTGCGGGTCCGCGGCGGTCCCTGCGCCGGCGGCTGGGCGGGAGCGTGGTGTTCCTCGTCCTCGCGCTGCTGTTCGTCCTGCCCTGGTGGACGCTGTTCGGCTCCGGCGCCGGCTGGCCGGTCCCGGTCTTCGTGGCCGGCACGGTCGTCTTCGCGTGCGGGCTGGTCGCGTTCCCCTTCCTGATGGTCGCGGGCCACGGGCGCCGGCGGGCCGACCGGGCGGCCCGCGTCGCGGACAGCACCCTCGGGGTGGTCTGGGTGCTGTTCACCTGGTCGGTGCTGGGCGGTCTGGTGCACCTCGTGCTGATGGGACTCGGCACCGGCGGCGCCGACCGGGCCAGGGTCGTCGCCGTGGCCGTCGCCGCGGTCTCCGTCGTCCTGCTGGCCTGGGGGCATTACGAGGCCATGCGCGTACCCCGGGTGAAGCGGCTGGACGTGCGGGTCCCGCGGCTCGGCAACGGCCTGGACGGGACCCGGGTCGTGGTGCTGGCCGACACCCACTACGGGCCGATCGACCGGGCCGGCTGGTCGGCGCGGGTCGCCGAGGCGGTCAACGCGCTCGACGCGGACGTCGTGGTCCACGCCGGCGACATCGCCGACGGCACCCCCGTCCAGCGCCGTGAGCAGTCCGCGCCGCTCGGCACGATCCGCGCCCGGCTGGCGAAGGTCTACGTCACGGGGAACCACGAGTACTTCGGGGAGGCCCAGGGCTGGCTGGACCGGATGGCGGAACTCGGCTGGGAGCCGCTGCACAACCGCCATGTCGAGGTGGAGCGCGGCGGGGACCACCTGGTGCTCGCGGGCGTGGACGACGTGACCGCGGAGTCCTCCGGCCTGGCCGGGCACCGCGCGAACCTGGCCGGCGCGCTGGCCGGAGCGGACCCGGACCGGCCGGTCCTGCTCGTCGCCCACCAGCCCAAGTACGTGGAGCAGGCCGCCGCCGCGGGCATCGACCTGCAGGTGTCGGGACACACCCACGGCGGGCAGATCTGGCCGTTCAACTTCCTGGTCCGGATCGACCAGCCGGTGGTGCACGGCCTGAGCCGGCACGGCGAGCGGACGCAGCTCTACACCAGCCGGGGCAGCGGCTTCTGGGGCCCGCCCTTCCGGGTCTTCGCACCGAGCGAGATCACGTTGCTCACCCTGCGGCCGGCCGGCGACGCCAACTGACCGGCCGGGCAGGCGGACAAGCCGGGCCGACCAGCCGGGGCTCCGGCCCCGCGCCCCTCGCGGTGCGGCCGGGCGGCCTCACGGGTCCTGGTCCGGCCAGGTCGCCGCGAGGTCGCTCAGGCTCGGGAAGCGGGGGCCGGGCACCGTCTCCCGGAGCGTCCGGCCGTTCAGCCAGCAGACCTGGAGGGCGTCGCTCTCGGTGTCGAGTACGCAGCACGCTCCGCCGCCGGCGGCGGCCAGGCCGGTGAACACCGTTCTGACGCTCGCGGACCGCTCGAACATCACGCTCATCCGCGACGTGGCCGCGGTGAACTCCATTGACGCGTAGCGAGGGTGCGGCGCGGACGCGAACCGGACCGTGAGGTAGATATACCCGATCCTGGCCCTCCCGAGCTCGTCGGGTTCGGGTTCGGGTGCGGGTCCGGGTGCGCGGCCACCGCCCTCCACGTACGCGCGCACCGCGTCGTCGACGCCGCACATGATCGTGGTGTCGAGGTCCAGCGTGCCGCCCGCCGAGCAGTCGACCGGCTCGCTCGCGAAGTTCGAGGTGAACGGGACGACGAGTTGCCCGCCGCCCGGCAGGGTGACGTCAAGTGGCGGCACCCTGCCGGTTCGTGGCGCCAGTTCCGCGAGCGCGGCCAGCGTCCTGGCGACGTTCCGGGCGGGGACGAAGATCTCGTAGCTGTAGTCGAGTCCCATGCGAGTCCCCCGTTCCCCCGTTCCCCCGTGCGCAACACCGCATCCTCCCAGAGCGGGAGCCGCCCCGCGCGGCGTCAGCGATGGGCGAAGACGGCTTCCCAGCGCGCGGGCGACTCCTCCTGATTCGTGTGCCGCGCTCCGGAGAGCGGGACCTCCTTGGTGCTCCCGATCGTGACCATCACCAGGCGGGTGCCGAACTCGTTGCCGCCGGGCACGATGTCCCAGGCGATGAGGTGGCGGTCGTCCACCCAGGCCAGCAACTTCTGCCCGCGCAGCAGCGCGGCCCGCTTGCCCGTGACCGGGTCGAGCAGTTCGGTGGCGGTCTTCGACCCCTCGCCGGCGAAGTCCCCCGCCATCAGTTTGCCGTCGGGTGACAGCCCGGCCGGGGCGAGATCGGGGTCCTCGTGCTTCTCCTTCGCCGGTGCGGGCACCTTGGTGCCGTCGAGGCTGAGGAAGACGAGGTGGGGCTCAGCCATCTGCAGCTCCGTCAGGAGCGTCCCGTCGTGGTCGAACCGCAGGGCGGCACCGGAGATGTCGATACCGGGGGGCATCGACTTGTCGGGCGCCAGCGCGTGCCACCGCGCCGCTCCGGACGGCAGGTCGATGACGGAGAAACCGGTACGGGAGTATTCCGGCTGCGGCTGGTACGAAGACCCCTTACCGTCGGTGACGAGTATCCGCTTGGCCCAGAAGAGGCGGTTCGGGTTCTGGTCGTAGGTGGTGACCACCAGCTTGCTGCCGTCCGGCGAGAGGTCCAGGGCGGCCGCGCCCTGCGGCACCGGAATCCAGTGGGTCACCCGGCCCGTGCCGAGGTCGAGGATGCCCACCCGGCGGGCCGGGAGCGCCTGTTCCAGCACGGCCGCGGTGCGCAGACCGGGGGCGACGACCACGTCGGACCAGCGCGTGTCCGTCGCGTAGCGGCCGGTGGCCGGGTTGAGCAGGCTGTAGGTGCGGGTCTGGACCACGTCGTGGTCGGACTGGCGGACGTCGCGGGTGGAGTAGTAGGCGGCCAGCACCTGGTCCCCTGCGGAGATACGGTCGCGGGGCGGGGACTGCGACGGATGGCTCTCGACTCCGGTGACGGCGGGGCTGTCCGCCGAACCGTCGTGCCGGCCGTGCCGGTTCGTCCCGTGGCCCGAGTCCAGCACGGTGGGCGTGGCCACCGCGGCGGCGACGGCGACCACGGTCACGACGGTCGCCGCCGTGAGGCCGCGCGTCCTGTGCCGGGCGCGGCGTGCGAGGACCCGCCCGGCCAGGTCGGCGGGCGCGGGCCGGACGGACTCCGCTTGCTCGCGGAGCGTGTCGCGGACGAGTTCGTCGAAGGTCACGGTCGTACCTCCAAAGGGGTGCCGGGGGACGCCGGGCGGGCGGCGCCGCGGGGAACGTCGGACAGGCGAGTGGGAGCGGCGGGCCGGGCCTGACCCGCGGGGCGCTGGGACCGCGCCGGATCGGGTGGTGCGGTGCGGGACGCGGCGTCCCCGGCGTCCGCTGAGCCCATTGCGTCCGTCGCGTCCGTCGCTCGCGCGGCCTCCGTGCCGGTGGACCCTTCGGACGCGTCGGACCCGTCGGACGGCGCCGGAGCGCCGGCCGGGACGCTGACCAGGCTGCCGGCCGTCCCGGTGTACGGCGCCTGCCCGTGGCCGGGCTCGCGCGGGGCGGCGCTCTGCGGCGGCCGCGGTTCCGCGGACCCTTCGAGGTCACCGAGTTCGGGTGCCAGGGCGCGCAGCCGCGCGAGCGAGCGGTGGGTGGTGGAGCGCACCGTGCCGACCGAGCAGCCGAGCGCGCGGGCGACCTCGGCCTCGGGCAGGTCCTCGAAGTAGCGCAGCACGAGAACGGTGCGCTGACGGGTGGTCAGCCGGGCGAGGGCGCCCCGCATCAGCAGGCGCAGATCGGCGGCGCCGGTGCCGTCGCCCCCGGCCGCGCCGTCCGGCGGCTCGGCGACGGACACCTCCTTGCGGCGCCCCTTGAGCCGCCACCTGCTGATCTGCTGCCGGTACAGGACCTGCCGGACGTACGCCTCCGGCTCGTCGATCCGGCGCCACCGGTTGGCCACTTTGACCAGCGCGTTCTGCAGCAGGTCCTCGGCCGCGTGCCGGTCGCCCCCGCTGAGCAGCACGGCGGTTCTCAGCAGCGCGGTGGATCGGTTCGCCACGAACTCCTGGAAACCGTCCTGGTCTTCCGCATCCATGGTCACCTTCGCTCTCCGGCGGCCGATTGCCCCCTCCTGCCGCTACTGACGCGCGCGGGTGCCTCCGGCTATGCCTCCCCTGTGCACCCACCGAACCACCCGCGGTACGCCCGCTATCGTGCGACCGTGATCGGTTCATCGGCACGGCCCCTGCTCTTCCTGGACGTCGACGGACCGCTCATTCCCTTCGGGGCGACCCGGGATGAGTACCCGAACGGCTATCCGACGTACACCCCGCAGGACAGCGGCTCGCATCCGCTGCTCGCCAGGGTCGATCCCGCGCTCGGGCCCCGGCTGTCGGCGCTGCCGTGCGACCTGGTGTGGGCCACCACGTGGGAGGAGGAGGCCAACGAGTGCCTCGCGCCGCTCCTGGGTCTGCCGCGGCTTCCCGTGGTCGCCTGGCCGGAGCCCTCCGAACGGGGCGAACTCCGTGGTCCGCACTGGAAGACCCGCCCCCTGCGGGACTGGGCGGCCGGCCGGCCGTTCGCCTGGCTCGACGACGAGATCACCGAGGCCGACCGCGCCTGGGTGCGGGCACACCACCCCGCCCCGGCCCTCCTGCACCGGGTCGACCCCCGCCACGGCCTCACCGCCGCCGACCTCGCCACCGTTGACGCGTGGCTGCGCGCGGCGCGTTGACGTCAGGCCCGCGGGGTTCCGGGGGCGCGTTCAGGCCGTCACCGCGAGACCGTCGACGAACTCCTTTATGTGGCGCAGCAGTTGTCCGTGGTGGGGTGGGGTGAAGACGTCGAAGTGGCCGCAGTCCAGGTCCCGGACGGTGAGGCGGGTGGCGAGCGAGCGCCAGCGGGCGATCTGCGCCTCGCGGTCGGGGCTCGCGCAGGCGAGCAGGAGTGTGGGGGTGTCGCTGGGCTGCCGGACACGATGGGCTCGTGCGGCGGCGAGATGGGCGGCGGCGGTGGAGCGCAGCAGCGCCGGCTCGAAGCCCGAGGACAGCCCGCCGGCGGAGTGTTCGATGCTGTCGAGCGGATGGGAGCGCAGCAGCGCGTTGTCCGGTTCCAGTTCGGGGTGGCTGTCGATCATGACGACGGCGGGCGGCGGCGTGCCCCCGGCGTTCCCCGCGACTACGGCCGCGGCCTCCGCGGCCAACTCCCGGGCGAGGATGCCGCCCAGCGACCAGCCGGCGAGCAGGGCGGGCGGTCGGGGAAGCGCGTCGAGGAGTTCCCGGTAGGAAGCCGTCATCCGTGGGACGCTCCGCTCCGGGCGCTCGCCGGGCAACAGCCCCGCCGCGCGGATGCCGTAGACCGTTCCGTGCCGGGCCAGTTGGAGCGTGAGGCCGACGTACTGGCCGAGCCCGCCGCCCGCGGGATGGATCAGCACGGTGTCCAGTGGACCGCTGCGCCGGCCCAAGGTCATGAGCAGCCCGTCCTCGCTCATCGGCCGGCCCGCTGGGTGACGGCGCCGCACACCAGCGCCACGACCGCCGCGATACCCGCGATCGCCGCGATCAGCGCGGCCAGTACGGCGCGCACGGTGGTCACCGTCCAGGGGCCCATGCCCCCCAGGGCCCAGGCGGTGGCCGGGAAGGCCGGCGAGAAGACCACCGCGTCCGCCACGGCCGGCCTGCTCCCCGGCACTCTCCCTCGATCGGCGCCCCCCGGTACATCCGCCGGTGCGGCGGCTCGCCGGGTGGTCGCGCCGGGCTCCACGTTCATGGCGGGGCCTTTCCTCATCGGGATCGCATCGAACGCGTCGGGCTCATCGGGGATTCCGCAACGGCGCCTGGCAGAAAGCCTGGTGACCGTGGACCGCTCCGGGCGCTTCGGCGAGGCGGCCCGGGACACGGGCAGTCTACGGAAGGCGTCGGAACGGACCCATGCGTCCAAGCCCTGCGGCCACGCCCTCCGCGACGGTTCCGGTGCACTTGGGCGCGCCGCGGACACCCGGGCGGCGGGTCCTTCGGGCGGACGTCTCCCGGGCCGGATTCGCCAACGTCTCCTGGTCGCAGGGGTGTTCGCCCGGCACTTCGCGTTCCCCTCCCGTGCGGGATGCCGGGATGGCCGATTCTGTGCCGTGCCGGGGTGTCAACGCGCGCCTGTGTCAGGGCACATGAGGATCTGCGCCGGGCGACCGTAGCCGGGCGGAGCGGACCGCCGAGGGTGTCGCACACCCCACAAGAACCCGGCAGAGAAGTCGAATTCACGGCAGGACCGGCCAACTCACCGGCGAACAGGCCGTACGAAGGGTCCCGCAGACCGCCGCAGGACCCTTCGACCGTAGGACGGTGTGGCGACGGTCAGCGTGCGCCGGCGAGCGCGGGCGCCGACCAGACGTCGACCACGACCTGCCGGTGGTGCGGGCGCGCCGCCGCCGCTCCGTCGGCGTAGTTCTGGTCGACCTGTGCCGCCTCGGCCGCGTCCGGCGTGGCGTCGGTGCACGAAGTGCCGGGGCCGTGGCCGGACATGAGCTCCGAGCAGGGGCCGCTGTAGTCGTCGAGCAGCCCGAGGATGTGGCCGGTCTCGTGCGCCGCGATCCGGGTCACGTCGTAGCCCTCGTCCACCGCTTCCTGTCCCAGCTCCACCTCACCGCTGCCGCCCGGGAAGATCGGCCCCAGCGTGGTCTCGGGCCAGCCGTCCGTCGCCACGTAGACGTAGTCGGCCGCGCCGGGCGAACTCGCCGGCACCAGCCGCACGTTGTGCACCGCGTCGTTCCAGTTCTGCACGCCCTGCGTGATCGCGCTCGCCCACTGCCCCGCCTGGCTGGCGTCGTACGTCAGCGTGACCACCGCCGTGGTCGCCTTCGGTGCGGAGTGCGCCGAGGCGACCCCGCACGTCGTACCCAACATGGCCGGGATGAGCGCCGCCATGGCGACTGTTCGCTTGATCATGAGACTCGTGCGCCTCCTTGGCATCAGTTGCACCAGAAGTCACCAGAGCATCATGAGCACGACAACCTCCACAAGTACCCGGCACCCGGCAGTTCCCGAACCCCCGTCCGATCCGGGCGGGTCGGCGGCCCACGGCACTCCGCCTCCCCGGCGGTGGAGCAGGCTGCGCGCCCGTGCTAGATTCGCCTGCTTTTCTTCAATGACTGGGGGGTTCTTGAAATGCGACGCATCACCGCGTTCGCCGGCACCGCTGCCGTGCTGACGCCGCTCCTCCTGATGAACGCCGGCTCCGCGTCCGCCGCGGCGAGCAGTTCGCTGACCGTCAGCACCATCGGCCGGGACGGCAAGTCCGTGTCCAGCGGCCCGCAGGCGGTCAACGTCAAGACGCACGACCTGTACTACCTGACCAGCGGCAAGGCGACGAAGCTGCCCAAGGGCAGTTACGACGTGATCGTGGACGTCTTCAACACCCGGGACGACACCGACACGCTCGGCGCCAAGCGGGTGACGGTGTCGGGCGGTTCGAAGACGACCATCGACGCCCGGCAGGGCCACGCGGTGAAGGAAGCGCTGAGCCCGGCCGCGCCCAGCGGCTACGACCAGCTCCTCACCGTCAACCTGTGCACGGCGGGGTCCGGCGAGGTCAGCGCCTGGGCGGGCACGGGCGGCCTGTTCGTGATCCCGTCGTCGCTGTCCACGGTCGAGTTGGCCTACGGCTCGACCTGGACGCCCGACAGCGGCGACGGCCGCGGTCCCGTCTACGTGGGCACGGGCGTGCACAAGAAGGGCCTGCCGAGCGGGCTTTCCGCCACCTTCCACCAGTCCTCGCTGGCCTCGCTCAAGGTGACCGCCCGCGGCGGCCCCCAGACCGGCCGCTCGCGCGTCGAGATCACCCGGAACAGCAGCGACATCTGCCAGGCATCCTCCGCGCGGGTGGACACCGAAGCCACGCTGCCGTACGGCTTCACCGCGCACCTGACCGGCGGGTCCTGGCAGGTCTCCGAGACCGCCAACGACTACGTCTACGGCCCGACGCACCAGTACAGCGCCGGCAAGAGCTACGGCATCACGCTCAACCGCGCGGTGTGGGGTCCGAGCGGCGACCTGCCGTACACGTGGGGCTCCGGACACCGGCTGTACTTCGGGGACATCGGGATGTTCACGGACCCCGTGCTCGGGGTCCCCGGCAGGGCGACGACGACCTACAAGCTCACCAAGGCCGGCAAGTCCCTGTCCACGAAGTCGCACCAGCCGGTGATCAAGAGCGCCGGCTGGTACACGCTGACCGAGGCGGCCACCCGGCACCCCCTCCACAAGCTCGCGGCCGGCGCCTCGTCCAGCAAGGCGACGGTGAGCATGCACTTCTACGCCAACCCCAAGGCGACCGACCAGGTGCGGGGCTATCTGACCCGGTTCACGCCGGTGGCCCTCGACTCGTCCGACCGGGCCCGGCCGGGCGCCACCACCACCGTCGACCTGGGGATGCTGCGGAACAAGCCGTCCGACCCCGAGGTGCGCCAACTCTCCGACACGGCCAAGAAGGTAAGGGTCTGGGCCTCCTTCGACGGCGGCAGGACCTGGCACGCGGAGACCGTCAAGCACGCGGGCAGCGCCTGGACCACGGCCGTCCACGACCCCAAGTCCGGTACGGTCTCGCTGCGTTCGACGGTCGACGACAGCCACGGCGACACGACGACCACCACCGTCGTCAACGCGTACACGGTGAGCTGACGTTCGCCGCGGCGACCGTCGCGGACACGGCACGCACATGCGGTTCGCGTCGGCGGGGCACGGCCTGGACGGCCGTGCCCCGCCGGCGTTTTCACCGGTCGGACACAGGACAGGGCGGCCCCGGCCGCCGGGGACCCTGTCGCCTGGCCGGGAAGTTCCTGTCACCGTTCGGTGAAACTCCGCTGGAAGGATGATGACTGCCCGATACACCCAGCAGTGCAAGCGACTTGAGGTCCTCATGCCGATCAGCCCCCGACGTTCCGCCGTCGCCGCCGCCGTCCTCGCCGCGGCCTGCGCCGTCACGCTCTCCGCGTGCGGGTCGTCCGACGGGACGTCGCACGCCTCGGCGTCGAACTCCGCGAGCCAGCAGGGCGCACCCGGCGACGGGACCTCCCTCTCGCCTTCCGGCAACGACGGCAGCGGCGCCACCCAGGACCCGGCGGGGGCCACCACGGCACCGGGGACGGCGCCCACCACGGCGCCCGCCGGCGCCCCCGCCGGAAAGTCGGGGACGTCCCGCTGCCACACCTCGGACCTGACGCTCTCGTTCGAGACGGGCGGGGACGCGGCGCCCGACACGACCTCGGACGCCCAGCAGACCGCCGGGATATCGGTGCACAACCGCAGCAGCCACGCCTGCCAGGTCGGCGGCTTCCCGGGCCTGGACCTCAACAGCGGCTCCACGCACTGGTCGCTGACCCGCCAGAGCAAGCACTACAGCGCGATCACGCTCGCCCCCGGCGACAACACCGACTTCCAGATCACCTTCCTGCCCGAGCCCAAGGGCAAGTGGACCCCGAAGTCGGTGACCGTCACGCCCCCCAACGAGACCACCAGCGTGACCCTTGCATGGCCGTGGGGCCCGGTCCTCCTCCAGGACGGCGCGACGCACCCCGGCACGTACGTCGGCCCGATCGGCTAGGTGTTCTGTCCGGGGGTTGTGGACAGTGGCCATGATCACTGTGTGGGGATCTTGAACAAGTGTGGGCCCGCCGGGTTCGGTGTGGATTGCGACGTCCCATCGGCCCGAAAGACCCACACGCCACACCGTAATGCACCCCTGACCGAGACCGGTCGTCTGCTTCTTGCCCGCTGCGTCGTGGAAGGCGGAGCGAACGGCTTCGGTGCGGCTCGGGTGCCCTGGGGTGCCCATCGCGCTACGGAACGGGGGGCTCGCTGGCGATAACCAGGCCGATCGCGAGGCCGCAGCCCAGGGCCAGGAGTGCGATCAGCACGATTCCGGTCCAGCCGGCGATGAGGGCGATCTTCCAGCGGCGGATCACGGGACATCCCCCGCATTCACATCGGTGTCGCTCCTCGCGCGGTCGTTCGGGTCATAGGCGGTGCGCAGGGCTTGGAGATGGGAGAGGGATTGGGTGGGGGTGAGGGCGAGGTCGCGGAGGGCGTCGTAGGTGTGGCGGAGTTGCTGGATGTCGTCTGGGTCATCGATGAAGTGGCCGCTGGTGGTGCTGTGGGCGTAGGCGAGGGTGCGGCCGTCGCGATAGGTGAGGACTTGGAGCGGGCCGTGCAGGAGGTGGGGACCGGTGTGCAGGGGCAGGATCTGTACGGCGATGGCGGGGTGGTGGGCGGCGTCGATCAGGTGGTCGAGCTGGTCGAGCCAGGTGGCGGGGCTGCGGGCGGCGCGGTGGAGGACGACCTCATCGAGGATGGCGCGGTAGTGGGTGGGGGGTGTGTGGTGGTTGGTCAGGCGGGTTTGCCGTCGTCGGAGTGCTTCGATCTGCGCGGTCAGGGCATTGGGCGGTCGGGGGCCGGTGGTGGTGAGCCGCTCCTCGGCGTAGGCGGGGGTCTGGAGGAGGTCGGGCACGGTGCTGAGGGCGTATTCCTGGATGCCGGCCGCAGTGGTTTCCAGTGCGGCGATGCCGCCGGCTGTGAGTTGACTGCCTTCGCGTTTGGCCAGATGCCATAGCTGGACCAGGAGGCCGTCGGTGGCGTATATGCGGTCCAGGGCGGTGGCGACCTCCAGGGTGCCGAGTCGGCCTCCAGTCTCCAACCGGTGCAGGTACGACTGCTCGTAGTGGCATCGGTCGGACAGTTCGACGAGGGTGAGTCCGGCCTTCCTGCGCAGTTCGGCGAGGTGGTGGGCGTACAGGGCGCGAGCGGTCACCTCGCCGCTGAGGAACGTCTGCATCGGCGCCGTGGGCTCGCTCGGCTTGGTCGCGGGCGCCTTCACTGGCGGACGCCTGCGGTGTGGGGGTGGTAGGTGGTCCACTCCGTGCGGGCCTCGATCAGGGCGGGGACGACGTCGTCTTCGAGGCGGGCGGCCAGCGCGCGCAGTCCGCCCGCGAGCTGGGTCAGGTCCGTGGGGCCGAGGTCGGTGAGCCAGTGCTCGCCGGCCAGGAGAAGGTTGACCACCGGAGTGGTGAGTTCGGGGGCCGTCGCGTACGGGGTGCAGTCGATACTGCCGTGCAGGACCTCCACCGGCGTCGGGCGCCCGGTGGGGTTGGCCGGCGAGTACGCGCGCAGGACCTGCCCGGGGAGCTTGAGGGAGTGGTTGATGTCGGCCAGGCGTACGGCCAACTCCTCTGGGGGCACCTCCTGTTCGCTGGGGTCGACTTCAGCCCAAGAGGGGAGGTGGCCGGTGGCCGTCTCACCGGTCGTCGTGGTGATCACCCACCGCCGTGCCTTCTGCAAGTGTGTGGAGGCGGGTAAGGCGGAGGGCTCGGGGACCGCTTTCATGGTGTGGGGTTCCTGTTCGTGACGGGTCGGTGGAATCGGCGGTGCATCCGGGCTGCCGACGAACCTGGCGCCCGACGGCAACCGCGGCACCAGGCCGAGTCGCTGCACATCGGCCCGGCAGGCATACACCGGTAATTCCGTGCCGTCCGGCAGCGTGTCCGTGCGGATCTGCTGCGCGTCACGGTCCGACACGCTGTGCCGGCCAGGCGTACACCACGCGCTCACCGCCGGGCACCGTATTGCCCGCGAACAGCGGACATCAGCACGGCCGCGACATGGAGAGCCAGTTCGACGGGCAACGAAGGCACGTGGACGTACCCGCGGTCACCGAGATCGCTGCGCGGGACAACGCCACGCACAAGATCAGGCTGCGCGCCGAGGCTCCGAAGTGCGTCCCTGACCTGCAGGCATGCTGCCTGTGCATCTGTCAGGTCCCAGGCGGGTGGCGCCGGGTGACTGGATGCGGATCTGTCCATTGCCACTCCTCCAGGTTTGTCCTGCGCTGCTCGACAGCAAATGCACGGTAGGGCGCGGTACAACGAGAAGGGGCACACAGTGTGTGTGCCTTGTTCCGGAGGGTCTGCATGGAGACTGCTCGCATCGGCCGACGCATCGCCTACTGGCGGGAGCGCAGGGCTTTCACCCAGGACGACTTCGGGCGGCTCATGGGCCAGACGAGGCGGTGGGTGCAGTCGCTGGAGGGGGGCCAGCGGCAGCAGGACCCGCGCCTGTCGGTGCTGGTGCGCGCGGCCGAGGTACTGCGCATCCCCCTGGAGACCCTGTTGACCGACGGGCCCGCGGCATCGCCGCCTGCCACCTCGCCTCCCACCGAGGCGCTCACCGTGATCGATGTGCTGTACCGCGGTACCGCCGATGCTGAGCCGCCACCGATCGGAGAGTTGCGGCGCCGGTTGACGTATTGCTGCGAGGCATTCCAAGCGTGCCATTACACGTCGCTCGGCCGGGATCTACCCGGGCTGGTGGTCGCCGCGCAGCAGGCCGCTACGAGCACGAGCGGTGCAGAGATGCACGTGTTGAACTCCCGTGTGCTTCAACTGGCCGCGTCGTTCCTCCACAAGTACGGACCGGCGACCGCCGTGCAGGCTGCGGTCGTTGCTGACCGGTCGCTCGCTGCAGCGCAGTGTTCCGGGGACCCGGTCGCAATCGGCGCTGCCTCGCGGCGGGTCACCAAATCCCTCGCGTACCAGGGGCGTCCCGCCGCAGCTGTTGCCTTCGCGGTGGACGCGGCACGCACGCTGCACGACGAGCTGGTGGCTGCGGGGCCGGCGGGTCTTTCCACGTTGGGGATGTTGCATCTGAACGCCGCCATTGCCGCGGCTGCGGAAGAGCGATCCACGGATGCGGTGCGTGCTGCGACGGGACACGTGGACGAAGCTGCCGAGGTTGCGGACCGGCAGGGCGCAGACCTCAACGAGGACTGGACCGCGTTCGGCCCGACGAACGTGCTGATGCATCGGATCGACGTCCTCGCCCGGTTCGAGGACGGGTGGTCGGCAATCGAGGTCGCCGAAGACCTGGACGCGTCGGCGCTCGCCGGCATCGCACGTGAACGGCGCGCCCAGCACCTCATCACGATGGCACACGCTCAGCTCCTGACACGTCACAAGGAACCTGCCGCGCAAGCGCTGTTGGAGGCCGAGCGACTGGCGCCGGAGGAGGTTCGGGGGCGACGGTCGACACGGGCGCTGGTTGCGGATCTGGTGGGCGCGAGCCCCGTGCCGTCCGGGGAGTTGCGGAGGCTCGCGGCTCGGTGTGGAATCCGGGCATGACCCGTGTGCTCTACCTGATCGCGTGTGCCGCCGGCCCCGCCCAGTATGTGGACGAGGGGGTCCGGGTGGCGCAGGGCGCGGGGTGGGACGTATGCCTGGTGCTGACTCCGTCGGCCGCGCGGTGGTGGGAGCCGCGGATGCCGGAACTGGTCGAGTTGACCGGGCATCCGGTGCGCAGCCGGTACAAGCTGCCGTGGGAGCGGGACGCTCTGCCGAAAGCAGACAGCATGTTGGTGGCGCCGATCTCGTGCACGACGCTGAACAAGTGGGGGCAGGGCATCAGCGACACCCTGGCGATCGGCCTTCCGTCGGAGGGCGTTCACATTGGCGTACCGGTGTTCGCGATGCCGTACTTCAACCAGGCGCAGGGCGCGCAGCCGGCGGTGGCGGAGAGCATCGCCCGGCTCCGCGGGCAGGGTGTGGTGTACCTGGACGGCTCGGAAGGGTACGAGTCGCACCCGCCGAAGCAGGGAAACCCGAAGGCGTTCCCGTGGGAGCGAGCGGTAGCGGCGCTCGGATGACGTCGCCGGGCGGCCGCGGTCCTGGTCGCGACCGCCCACTCACCGGGGCCCGGTCAGGCCGTACCGGGCCGGCCCGGCCGATTCGGCGCCCTGGGGCTTCCGCCCGCGAACCGAGGGGCGGCGGATCGGCCGGTCACGGCGCGGCGGTTCTGCGGGCCAGCAGCACCGCTCCCGCCACCGGTTCCCCGGCGAACACCGTCAACGGCAGGCCGTGCCGGGCCAGCAGTCCCGAAGCCACCCGCGTCGCGAGTGACGGCCGGCCCGCGATCACGCTGCCGCCCGCCACCACGCGCCGCGCGTAGGCGCCCCGCGCGAGCAGGTCGCCCACCAGGGAGACGAGATCGGCCGCGCCCTGGCGGAGGGCCGCGAGCGCCGCCGGGGACCCGGCCTCGGCGGCGTCGAAGACCGCGGGCGCCCAACCGGCCCAGTGCCGCCCGGGAGTTCGCTGCATCAGCCCGACCACCTCGCGCAGCGAGCGGGCGCCGGACGCGGCGAGCAGCGCGGGCAGCAGCGGGTCCCCGCCCGTCGAGCCGGTACGGTTCTCCGTCTCGGACAGCGCCCGCACGGCGCAGCGCACGGTGCCCCAGGCCGAGCCGGGGTCACCGATCAACCACCCCCAGCCGCCCGCGTACAGCGAGTGCCCGCCGGCCGCGTGCCGGGCCACCGCGATCGAGCCGGTGCCGACGACGAGGGCCGCGCACGGCCCGCCGTCGGGAACGGCCTCCGCGAGCAGGAACGCGTCGTTCACCACCCTTACGGGCACGCCGAGTTCGGCCTCGGTGGCGGCCCGCAGCTCGGCGCACTCCGCGTCCGAGTCGCAGCCGTGCGCCCCGATGCCCACGGCGGCCGGGGGCAGGCCCGTCACCTCCCTGATCCGCGCCGCGATCAGCAGCGCCTTGCCGCGTGCGTCCTCGTTGGTCCAGTCGCCCGCGGGGTGCGTGACGTCCTTGACGGTGCCGCCGTCCGTTGCCGCGAAGCGCAGCCGGGTCTTCGACCCGCCCGCGTCCACGCCGACGATGTACTTGGTTTCCACGTGTGCCCGGAGCTTTCCGTAACGTCCGTTGTCCGCCGACCCTGTTCGCCGCCGCGCCCGTCAACGGCCGCGCCGCGCCGCCTCGTAGAAGTCGAGGCAGGTGGCGAGGGTGGCGCGGGCGGTGCGCACTGTGGACTGCGGCGGCACGCCGTCGCGGACCGCCGCGAGGAGCACCTCCAGGGTGTCGAAGGTGTCCGCGGGCAGCTTGGCGAACGTCCACTCGCCGCCCTGCTCGGCGAAGCCGAAGGTGCCCGTCGCCGTGTCGTGGAAGACGGCGCCCCGCGATCCGACGAGGTGCGCGCGCGTGCTGGACGCGCCGGCGGGCGCGATCCAGGTGTCCTCCACGGTCACCACCGCGCCGCTGTCCAGGGTGAACACGGCGTGCCCGTAGTCCTCCACGGGGAGGTCCGGGTGCGCGATGTTCGCGACGGTCCCGCGGACCTCGGCGACGGGTGAGCCGAACAGCGCCTGCATCCGGTCCAGTTGGTAGACGGCGTGGTCGATCCATCCGCCGCCCGCGGTCCGCGCGGGGTCGGCCCACCAGCCGGGGCCGGCGGTGGAGCCGGGCCACGCGGTGGGCAGGCCGCTGTCCATGGCGAAGGTGCCGGCGCGCAGTTCCCCGAGCCGCCCCGATCCCACGAGTTCGGACAGCCGCCTGGCCAGCGGCGAGGTGTGGCGCGACTCGCTCGGCACGAACACGACGCCCGCCGCCTCGACCGCCTCGACCACCCGGTCCGCCTCCGGCAGCGTCATGGCCAGCGGCTTCACCGAGACGATGTGCTTGCCCGCGCGGGCCGCCGCCACGCACAGCTCGGGGCTCTGGTCGACGCTGGTGAAGCAGGCGATCGCGTCCACGTCGGGGTCGTCGAGGACGAAGGCCGGGTCGGTCGACGTGCGGGCGCAGCCGGTGAGTTCGGCGACGTGCGCCACGCGGGCCGGGTCGCGGTCCACGAGGGCGTGCAGGGAGACGATCGGTTCGGCGGCGACCTTGCGGGCGAAGGGGATTCCCGCGTACCAGTGGTCGAAGCCGATGATGCCGATGCGGATGGGCGTGGTCATGCTGCTGGTTCCCCTGGTTCGGTAGGGAGTTGGGGGGCGGAGCGTCGTACGGACGTCAACGGGCGTCGCGGCCAGGACGGATCGGGCACACGCCGCAGCGCGCGTCCCCGTCAGGACGGATCGCGGACGTGCTGCCGTCAGAACGTCGTCGTCAGGTCCACGAAGCGCTGCTCGCGGGCGGACACCTCGACGCCGATCATGATCTCCAGCGCGTGCCGGGCGTGCTCCGCGGTCAGGACGGGGGTGGCGCCGTCGAGCACCACGTCGGCGAGGTGGCCGACCAGCAGCGCCCTGCCGTACGTGGCGCGGCGGTCGTTGCGGGCGAGCGGCGCCGTCGGCTGCACCCAGCCGTCCACGCCGTCCGCGATGTCGGTCCGGTAGAACTCCAGGTCGGGGCCGTCCGGGCGGAGGATGTTGAGCACTCCCCGGCGGCCGAAGATCTCCACCTTGGGGCTCTTTGCGGCGTGGACGTTGAAGGTGCCGTCGACCACGGCGTACGTGGATTCGCCGAAGTCCAGCATGAACAGGCAGTTGTCCGGCGCGGTCACCGGCATCTCCAGGCCGCGGAACGGGCCGCCGCGCACAGTGCGGACCGGCTCGGTGATCCCGGCGAACGCGACGACCCGCCGGGCCGGGCCGAGGATGCCGGTGATCTCGTGGATGCCGTACACGCCCATGTCGAGCAGCGGGCCCGAGCCGGCCCGGTAGAACCAGCTGGGGTCGGACGGCCAGCCGTCCGGCCCGCCGCCGGGGCCGGCGTGCGAGCTGCGCACCCGGGCGAAGGCGACCTTGCCCAGGGCGCCCTCGCCGACCAGCCGGGCCGCGCGCTCGTACGGCTCGTAGAGCAGGTCGGGCGGTGCGCACACGATGACGCGGTCGCGTGCGCGGGCCAGCTCGATCAGCTCGTCGGCCTCGGCGAGGGTCGCGGCGAGCGGCTTCTCGCTCGCCAGGTGCTTCCCGCTCTCCAGGATGCGGCGGGAGGTCTCGGCGTGCACCGGGATCGGGGTGAGGTTCACGACCGCGTCGAGTTCGGCGCCGTCGAGCATCGCGTCGAGCGAGTCGTAGGCGGCCGGGATCGCGAACCGGTCGGCGACCGCGCGGGCCTGGTCGTGGGCGGTGTCGGCGATCGCCGTGACCTCGACGCGCCCCGCGTAGTGGTGGATGTTCGGCAGTACTCCGTACGGCGCGGTGGCTATGCCGCCGCTGCCGAGGACACCGACGCGCAGGACGTCCGTCATCTCACCCTCATCTCCGTTACTGACAACTTTGTTTTCGGATATTAGGCACGCCACCCCCGCTCACACCAGAGGGTGGCGTCGATTGCCCCAACTTTCCTCTATGCACGATTGGTCACCCCCGGATCGGCGTCGCTCATAACGAAACGATCACAGGCTGCGCGACCCCTTTCTATAAAGAAGGTTTCTGATACGTTCCTGGCAACCACACCGCAGGGCGAGAGAGAGCACTCATGGCCGTCAGAGGAACCCCGTCCTGGCTCGGGGACCAGAACGCCGCCACGGCCATGCGCCTGCTGCTCGACCACGGCCCCCTCAGCCGGAACGGCATCGGGGAGCGCAGTGGACTGTCCAAGCCGACCGCGGCCCAGATGATCGCCCGGCTGGAGGAGAAGGGCCTCATCGAGGTCGTCGGGGAGGAGTCGATCGGCCGGGGCCCGAGCGCCGCGCTCTACGGCGTGCAGAACGACCTCGCCTACGGTGTCGCGGTCAACGTCGACCAGGACGGCGTGCGTTCGACGCTCGTCGACCTGAAGGGCTCGGACCATCCGGTCGCGAGCGAGGCCGCCGCCGGCATGTCCGCCGACCGCAGCGCGGCCCGCGACGTGGCGGGCGCGGTGCTCAGCGCCTGCGAGTCGGCCGGCGTCGACCTCGCCGCCATCCGGCACGTCTGCGTCGGCGTACCCAGCAGCGTCGATCCCCGCTCGGACGAACTCAGCTCCGTGCAGGCGCTGCCGGGGTGGTCGCGCAAGAGCATCCGGCACCAGCTGGAGGCGGCGCTCGGCTGCGAGGTGCAGGTCGACAACGACGTGAACCTCGCGGCGGTGGCCGAACGCCGGGCCGCCGCCTTCGAACCGGACGCCACCGTCGCGCTGTTGTGGGTCGGCTACGGCATCGGCCTCGCGGTCGACGTCGCGGGCCGGGTCCTGCACGGCGCGTCCGGCGGCGCCGGCGAGATCGGCAACCTGCCGGTGCCGCGCGGCGTGCTCGACCCGGACACCGACGCGGTGGACCTCGAAACCCTGCTCGGGGCCGCCGGACTGGACCGGGTCGGCCGCGAGACCGGCTGCTCCGACCACGTCTTCGAGCAGGTGCTCGGCGGCGCGCCGCTGCCGGGACCGGTGCTGGAGGTGTACGCGCCCCGGCTGGCGCTGGGCGTCATCCCGGTGCTCGGGGTGCTCGATCCCGAACTCGTCGTGCTCGGCGGCCCGGTGGGGCGGTCGGGCGGCGCGCGATTGGCCGAACTGACCCGTACGGCCATCCGCAACCACACCCGCTGGGACCCGGCGGTACAGGTGACCCAGGTCGAGGACGACGCCGTGCTCGGCGGCGCGCGGGCCGTACTCGGCGAGCGGCTGCGCGAGGCGCTCATCGCCCGCGCGGGCGGCGCCACCTCCGAGCAGGACAGGTCGCGGATCATCGCGGCCAAGCTCCGCGACATCAGCTGACCGCCGGCCCGGGAACCGCCCGCCGGCAGCCCGCGCCCCACCACCCGTAAGGCACCCACCGCCCCACCGCTCCTCCTCCGCGTCTCCACCTCACCACCTCTCCACACCGCCGGTCACCGCCGGCACCCGCACCCCGCGACTCGTCACCGGGCCGGCCCCGCCGCCCCGTTCCCACCCGTGCCCGCGCCCGCGTCCGTATCCGCCTCCCCGGCCGCGTCGTCCCCGACGCACCGGACCCGCGCCAGGACCCGCGCCCGGCCCCGCCCCGTACCCCCGTTGTCCCTGTCCCCATGCCCGCAACCCGTATCCCGTGCCCGACCCGTTCCCGTGTCAACGTCCGGCGCCCACGCCCGTGACCCGCGCCCGTATCGGAGGAGCGCACTCGACGACACGTCGCGCACTTCGGCAGGAAGGCTCTGCGATGAAATCGGCGATATCACCCCGCCCCGTACGGCGGCCGCCGCGGCCACACCGGCCAGGGCGGCCACCTCGCCTCGGCACCGCGCTCGCCGCGCTGTCGGCCACCGCGGCCCTCAGCCTGACCGGCTGCGCGGTCGGCGGCGGGGACGGCCCCGTCGCGTCCACCCCGCCCGCCCATCTGTCCGGCACCGTGCAGCTCTGGCACCACTACTCGGGCCGCGAGGCCGAGGTGATCCAGTCCGTGGTGGACGACTTCGAGAAGAAGTACCCGGACGTCAAGGTGCACGTCCACAGCGGGCAGCAGGACACCAAGATCACCCAGGTGGTCTCGTCCGGCGGAGACGTCGACGCGATGATCACCAATGTCAACGCCACGCTCGGCACGGCCTGCAAGACCATGGCGGACCTCACGCCGTACATGCGGCGCGACGGCGTCAGCACCGCCGACTTCCAGGGCATCTTCGCCCAGGCCACCGCGTTCGACGGGCGCCGCTGCTCGCTGCCGACCACCTCCGACGTGTACGGGCTGTACTTCAACACCGCGCTGCTCGCCAAGGCCGGCTACACCCAGCCGCCGCGCACGCTGGCGCAGTTGGAGGACATGGCGCTGAAGCTCACCACGTACAACAGCGACGGCTCGATCAAAACCCTCGGCTTCAACCCGCTGGTGGGCTTCCAGCAGAACACCTCCGCCACCTTCGGCGGCACCGCCGGGGTGACCTGGATGAAGGACGGCGACTCGGCCGTCGCCTCGTCCCCGCAGTGGCGCCGGCTCATCGCCTGGCAGCGCGCGTTCGTCAAGAAGATCGGCTACGGGAAGCTCAAGACGTTCACCGCGGGGCTCGGCGACGAGTGGTCCGCGAACAACGCCTTCCAGACCGGCCGGATCGCCATGACGCTCGACGGCGAGTGGCGGGTCGCCTTCATCCAGGACCAGGCCAAGAAGCTGCGGTACGGCACCGCGCCGTTCCCGGTCCTCGACGGCAGCGGCCAGAAGTACGGCGGCGGCTTCGTCTCGGCCGCCGACATCGGCATCGACAAGCGCTCCCGGCACAAGGAGGCCGCGTGGGCGCTGGTGAAGTACATCGCCGCCGACACCGACGCGGCCGTGAAGCTCGCCAACGGCGTGAAGAACATCCCGACCCTGAAGAGCGCCGCCGCCTCTCCGAAGCTCCAGGCCCCGGTCCAGTACCAGACGTTCATCGACGCGTCCGGCAGCCCGGCCAGCGCCACCAGTCCGGTCACCGAGATCGGCTCCACCCTCACCGCCACGATGGACAACTTCTGGACCACCTACCAGGAGGGCTCCGGCGGCGACCTCACCGGCGGCCTCAAGAAGGTCGACCGCGACATCAACAACGCGCTCAGCTTGCGACGGGCGAAGTGACCCATGAGTGATGTGAAAGCCTTCGGCACCGCCGCCCACCCGCGGCCGGCCGGTGCGGGCACCCCCGACAGCGGGTACGGAACCGGCGCCGCGCGCGCCCGACGGTACCGCGCGCTGCGCGGCAGGATGGCCATCTGGTCGATGATGGCGCTGGCCACCATCGGGCTGCTGGTCTTCTTCCTCTATCCGCTCTGCGCCAACGTCTACCTGTCCTTCACCAACTACGACCTGGCCAGCTCCCCCAAGTGGATCGGGCTGCGCAACTACACCTACCTGTTCACCCAGGACCCGCGGGTGTGGCACGCCGCCCGCAACACCCTCTGGTTCGTGGTCATCCTCGTGCCGGTGCGGATGGTCTGCTCGCTCGGCATCGCCCTGCTGCTGACCCGGCGCAAGCGCGCCTCCGGCTTCTGGCGCACCCTGTTCTACGTGCCGGCGCTGGTGCCGCCGGTCGCGTCCGTCGTCGGCTTCGTGTTCCTCTTCAACCCCGGTACCGGGCCGGTGAACACGCTGCTGAAGACCTTCGGGATCAAGGGGCCGCTCTGGTTCAACGACCCGTCCCTGTCCAAGCCGTCGCTGCTGCTGCTCGGCGTCTGGATGATGGGCGACGTCATGGTGATCTTCCTGGCCGCGCTGCTCGACGTACCGAAGGACCAGTACGAGGCGGCGGAGCTGGACGGCGCCGGCGGCCGGCAGAAGCTCTGGTACATCACCCTGCCCAACATCTCCCCGGTGCTGCTGTTCTCGGCCGTCACCGGTGTGATCGCCGCGCTCCAGTACTTCACCGAGGCCGCCGTCGCCTCCAGCGTCGCCAACGGCAAGACCGGCATCGACGCGGGCGCCGACCAGCTCCTCGGCTATCCGAACGACTCGCTGCTCACCTACACCCAGTGGATGTACGTGCAGGGCTTCAGCAGCTTCCAACTCGGCTACGCGGCCGCCATGGCCGTCGTGCTGTTCGTCGTGGCCGCGGCCGTGATGGCGGTCCTCCTGCGCAAGGCCGGACTCTTCCGGCGGAAGGGGGTATGAGCACCGTGCCCGTCAGAAGAACACTCGCGTACGTCGCCGAGCACGCGCTACTCATCGCGCTCGGCCTGATCTTCCTCGTCCCGGTCGCCTTCGTGGTCCTCACCTCCTTCATGGGCGGACACCAGACCCTGACCGGCGCGCTGTGGCCCCATCCCTGGCAGTGGTCCAACTACTCCACCGCGTTCCACACCGCGCCCCTGCTGCGCTGGTTCGGCAACTCCCTGCTCTACGCGGGCGCCTCGACGCTCTTCATGCTGATCTCGTCGGTGCCGATGGCCTACGTGCTGGCCAAGGTGCGCATCCGCTTCGCCGGGGCGATCTTCTTCGCGGTGATCATCGCGATGCTGCTGCCGCCGCAGGTCACGCAGGTGCCGATCTACGTGATGTGGGCGCAGTTCCGGGTGGTCGGCACCATGTGGCCGCTGATCCTGCCGCACCTGTTCGGCAACGCCTTCTCCATCTTCCTGCTGCGCCAGTTCTTCCTGTCCATCCCGACCGAGTACATCGACGCGGCGCGGATGGACGGCAACGGCGAGTGGGGCATCCTCACCCGCGTCATGGTGCCGATGGCGAAGCCCGGGATCGCCGCGGCCTCGATCTTCATGTTCTTCCAGTGCTGGAACGACTACTACGGGCCGCTGCTGTACACCTCGGAGAACCCGGACCTGTGGACGGTCTCCTACGGCCTGGCCTCCTTCCACGGCTCCCACTCCACCGACTGGGGCGTGATCATGGCGGTCACCACCCTCGCCACGCTCCCGGTGGTCCTCGTCTTCTTCCTCGCCCAGCGCACCTTCGTCGAGGGCATCACGCTGACCGGCGTGAAGGGGTGAGGCGCCGACCCGCACCCACCCCCGCGCCACCTCGCGGCAGCACACAGCAGCGCACGTCCGCACACGGACCACGCACCACCACGCACGACGCATGAAGGACAGTCCATGAACGGAAAGACCCTCGGGATCGGCATCATCGGTTCCGGCTTCATCGCCCACTTCCACGTACGGTCCTGGCAGGCGATCCGCGGTTCCGACATCGTCGCGACCCAGTCCCGCGACCTGGAAAGGGCCCGCGAACTCGCCTCCTACGCGGAGGAGTTGCGCGTCGGCGAGGACGTCACGCCGTACGACGACATCGCCGCCCTGGTGCGGGACGAGCGGGTCGACGCGGTGTGGGTGCTCACCCCCAACCACACCCGGGTCCAGGTGGTCAAGGCGATCTGCGACGAGGTCGTCGCCGGGCGGGCGTCGCTGCGCGGCATCGCCGTGGAGAAGCCGCTCGGCCGCAACCTCGCCGAGGCCCGGCAGGTCGCCGCGCTGGTGCACGAAGCGGGCATCCCGCACGCCTACCTGGAGAACCAGGTCTACTCGCCGCGGCTGACCCGCACCCGCGACCTGATGTGGGCGCGCGGCGCCGAACGCTCCGGGACCCCGTACCTGGCCCGCTGCACCGAGGAGCACTCGGGCCCGCACTCCGCGTGGTTCTGGGACAGCGAGGCCCAGGGCGGCGGCGTCCTCAACGACCTGATGTGCCACTCCCTGGAGGCCGGCCGCTTCCTGCTGACCCCGCCCGGCAAGGACCCCTCGGACTGGCTGCGGCCGGTGTCGGTGACCGCCACCGTCGCCTCGCTGCGCTGGGGCCGCGACCGGTACGCGGCGCAACTGGAGCAGACCCACCCGGGGGTGCAGGACTACCGGACCACCCCGTCCGAGGACTACGCCAACGCGACGTTCACCTTCGTCAACGGCGACGGCGAGCCGGTCATCGTGGAGGCCATGACGTCCTGGGGGTATGTCGGGGCGGGCATGCGGCTGTCGTTCGAGCTGCTCGGCCCCGAGTACTCGATGAACGCCAACTCGCTGAGCGGCGACGCGAACGTGTTCTTCTCGCGGGCGCTCCAACAGGCCGCGGGCGAGGACATGCTGGAGAAGCAGAACGCCGAGCAGGGCCTGATGCCGGTGATCGCCGACGAGCCCGCCGCGTACGGCTACACCGCGGAGAACACGCACATCACCCGCGCGTTCGCCGACGGGCGCACGCCGCTGGAGTCGCTGGACAGCGGGGTCGCGGTGACCGAGCTGCTGATGGCCGCCTACTACGCGGCGGAGACCGAGACCGTGGTGCGCTTCCCCGTCGACCTGAGCGACTACGTGCCCGCGATCGCTCGGCGCGCCTGGCACCCGCGCGAGGAGAAGGGGGCGCAGGCATGACCGCCGCCCCGGCCGGACCCACCGCCTCGAACGGCCCCGTGTACGGCCGCACTTACGACGAAGGGCGGCTGGCCGAGGTCGCCGCGCTGCGGGAGACCGTGGCCACGCTCCCCGCGCGGCTCGCCGACGGCGTCTGGCGGCCCGAGTGGCGGCGCGTGCTGTTCGCAGGGATCGGGGCGAGTTCCGCCGCGCTGGCGTCGCCGCTGTACGCGCTGCGCGCGGCCGGGGTTGATGCCTGGCGCACGGACTGCTCGGACTACCCGGCGGCGGCCGGCCGGCCGGACGTGGTCGTCGCCCTGTCCCAGAGCGGGCGCAGCAGGGAGACCGCGGACCTGGTGACCCGGTTCCGCCGGGCGGGGGTGCCCACACTGGCCGTGACGAACGCCGACGACAGCCCGCTGCGGGAGGCCGCCGGCGCCGCCCTGACGCTCGGCGCGCAGCCGGACAGCCGGGTCTCGACCGTCGGTTTCGTCGTCACGTACGCGGCGATCGCGATGCTCGCCGAGGTCGCGGCGAGCGGCTCGGTGGACGGTGCGGTGGACGGCCGCTGGCGTGAACTCCCCGACCTGATCGAGGAGTCGGTGGCACGCAACGGGGAGGTGCTCGGCGAGTTCGCGGCAGGACCGCTCGCCCGCGGCTCGGCCGACATCGTGGCGGCGGCGCCGCAGCTCACCACGGCCGAGGCCGTCGCGCTGCTGCTGCGCGAGGGGCCGCTCGTGCCGTCGGCGGCGTACGGCACCCGGGCGTACCTGCACGGGCCGATGGACTGCGCGAGCGAGCACACCAGCCATGTGGTGGTGGGCGGCGCGCGGGAACTGTCCCTCGCCCGCCAGTTGACGCAGAAGCCCACCGGTGTGCTGGCGGTGACGGACGGCTCGGCGCCCGTCCCGGCGGGCGTGCGACCGGTGACGGTCCCGGCCCGTCTGACCGCTCCGCAGCGGGCGTTGGTGGAGGTGTGCGTGCTCCAGGAGTTGGTCGCGGCCACGGCGGCGGTGCGCGGCAACCCGGTGGACGAGGTGGCGTTCGCCCGGGAGGACACGAAGATCGCGGCGCTGGCGGAACTGTAGGCCGCCGCGCGCGAGGGGCCCCGAGAGTCCAACGGGTTCTTGGGGTCCTTCGACGTGCCGGGCGGGTGGGTGCCGGTGGGTCACGGCAGGGGGCGGGCCCGGCCGAGACCGAGGGCGAGCATGGTGAACGGGCCGAGGGCGTCCGGGAGTTCGTCAAGTCGCGTGCGGGCGGCGGCTGCCGGGGACGGCGAGGGGGTGCCTCCGGCGTCGTCGGCGGACGCGTAGGCGTGCGCCATGACGTCCTCCTCGACGGGAGCCGCGCCGGGCGCGCCGTCCGCGCCGTCTCCCGTGTCGCCCGCGTCAGCGGAGGACGGTTCCGGGTCCGGGGCCGCGACGGTGCCGATCTTGCGAACGGCCGCCCGCAGCCGGGGACTTGCCGCCAGCACGATCAGCGGCACCACCATCGGCGCCGCGAGCACCACGGACGCCGTCAACGGCCCCTGGCCGGCGATGAGGAAGCCGGTGAGGCCGGGCCCGGCCCACGCGATGCTGATGGCGAGCAGGGTGACCGCGCCGCCGACCCGGCCCTGCAGATGCGTCGGGGCCTCCACGCTGATCGTCAGGCCCACCAGGGAGCCGACCGACGGCAGCGAGAACACCACGAGGCCGACGGCCACCGCGCTGGTCAACTCGTCGCCGGTGGATGCGCACGGCATCATCAGCAGCCACGCGACCGACGCCGCGGCGACGATCGTGGTCGGCTTCAGCCGCTTCAGTATCCACCCCGCGCACAGGCCGCCGGCGATGCCGCCGACGCCCGCCGCGGTCAGCACCAGCCCGGCCGAGACCGGGTGCGCGCCGTCGTGCGAGACACCGAACGCGGCCAGCAACTCGATGGAGCGGCCGAGCAGGTTGACGTACGCGGCGAAGACGACCAGCACCACCAGACCGCTGCGGCGGAACACCCAGCCGAAGCCCAGCGTCAGCTCGGTGGCGGTGCTGCGCAGCGGACTCGCCGCCGCGGCGCCCGCGCCCTTGCCCGTTCCCGTTCCCGTTCGCGAGGCGGCCCGGGGGCGCGGGATGTGCCGGTAGGCGACGCGCGTCACCAGCACCAGCGACAGCAGGTACGAGCAGCCGTCCGCGACGAACGCCATCGGCGCCCCGACGGCGAGCAGCAGACCGCCGAGCGGCGGACCGACCGCGATGGCGATGTTGCTGCGCACGATGTTCCGGGTGATCGCCTCCCGGCGCCGCTCCAACGGCACGGCCTGGCGCAGCACCCCGGACTCGGCCGGGCCGAACACCGAGGAGAAGAGCGCGATCGTCGCCGCCGAGGCGACCGCCACGATGGTGGTGAGGTTCCCGGTGGCGAGCGCGCACGCGAGCAGCAGCGCGACGGCCGCCCGCCCCGCGTCGCACAGCAGCATCAGCGCCTTGCGGTTGTACGTGTCCGCGATCAGCCCGCTGGGCAGCTTCGCCAGGAGCTGGGCGATGCCGACGACGGTGGCGACCAGCGCCGCGTCCACGGCGGAGCGGGTCGCCGCCAGGACGGCCAGCGGCAGCGCGAGGGACGTCATCTCGCTGGCCACGTCGGACAGCGCCTGGCTGACCCAGATCAGGGTGAAACTGCGGTTGATCACGTCATGCCCCCGGGGCGTGAGCCGGATCGTCCATGCGTCGGACAGCGGGTCGAGCGGGTCTGGGCGCGTGGTCCGGTGGTCGGATCACACGACCTGGCGGGTCGGGCGGGTCGGGCGGGTCGGGCGCCGGGTCACGCGCCGGAGCGGCGCTTGGCGACGTACAGGCCCTTGGTGTGCGCTTCCTCGTCCACGCCGTCGGAGAGGGAGCCGTCGCGCTCCAGGCCGTGGGCGGCCACCAGGTCGAGCCCGCCGGCATCCAGCGCGGCGGCGAACTCCGCGCGGCTGTGGTGCCGTTGGAGGTGCTCGACGCGCTCCCGGTGCCAGGTGTCCGGCTGCCCGGGGATGCTGCGGAAGGCGTTCATGACCATGCGGAACCGCTTCGGGTCGCCTCCCCGGGTCAGGAAGCGCCCGCTCATGGTGGCGTACAGGCCGTCGTACTCGTAGACGTGGGTGGACGTCATCAGCGTGTAGCCGCGGCTGGTGTTGGCGTCGAAGACGAGCACGCCGCCGGGCCGCAGCACGCTGCCGATGCTCGCCAGCGCGTCGGTCAAATGGGCGCTGTCGGCGAGGTAGTTGGCGATGTCGCTCATGCACAGCACCACGTCGTAGCTGCCGCTCGCGGTGAACGGCAGCCGCAGGTCGTGGACATGGAACTCGATGCCGCGGTCCGCGTACTTGTCGAGGGCGACACCGATCATCCCCGCGCTGATGTCCACGCCCACCGGGTCGAAGCCGCGCTCGGCGAAGGCGACGGTGCTGCGGCCGGTGCCGCAACCGGCGTCCAGCAGTCTGTTCCCCGGCGGGTCCGCGCGTTTGATCAGCGTCTCCAGGATGTTCCCGAAGACGGTGTAGTCGTCGCCCTGGGACAGCAGGTCGTAGAACGGGGCGGTGGCGTCGTAGGCGACGGCGGCGTGGTCGGTGGGGATGGTGGAGGTCACGTGCGCTCCTCGGTCCGGCGGGACGGGGCGGGGCTCAGGCGGGCTAAAGGGCTTGTGGGCTAGGTGCGTCGGCGCCCCGTCGGGCGAGGCCGTGGCGTGGTCAGCTGGCGGCCTCCTCGATCTCCTGGGCCGCGGCCGTGGCGCTCTTGGCCTGGGCCAGCGCGGTCCCGAGGGTGCGGGCCGCGGCGCGCAACCGCACGTCGCCGACCGCGCGGCTCACCGCGTCGCCGGGCGCCGGGTGCACGGGCAGTTCCGCCGCGACCCCGGCGCGCAGGCACGCCGCGCCGAGCAGCCGCTGCTCACCGCCGTTCGGCCGCAGCAGCAACGGCCGTGCGTGCAGCAGCGCGCCGAGCACCGGAGCGCTGGTCCCGTTGCTGACGACGGCCTCGGCCCGCGCCAGCAGATCGCCCATCCGCGGCCGGCGGACCGTGACGACATCGGACCCGGGCGCGGGCGCACGCGTGCTGGTGCGGGCCAGCTCCACGACGGCCTGGTGGCCGGTGCCGGTGAAGGCGGCGTCGATCCAGCGCCACAGGCTCTCGCCGCCGAACGTGCGCCCCAAGTGGACGTAGACCAGCGGCTTTCCGACCCGGTCCAGGTGGTCCGCGAGGGCGTCGTCGGCGGAGTGCGGCGAGGCGCCGGCGGAGGGTGGGTCGTCGTCGGAGGACGGCTCCCACCACAGCGGGCCGACGTGCCGTACGCCCCGCGGCAGCACCGCTCCCGGCAGTTCGAGGCCGGGGTGCCCGCGCAGCAGGAACGCCCGGCCGATCAACTGCCCTGCGCGGTCGTTGGGTTGCGGTGTGCGCAGCCCCAACCGGTCGCGCAGCGCCTGGTGGTGCTTGAGGGTCTCGGCCAGCCGCCAACGCCGATCCTCCGCGTCCGAGTCGGCGTCCGAGTCGGCCGCGTCCCCGTTCACCGCCGGGCCCGCGTACGGCCACAGGTGGCAGGTCAGGCCGAGCACGACCACCGGCAGGTCCAGGACCTCGGCGGCCAGCAGCGCACCGGGACACAGCACGGAGGTCACCACGACATCGGGCCGCAGCGCCCGCGCCGCGTCCCGCACCACCCGGTACTGGGACTCGCCGTCCCGGAACCAGCGGCTCACGTCGAAGGCGTACGGCTCCCGCTCCGTCGCCGCGGGCAGGACCGCGATCCCGGCGGCGGCAGCCGCTCGTCCCGCCGCGCCCGCGGCGAACAGCGTGACGTCGTGCCCGCGACGGTGCAGCTCCAGGGCCGCCGCCGTCGCCGGGTGCAGGAAGCCGCCGCTGCTCAGCGGGCACAGCAGGACCTTCACGAGCCGGTCACCGCCAGGGACCCGGGCCCGGACCGTGCGCCGACTCCGTTCGCGGCCGGGGACGTTGTCGGTGCGGCGGTCGCCGCCGCCGCGGCGGTTCGGCGCCTGTGGTCGCGCAGCAGTTCCAGCAGGCCGACCGTCAGCGCGTCGTCGAACGCCCGCGACTGCGCGGCCGTCGTGGCGCTGACCGCGAACTCGCCGCAGCTCACCCACCGGTCGGCCGGGTACTCCCGGTAGCCGTCGTCCACGCTGCCGACTTCGTATCCCGGCTTGCCGATCGTCTCCCAGCAGCTGTACAGCGTGCCGTCGGCGTTGATCACCGCGCCGGTGCCGCCGTCGCGTTCGCCGCAGAAGCCGCAGGCGCTGCCGCCCGGCCAGCCCACGGTGAACCCGAGCTCCAGGGCGTCCGCGTAGGCGCGCAGCAGCACCTCGACGTCGTCCGCCGAGCGCTTCATCACCGGGTCGAACATGCCCTCGTAGTTGAGCACCGGGGCGATGTCGAAGGTGCAGCGCGCCGGGTCGATCCGGCCGACGAGGTCGGCGACGAGGCCGCCGAGCAACGGCAGCCCCTCGGCGGTGGTGTTGAGGCGCAGCGACAGCCGCAGGCCGGTGGCCTCCTGCACGGCGGCGCAGTTGTCCAGCACCTTGTCGAAGGTGCCGCGTCCGGACCGGGTGAAGCGGGTGCTGTCGTGCAGCTCGCGCGGCCCGTCCAGGGTGATCTGAGCCGAACGCAGCCCGGCCTCCTCCAGCCGGCGCGCGGTCCGGGGCGTCAGCAGGACGCCGTTGCTGACCATGGAGGCGGTCAGCGGGGCCAACCGGGAGAGCCGGGTGAGCAGTTCGGTGCACCCCCAGCGGTTGAGCAGCGGCTCGCCGCCGAACAGCAGCACGAACAGCCGGTCGAGTCCGGTGGCGCGCAGGCGGGGTTCGGTGAAGGCCACGATCTTGTCGATCATCGGGCCGTCGAGCACCTCGCGCGGGATGCGCGGCGGGTCGAAGCGGCCGGGCCGGGCGGCCTCGGTGTTCTGGAAGCAGTACGGGCAACCGAGGTTGCAGGCGGTCGAGGTGACCACGGTGAGGCTGTAGCGGGCGGTCGGCTTGGGCTGCTCGACGCCGAACCGCTCCAACTCGGCCTGTCCTTCGGCGGTCAGCCGCCCGCCGTCGTGGAACCGCTTCGGCATGAGCACGGTGGAGCCGGGACCGAGGTACCAGACACCGGACTTTCCTTCGAGGACTCTCATCGTTCGCCGTGGGCTTCCTGTCGAGGGGCGTGACGGGCGGGGCTGACGGGCGGGACGAAGGTCCCGGACGAGGGGCCGAGGGGCCTGACGAGGGGGCCGACGTGAGGGGTCCCGGACCGGGCGCGCGGCCTCGCGGCGACGCGCCGGTCCGGGCCCTCCGGGACCGGTGCCGTCAACGGCGGTGCGTCAACGGCGGTGCGGGCGCGCCGGCGCCCGCTCCCCTGTGGCTCAGGCGTTTTCCTTGTCGTACACGCCACAGATGACGCCGTCCGACGGCAGCTGCTCGGCGGAGTGGCCCTCGACGTCGTTGCCCAAGAGCGCGGGCGCGGCGTCCTTGTCGTACACGCCGCAGATGACCTCGACGCCCTCGAATTTCTCGGCCCCACCAGACATGAATTCCTCCAGGGAAGTAAAGGTGTTTTCGGGGTGCTGAGCGCCCCCGATTTCCGAGATTACGGCAGCCCCACCACGGTGTCAATAAGTCGATTCCCCTTGTGCTTCGCCGCATTTTCCGACCTCCCGCCGTAAAACAGCAAGAGGAATTCCGACTCCGAACATCCCACCGTGAAATGTGATGTGAATTTCCCGAGGAAACGGCAAAAGAGCAGGCCAGAGCCAGCAAAGAGCCCACTTCCCGAGTACTCCGCGAGTGACGATCCGCTTTCTGCGGAGCTATTCCGCGGCTTCTCCCGATTCGCCGGGATCGTCGGCGCCGACGTCCGCGGAATGCGCCTCGACCTCCATCAGAACGGGGTCGACATAGAGCGGGCACAGCGCGGACGACATACCGTCGAACCGCTCCGGATCATCCTGCATGAATTCCTCCTCGTAGCTGTGGGGTGCGTGGAGGTGCGTGTGCCGAACAGGGTTCCTACGGTGCCCGGCCGGTTTCCGGGTCCGGGGTCGGGTCCGGGGTCGGGCCAGGGGTCGGGCCACGGGGCGGACCGGCCGTCGGGTCCAGGAGGTCGGCGAGCGCGGCGAGCAGCGCGTGGCCGGCGTCGGCACGCCCGCCGGTGGCTCCGGCGAGGGCGGACCTGATCCGGTCGAGGGGTTCGGCGGTGGGCCGGGACTCCGTGGCCCGGCCGGTGTCCGTACCGGCCCCCGTGGCCGAACCGGCGTCCCCCGTAAGCCCCGTACCGGCCGTGCGCCGGTGGGTCAGCAGCAGCGCCAGCGCGGCCGTGCTCTGGTGGGCGAGTTCGGAGAGCAGGTCCATGGCGTCCAGGTCGCCGACGCCGTCGGTCTTCGGGTCGAGCACTTCGAGCACCCCGATGATCTCGCCCGCGTGCTCCATCGGGACGGCCATCAGGACGTCGGGCACCAGGCCCGTGCTGAGCGCGAAGTCGCGGTCGAACCGGTCGTCGTCGGCGACGCCTCGTACGATCACGGTCTCGCCCGTGGCCGCCACCCAGCCCGCGATGCCCTGCCCCGCGGGGATCGCCGCGCCCACCAGCCGGTCCTCGCCCACGCCCGAGGACGCCTCGAAGACCAGCAGGCCCTGGTCCTCGTCGCGCAGGAAGACCGAGGCCGCGGCGGCGGAGAAGGACAGCCGGGCCAGCCGTACCGTCGACCGCAGGATCTCGTCGTACGACGGCGACTGTGCTGCGCGCTGCGGACCGCTCATCCCTGGCTCCTCCTCAGATTCCCCGCGGTGGCGGTCAGGACGTGGCGCAACTCGGGTGTGCGGAAGCGCGGATGGCGCTCCAGGATGCGCGCGCACAGGCCCGTCACGTGCGGGGCGGCGAAGCTGTTGCCGGACACCACCCGCTTGCCGCCGCCCGGCCAGGGCGCCTCGACGGCCACGCCCCGCGCGAACAGGTCGACCGGCGGGTCCGGGTTGGCCTCCACGTACTCCGGGTCCGGCTCGGCGTGCGCGCCCACGGACAGCACCGAGGGGAAGCGCCACGGATAGCTGTCCACCGGGCTGTTGTGCGCGGCCGACACCAGCGTCACGCCCGCGAAGTACGCCGCGTCCGCCAGGTCGTGCAGCCGCTCCTTGTGCTCCTCGCGGCGCGTGGACAGGCTGACGTTGACGACGGCGAACCGCCGTTCCACCGCCCATTCCAGCGCCCGGACCAGCGCCTCGCCGCTGCCCCGCAGACCCGACCCGAGGATGCGGACGCTGGTCAGCTCGCACTCCGGCGCCAGCGAGCGGATGATGCCGGCGCAGGCCGTACCGTGGCCGGCCAGGTCACCCGCGGTGTCCGGGACCACGTCCCAACGCGCCCCCGGCGCAGGCGTGTCGGGCTCTGCCACGTACGACTCGGCGCTGCCGCCGATCGCCGGATGCGAGCTGTCCACGCCGCTGTCGATCACGCACACCCGCACCCCGCGCCCGGTCGCGCCGCCCCAGGCCCAGCCGCGCTCCACCGGCTGCGCCGCGGCCACCCGGGACACGTCCATCGCGCCGCCCACCGAGGCGTGCGCGAAGCGAATCCGCTGCCGGGCCACCACCCGCGCGTGGGCCGATAGCTCCGCGGGCGACGCGTCGGCAGCCCCTTCGCGCGCCGCTTCAGGCACTCCGGCCGGCGGCTTGCCCGGGGTCGTCCCATGCGGCGGCCCGCCCGCTTCACCAGGCTCGGAAGCCATGGGCCGCCCCTTCCACAGCGCCTCGACGGTGCTCCTGCGTGTCCTGTGTGTGCCGTGTGCCGTGTGCGGTGTGTGCGTCGTGCGGGTCGTTCGGGTCGTGCGCATCCCGGAGGCCCAGTCTTCGCGGCCGCGGTTCGGCGGTGGCTGGTATCCGGTTCACATCCGGTTAACCCGCAGCTCCGCGCCTCGCCCGCGCCGGATGTACGGGGAACGGCGGGCCGGTGACGCTTTGGCGATCGGGGCAACGAAGGGGCGGCCGGGCGGTCGTACACCCGTGAGCAACTTTTCCCCGGCCACCGAGCAGCGGCGCCGAGCGCGCGAGACCCGGAGCGACTCCCGAAACGGCTCCCCCAGCGGCACCCCACCCGCGCGGAAGGCCCTGCGCGGGGACATCCAGGGGCTGCGGGCCGTCGCCGTCGTGCTCGTGGTGCTCTCGCACGCCGGAGTGCGGCACGTCGCGGGCGGATACGTCGGCGTGGACGTCTTCTTCGTGGTGTCGGGCTTCGTGATCACCTCGGCGCTGCTGCGCGAACTGTCCTCGACCGGCGGCCTGTCCATACCCGCGTTCTACGGGCGCCGGATGACGCGGCTGCTGCCCGCCTCCTCGCTCGTGGTGGTCGCCACCCTCGCCGGGAGCCGGCTCTACCTGTACAAGGCCCGGTTCGGGCAGTACGTCGCGGACGCGCTGAGCAGTTCGCTGTACGCGGTGAACATCCGGATGGCGGCGACCGGCACGGACTACCTGGCGCAGAACAGCCCGCCCTCGCCGTTCCAGCACTTCTGGTCGCTGGCCGTGGAGGAGCAGTTCTACCTGGTGTGGCCGCTCCTGCTGCTGGCCGGCTGGAAGCTGGCCCGCCGGTTCGCGCTGCCGCCGGCCGTGCTGGCGATACCCCTGGGGGCGCTCTGCCTGGTGTCGCTGTGGTGGAGCGCGACGACCACCGCGGACTCGCCGTCGTGGGCGTACTTCGGCCCGCAGACGCGGGGTTGGGAGCTCGGCGCGGGCGCCCTGGTGGCGCTTACGACCGGCCGGCTGGAGCGGCTGCCGTGGTGGGTGGCGGCGCCGGCGTCGTGGGCGGGCCTGGCGGGAATCGGCTACGCGGCCGTCCGGTTCGACGACGCGACGGTCTTCCCCGGCAGCCGCGCCCTGTTGCCGGTGCTGGCCGCCGTCGCGGTGGTCGGCGGCGGGTGCGCGGCGGGACGGGCCGGCGCGGGGGCGCTGCTGGGGCTGCGCCCGGCGACGTGGCTGGGCGGTCTCTCGTACGGCTGGTACCTGTGGCACTGGCCGCTGCTGGTGATCGGCCCCGCCGCGCTGCACCGATCCGGGTCCGTCCGCCTGGCGCTGGCGCTGTCGGCGGTCGCGCTGCTCCTGGCCTGGGTGACGATGCGGCTGGTGGAGAACCCGGTGCGCTTCCACCGGGCACTGCGCGCCCGCCCCCGCCGGTCGCTGGCGGTCGGGCTCGGGATCACCGCGGGCACCGTGGCGGTGTCGCTGGTGGCGCAGCTCTTCCCGCCGGCGATCGCCACCCGCGGGCACGCGCCCTCGCTCGCCGGCACGCTGGCGGCGGCGCCGGACCCCGAGGCGAGCCTGGCGCGGCTGCTGGCCGCGCCGAACGACGCGCTGCCGAGCAACCTCACGCCGCGGTTGGAGCAGGTCACCTCGGTCCGGTCGCCCGTCTACCAGGACGACTGCCATGTCGGGTACGACGCGACCGAATCGCCGGAGTGCGCGTACGGGGACCTCGACTCGACGAAGGTGGTCGTGCTGTTCGGCGACTCGCACGCGGCGCAGTGGTTCGAGCCGATGGACCGGCTGGCGCGCGCGAACCACTGGAAGCTGGTGTCGCTGACCAAGGCGTCCTGCAAGGTGGCCGACGTGCCCGTCAAGCGGGGCAGCGGGACGTACACCTCCTGCGACACCTGGCGCGCCCACGCGCTGGCCAGGATCGCGCAGTCGCACCCCTGGCTGGTGGTCACCTCGTCCTCCGACTCGGCCACGCCCGCCGCCCGCGCGAAGGACCCGCTGCGGCAGTGGACCGACGGGTACGCCCGCACCTTCCGGACGTTGCGCGCCACCGGGGCCCGCGTGGTGGCCCTGCTGGACACGCCCTGGCCGAAGGGCGACCCGGTGGACTGCGCGGCGGCCCACCCGCTGGACCTTCGGCGGTGCGCGAACACCGTGGCGGGCTCGGCGAAGCAGCCGGTGGTCGCGGCCGCGGCCCGGGCGGCGGCCGGCGCCCAGGACGTCGGCGTCATCGACCCGCGCCCCTGGCTGTGCCCGAGCGCCGGCACCTGCCCGGTCGTCGCCGCCGACACGTTCGTCTACCGCGACGACAGCCACATGGCCGAGGGCTACTCCCAGGCGCTGACCCCCGCGCTCGGGCGCCGCCTGTCGTCCCTGCTCGCCACGCCGCTGCGCACCGGCCCGTGAACGCGCGGACCTGGGAGCGCGCCCGCCCGCCCGCTGAAGTCCCCTCGTGCGCGGGCGTATACGGTCGCGCACCGGACGGGATACGGGGACACCCGTCACCGAGCGGGAGGACGTGCGGACGTGGACGTGTACGAAGCCGTGGACAGCCGCCGGGCCGTGCGGGCGTTCAGCGACGAACCGGTGGCCCGGGACGTGCTCGAACGCGTGCTGGCCGCGGCGACGCGGGCGCCGTCGAGCGGGAACCTCCAGCCCTGGCGCGTGTACGTCGTGACCGGCGAGCCGCTGGCCGCGCTCAAGCGGCGCGCGACGGCCCGGGCCCGGGCGGGCGACCCCGGCGACGACCGGGAGTACCCGATGTACCCGGCCGAGCTCGTCCCGCCCTACCGCGACCGCTTCGCCGCCGCGGCCGCCCAGCGGTACCAGGCGCTCGGCGTCGCGCGGGACGACGCGGACCGCCCCGCGAAGATCGCCGCCCTGAACTCCGCGGCCTTCGGCGCCCCGGTCGTCCTGTTCTGCTATCTCGACCGGACCATGGGCCCCGGACAGTGGGCCGACGCCGGGATGTACCTGCAGACGGTCATGCTCCTGCTGCGGGCGGAGGGCCTGCACAGCTGCCCCCAGGTGATGTGGACGATGTACCGCAGGACGGTCGGCGAGACCACCGGCGCCGGCGACGGCCTCGTCCTGCTGTGCGGCCTCGCCGTGGGCCACGAGCGGGACCGCGTCCCGCCGTTGCGCACGGACCGCGCGGACATGACGGAGACGGTCCGCTTCATCGGCCCGTGACAGCCGGCGCGGCGGCCGTGAACGGCCATGCGGGCCAGGGGAGTTCGCCGCACCGGCGAACGCCGCACGGGCCGACCGGCGAACGGCGCGACCGGGGGAAGTAACTCCCCACTGGAGTACGCGCGGGTTCCCCCGAGTGCTGAAGTAGCGCGTGGCCGCCCGCGACGCCGCCGGACAGGACCAGGTCGACGCGGCCATCCCCGACGCACTGCCTTACCGGCGCGTCAGCGTGACCACGGTCCTGAACAAGACCGGGCTGTCGGCCCCGGATCTCGACTACGAGGTCTCCGAGGTTGCTGTGCACTGCCTTTCATGGAGCCGGCGCCAAGTAGGCGACGCCTGTACGCACTGGCGTGGCAAATACGCTGACCAGCAGGGCTGTTGTGAACGATGCGGCGCCGGGCCGCTTCCTCTACCAGCCGCCCGACATCACCGATGCTGTCACCGCGGTCAAAGGCTCGCGCGCCCACGAACGCGCAGTGGCCCTCCGGTCGCTCTTCCAGCCCTGAAACACGCCAAGTTCGCCTTCAGCGCCCCCACCCGTGGCCCGCACGTCACCCGCCGCGAGCCCCTGGCCCCCGCTGAGAACTGAGACGCATGGGTAAGCTCAGGCGCTGACCAGTTTCAGTGCCTGCTTCAGGTTGTACTCGGCGATGCCCGCCATGAAGGCCCCGTCGGGGAAGTCCCCGTCGAGTAGCCGCAACGGACCCGCCGTCAGCGAAAGTCGCTGTGCGAGCATGTAGAGCGCGATCCGGTCCTGGTCCAAGCCGTCCACCTCCAGCGGCTGGTAGACGCCAGGCAGACGGATTCGTAGAAAAACGTGCTCCCACTCGACATCGAAGTACATCAATCCCTCGATGTCGATCACCACGGGGTTCCCGTCCGCGTCCACCAGCACATGGTCGGGCCCCAACTCGCCGTGCACGACCGCGTACTCCGTGCGCGGCCGCACCGCCGCCGCCAGGCCCAGCAGCCGCTCTTCCAGTCGGCCGCGGACACCCATGATCCGCGGATCGCGCGAGGCCGCCTCGGCAAGGTCCCGCAGCGCACGGTCAAGAACCACACCCTCGCACGACGTACCGCGCGACGTTCCTCCACCATCGACCACGGCCACCTTGCCGTACGCCGATGCCCGGTAACCTCGCATCGCCTCCAGCGACTCCGCAAGCCGGACCATGACCACAGCCGCCGCGCCCGGGTCGCGCGCGATCAACTTCTCAAGGCTCGCCCCCGGAAGGTCCTCGACGATCGCAAGGTCCGCTTGGCAGTAGGCACCGTCGCGGTCGAGGAGACGTATTGCTGGGACGCGGACGCCGAGCCCGTCCAGCCGCGCGTGCGCGGCCTGGAACAGATCGAGCCCGAGGCCGGGTGAGAACGGGTCAGTGAGGTCGTCGTCGCCCTCGACCGCCGGCCAGTAGTTCTCGGTGTCGTCCCACAAATAGGCAATCGCCGTGCTCCCGTCGTCCATCACCAGGCGGTACACACCCTTCTTGCTGCCGCCTGCGACCCGCTCGACCCCCTCCAACCGCCGCCCGCCACCCAGCGCGGCGCGCGCCGCCCCCGCCAACTGCTCCCGAGTCACTGCCCTGGGTGCCACGTCCCGAACCACCTCTCCATCACGACAACCCGCGAACCTTACGGGAGCACCAGCGAGGAGGCGACTGACTTCAACCGCATCCGGGTCCCCGCGAGCCAGGATCACTCACGGACAGGGACTCGTGGACTGCCCGCGGGGAACTCGTGGCGGTCGAGTTGGGCACCCCGTACACCTGGTGACGGGCGTGGTGCGGGTGCAGCGCGAGGTGGCCGCACCCGAGCCAAGGTCAGCGGCGAGCTGGTTGGTGAGGAGGGGGCGGACCCGGGCGCGGATGCCGGACTTGCCGGGAACGGCCCATGGTGGCGGCCATGGACGAGGATGACCGCCATGACGGAGGAGAACAGCGCACGGGACGATCTGCTCGGCCGCGCCGGTCCGGACACGCCCGCACAGGGCCCGGCCGTGGAACGCCCGGACGGGCACGGGACCGGCTGGGACACCATTCCCGAACGGCCCGACGCCCTGGACGAGTTGCGCGGGTCCTGGCGCGACGGGCTCGCCAGGAACACCGCGGCACCCGCGTCCGTGCTGCATCGCCTGCTCGACGTCGCACCCGACGAACGGTTCCAGAGCTGGCTGATCCACCGCGAGCTCCCGGAGGAGGTGATCGCGTCCTGGCTCGCGCATCCCGAGTGGCGCGTGCGCAAGGGGCTGGCCGAGCGCTGGCAGCTCGACGCCGAACAGCGATCCCGACTGCTGCGCGATCCGGACCCCCAGCACCGTTGGATCATCCTCACCTGTGCCGTGGACGGCCGATCGGCGCTCACCGACGCGGCGTACGCCCGGCTCGCCGACGACCCCAGCCCGCGGGTGCGCGCCGAGCTGGCACTCCACGGCGACCTGCCGGTCCGGCATCTCACCGCGCTCGCGGCCGACCCGGACACCGAGGTCCGGGTGCGGGCCGCGCCGCGTGCCTGGCCGCACCTGGACGCCCCGGCCCGGGCGGCCCTCCTCGCCGACCCCGACGACGGCGTGCGGGCCGAGGCCGTCCTGCGGCACCACCGCTCCGCACCGCTGCCGACGGCCGGCTTCGCCGCGCTCCCCCACGACAGCCACCGGGAACGTGCCGCCGAGAGCTGCGTGCTCGCCCGTGAACTGGCCGAGCGACTGGTCCACGGCGCTGACACCCGGCTGCGGCATGCCACCGCGCGCAACCCGCACCTGGACCCCGACCTGGTCGCGCTCCTCGGCCGGGACGACGATCCGGGCATCCGCTGGGCGGTCTCCCTCCGGCCGGACCTCACCGAGGCCGAACGCGCCTCCGTCACCGTCGAGTTCGACCCGAGAGCACGCTGCAACCCGCTCCCCTGGGTGCTGAAGCTGAGAGGCGACGACGACGCCGTACGCCGCTGCACCACCTCCGCGCACGTGATGCTGCGTCGCAGCGCCGCGTGCATCAAGGACCTGCCACCCGACGTGATCGACCTGCTGACCCACGACGAGGACTGGGTCGTACGGCTCTTCCTGGCCGAACACTGCGCCCAGGCCCCGGCCGAGGTCCTGCTGGAGCTGGTGCAGAGCTGGAACGGCTACTCGGCCGCGCGGACGGTCGCGCACCCCAACTTCCCCCGCGGGCAGGTTCTTCGCCTTGCGGACGACCCCGACCCGCTCAAGCGCGCACTCGCGCTCCTCGATCCCGAGGCGCCGGCCGAACTGGTGGAGCGGTTCGGCCGGGACCCGGACCCGGATGTCCGCCGACGGGCTCTGCACGATCCGCGACTGTCCGCCGCGTCGGTGATCCGCCTGCTCGACGATCCGGAACGCGGCATCAGGAGTGCGGCAGCCGCCGATCCGCGGCTGCCCGCGCGTGCCGTCGCCGAGTTGCTGTGCGACACCGCGACCGCGGCCCAGGCCGCCGCGAATCCCGGCATACCCGAGGCCGTGATGCACCGTCTTCTGGATCGGCGGCCGCGGGTGGAGCGGGGCTGAACCGCGTTCCGCGTCCCGCGGGCGGTCAGAGGCGGGCTCAGTCCGGTGCGGGGGCGAAGCGGGCGATCAGCAGGGAAAGCCGGTGGGCGCGGGCGGGTTCGGGGAGGCGGCCGCTGCGGGTGAGGGTGACCAGGCCGTGCAGTCCGGCCCAGAAGGTCTCGGTGAGGACGCCCGGGTCGTCGCCGGCGGCGAGCGGCCGGACGGCCCGGAGGATCTCACCGAAGGCGTCGTGCAGGGCGGCGGGGGCTTCCGGGGTGGCGAAGGGCAGTTCGACGGCATGGGTGAACATCGCGTCGTAGAGCGCCGGGCGCTGCCGCGAGAAGGAGGTGTACGCCGCCCCCACCGCGGTGAGGGCCGCACGGGCGCCGTGGGCCGCGGTGCGCGCCGCCCGTAGCTCGGTGGCGAGTTCGGCGCTGCCCTGTACGGCGACGGCGGCCATGATGGCGCCCTTGCCCTTGAAGTGGCTGTACAGGACGGGCTGGCTGTACTCGATCTCGGTGGCGAGCCGCCGGGTGGTGACGGCGTCCCAGCCCTCCGCCTCCGCGAGTTCCCGCGCGGTCGTGACAATCAACTGCTCGCGCTCCGCTCGTTCGCGCTCCCGGCGCGTCTGGATCGACATGACCCGATTCTAGCATCGCTAGAATTCGTGCCGTCGATCTGCTAGCTTCGTTCCTGTCGCTAGCACCGCTAGAATCGCTGGAACGGAGATTCGCCATGACCGCCACCGCGTACACCCTCGCCGTCGTCCTCAACCTCTTCGTGCTCTTCATCGGGGCCCGGTTCCTGCTCCAGCCCCGGCCCTCCGCCGCCGGTTACGGCGTGCCCGCCAAGCCGGACGGCGATGCCGCCTTCCTCACCGTCAAGGGCGTTCGGGACGGCACGTACGGCGTGCTCGGCCTGGTGCTGCTGATCCTGGTGGGCGCCCGCGCCGAAGCCTGGTTCATGCTGGTGGTGGCGCTGCTGCCGCTCGCCGACACCCTGATAGTGCTGCGCCACGGCGGCACCCGGGCGGTCGCGTTCGGCATCCACTTCGCCACCGCCGTCACCCTCCTGATCAGCGCCGGCCTGCTCTTCGCCGTCTGAGCCGGCCGCCGCCGTACGCCCCCCCCCACCGCCTCGACCTGCGGACTTCCGGCGGTCGTGCGACGGTGGAACGACCCCTGGCCCGTCACGGCCGGTGCGCGAAAGGCGGAGTGCCATGACCCATCTCTCCGGCGATGTCCCAGGAGGCGCGCTCGGCGCGCTCGCCCGATCCGCCTGGCAGGTGCTGCTCACCGCCGGGATCGCCGCGATCGTCCTGGGCGTCATCGTCCTCGCCTGGCCCCACTCGACGCTGCTGGTGGTGGGCATCCTGTTCGGCGTCTACCTGGTGGCGAGCGGCATCCTCCAACTGGCCGGCGCCTTCGGCCCGCACGTGCCCGGCGGCATGCGGGCGCTGTCCTTCGTCACCGGGGCGCTGAGCGTGCTGCTCGGGTTGATCTGCTTCCGCGGCGCCGCGGAGTCACTGCTGCTGCTGGCGCTGTGGATCGGCTTCGGCTGGCTGCTGCGCGGGATCATGATGATCGCCGTCGCGGTCTCCACCGAGGACCTGCCGGCCCGCGGCTGGCAGGTGTTCTTCGGCGCGATCACGCTCGTGGCGGGCATCGTGCTGATCGTCTCCCCCTTCGGCTCGCTGACCGCCCTCACGATCGTCTCCGGCGTCTGGCTGATCGTCCTGGGCGTGGCCGAGGTCGTCCACGCGATCAGCCTCCGTTCCCTGACCACCCACCCCCGCCCGCCCGCCCCCACCCCCGCCTGAGCACGCGGCAGAGCGCCTTCTCGATGCCCCGACCACCCTCGGCGAGCCCTACTCCCGTTACTTGGGCGACGGATTACGGGAACTGCGCTTCGGGTTGGGGCACGACGCCAACGCCATCCGCCTGACCTACTGGCTCGCAGACAACCGCCGTATCGTCCTCCTGACCGTGTTCCGCAAGACGAGGATGCGCGAAGATGCCGAGGTCGCCCGCGCCAAGCAAGCAAGCAAGCAAGCAAGCAATGAAAGTGTGCGAGGCGGAGCGCCACTCCGCGCATGACGAGTTCAGTCGCGAGATCACCAAGGGAGAGGGCCGATGAACCACAGTCGGTGGAAGCTCGCGCGCGAGCGCGCCATCGCGCAGGGCGGTACGGACGCGCCTGAGGTCGAAGCGATGCGCACCGAGATCCGCATGGCGTTCGACCTCGGACAGGCCGTCCACGACCGCCGGACCGAGCTGGGCGTCTCCCAGAGCGAACTCGTCAGGCGAGCGAGCAGGACCCAGCCGCAGGTCTCCAAGCTCGAGCTGGGCGGCACGGTTCCCACGCTCCCGCTCCTGGCGCGCCTCGCCAATGCCCTCGACGCGTCTCTCAACATCGCCGTCGACGGCGACACCTCGTCCGTCGTCTTCACGGCACATGCCGCTTGAGTCGGGCGGTTGACGTCCCGCTCGGAATCGTCCGGCAGCACGGCCGGAACGGGTTCGCGGCGGGAGCGGTTTCGCGCGGGCTCGCGCGGGCTCGCGCGGGCTCGCGCGGGTGTTCGTCGCGGTCGTATGACAGCTGTCACCGTCTCGTCACAGGGAACGCACCGCGGAAACCCCTTGCGACGGCTCACCCTCCTCATGGGTGTCAGTCGACGCACATGACCAGATCGTCGCATAGGGGAAAAACATGAACCGCCGTACCGCGCTCACCACCGTCGTCCTGGGCTCAGCCGCCGTGCTCCTCGGCACCGCGTGCGGGTCGTCCTATGCCGCTTCGGGCACGCCGTCGGGCGGCGCCAAGGCGGTCGGCACCGTGGCGAAGGCGTCCGCGCAGGTGTCCGCGACGGCGGGCGGCAACTGGAAGGCGTGCTACAAGCCGAAGGGCTACGACCACTTCTTCGCGTACCACTCCGCCAAGCTCGTCAAGGGCAAGGTCACGGTCCGCGTCACCCCGGAGACCTGCAAGGTGAACACGCACAACGACGAGGACGTCGTCTACACGCCGAGCGGCGCGGCCCGCTCCCTCGTCGTCCCCTCCACCGCCTCCGTCAAGGTCCTCAACCTCAACGTCGACACGTCCCCGCACAAGGTCGCCCCGCGCTGGCTGGTCTCCCACAAGCTGACCAACGCGGACTTCTACTACCGTGTCAACAGCAAGAACCAGGTCACCGCCATGGAGGAGATCTACCACCCGTAGGCAGCACGGGCGCCCGGGTGCCGCGGCATCGTACGCACGCGGCCCCCGGGGGCGCCGAAAGCCACGGTCGCCGAGGGCTACGGGCAGGGGTCGTCGTCCCCGCCGGCACGGGCGAAGCGGGAGAAGCGGGCGAGCAGGGGCGGGGAGTCCCAGCCGGTGCGCTCGCCGCTGAGCCAGCCGTCGACCGAGGGGGTCGGCGGGCGGACCCGCCCGAGGTAGTAGAGGGCGACACCGATCAGCGCGCCCGCGAGGGAGATCCCGAAGCAGATCCACAGCGCCGTCCTGGTGCCCGAGCCCGCGTTCGCCCCGATGGTGGCGGCGACGTAGAGCAGCACCGGGGCGATCAGGAACGCGGCGACCGCGCGGACGAGTTCGACGATCGCGAAGACCCGCTGCACGTTGCTGGAGCGTAGCGAGAAGCCCGCGATGAACAGCGCGGGGACGACCGAGGCGCCGACCCCGACACCGACCAGGCCCGAGCCCACCGCGACGAGGGTGGAGGTCGGCGGGGCGGCGGCGTTCATGACCAGGACGCCGGCGCCCAGGAAGAGCAGGCCGGCGAGGACGAAGTAGTGCAGCAGGCGGGTACGGAACGCGGCGCCGAAGAACACCGCCGCGAGCACCGCGCCGCCGAACTCGGGGAGGTAGACCAGCCCCAGGTGCAGCGGCGTGATCCGGTGCGCGAGCGAGATCTGGGTCAGCGAGATCGCCGACACCGACGCGGCCGCCGCGCAGATCGCGGCCACGATCCCGGCCACCGGGAGCGTACTGAGCAGGCTCTCCACGCACAGCAGCGGATGCCTGCTCGTGTATTCGTGGACGAAGAGGACGACGATCAGCAGCAGCCCGCCGATCAGCGGCCCCCAGGTACGGGCTTCGGCGAAGCGGTGGGCGGTCAGCTCCGAGGCGCCGAAGAACGCGGAGACGCATCCGACGGTGGCCAGGCACAGGGCGATGTAGTCGATGGGTGCGTCCGGCGCGGCCGGCGGGACCTCCTGGTAGGTCAGCAACGACAGCACCAGCGCCGCCACCGCGACGCCGGCGATCGCCCAGAACAGCGGCCGCCAGCCGTGCGCGGACGCCTGGACGCCGCCGAGCACCGGCCCGAGCGCGACCGCGCCGAAGATGCACATGTTCATCACGACGGCGGTCGTGCGCAGCCGGGCCGCCGGATACCCGATGATCAGCGGCGGCACGGCGGCGATCAGCAGCAGGCTGGTGCACAGGCCCTGCAGGACGTGCCCGACGACGAACATCGCCGGGGCGGTCGCCGCCGCGGCGAGCACCGAGCCGATCACCAGCGCGCTGCCGTAGACCAGCAGCATCCGCCGCTGCGGCAGCAGTTGGGCGAACTGGACGGCCAGCACCGTGCCGACCGCGTACCCGGCGTTGGCCATGCCGGTCGTCACGCTGAGCGCCTCGGCACTCATGTGCAGGTCCTTGGCGATCAGCGGCGTGATGCTGCTCAGCGCCGCCGAGAGCGCCAGGTACGGCACCAGGGCGAACACGACCATCGCCGCCACCGCGGGATAGCGGCCGGCCAGGGGACCCTGTCGCATCGGTCGTTTTCTCCTCGTTCGGCTGAAATGTGGCGTGCTGTCACCATGGTGGACCGCCATCGGTGGCGGTCCCGTCAGGCGCAGCGGCCGAAGTCACCCGATCGAGATTCGTGCGGGTGACCGGCGCCGCAGCTCCTTGTCCGTGAGCGCGGGCGGGTCGTAGTGGGTGACGTCGTGGTTGAGGTCGGTGCCGGGCGGCACGATCTCGTCGATACGGTCGAGGACATCGCCGCTCAGCACCGTCCCCGCGGTGTCCAGCAGCGAGGTGAGCTGGTCGCGGGTGCGCGGGCCGATGATCACCGAGGTGATCGCGGGGTGCGCGAGCACGAAGCCGGTGGCGAGGGCGGGCAGGGTCAGCCCGGCGTCGGCGGCCACCTTCCGCAGCTCGGTGACCGCGGCGAGCTTGGCCGCGTTGCCGGGCAGCCCGGTGTCGAAGAGCTGCGGCAGGAAGCCGGAGCGGGTGGCCCCGGCGGGGTCCGCGCCGTCGGGTCCGCCGTACTTGCCCGACAGCCAACCGCCCGCGAGCGGGCTCCAGGTGAGGACGCCCATGCCGTACTTCCGCGCGGCGGGCAGCACGTCCCGCTCGACCGCGCGGGCCAGCATCGAGTACGGCGGCTGCTCGGCGCGGAAGCGGAGGTGGCCGCGCTTCTCGGCGACCCACTGGGCCTCCACGATCTCCGCGGCCGGGAAGGTGGACGAGCCGATCGCCCGGACCTTGCCGGAACGCACCAGGTCGGACAGTGCCGACAGGGTCTCGTCGATGTCGGTGTCCGGGTCGGGGCGATGCACCTGGTACAGGTCGATCCAGTCGGTGCCGAGCCGGCGCAGGCTGTCCTCGACCGCGCGGACGATCCAACGGCGGGAGTTGCCGCGGTGGTTGGCGTCCTGGCCCATCCCGTAGTGGAACTTGGTGGCGAGCACCACGTCGTCCCGGCGGCCTCTGAGCGCCTTCCCGACGATCACCTCGGACTCGCCGTCGGAGTACATGTCGGCGGTGTCGATGGTGTTGACGCCCGCGTCGAGCGCGGTGTGCACGATCCGGACGGCCTCCTCGTGGTCCTTGGTGCCCCACGCGCCGAGCATCATCGTGCCGAGGGTGAACTCGCTGACGGAGATGCCGGTGCCGCCGAGTGTCCTGCGATCCATGGGGTGCCTGCCTTCGGGGGGTTCGGGTGGTCGGGGTGTTCGGGTGGGTCCGGTGTTCAGGTGGGTCCGGTGTTCAGGTGGGCCGGGTGGGCCGGGTGGCGAACTCCGTTGCACCGGAGCCGGGTTCGACCCTGCCGGTCGGGCCGGGCGGCGACCAGACCGGGCCGAGGCTGGTACCCGCAGGGCCTGGCTGGGCGGGCCGGACCGGGCATGCCGGAGAATGGGGCCATGCACGCCGAGCCGGAGATCAACGCGTTCCTCAAGGCCCGCCGGGCGGCTCTCGACCCGGCCGGGCTCGGCCTGCCGCCCGGCGGGACCCGCCGCAGGGTGCGCGGGCTGCGCCGTGACGAGGCCGCCCACCTGGCGGGGATCAGCGTGGAGTACTACACCCGCATCGAGCAGGGCCGCGGCGGCAACGTCTCGCCCGAGGTGCTCGACTCCCTCGCCCGCGGGCTGCGGCTGACCGCGGCCGAGCACGAATACCTGCGGAACGTCGCCCACCGCGCGGCGCACACCGCGACCACCCGCTGCCAGGTCGGGGAAGAGACCCCACAGGTCGTACGGCTCGGGCTGCAGGTCATGATCGACGCGATGGACGGCGTCGCGGCCGTGGTCTACGGCCGGGCCATGGACGTCCTGGCGTGGAACCGGCTGGGCGGGCTGATCGGCTGCGACTTCGCCCGGCTGCCCCCGGGCGAGCGCAACATCGCCAAGCAGATGTTCCTCCGCGCGGACGTCGAGGCCAGTCACCCGGAGGTCGCGCAGGTCCGCCGCGAGATCGTCGCCGTGCTCCGCGCCGAGGCCGGCCGCTTCCCGGACAGCGTGCGGCTGTGCCACGTGGTCGGCGAACTCCTAGAAAGCAGCCCGGAGTTCGCCCGGCTCTGGGAGTCGCAGGAGGTCGAGGAGAAGACGTACGGCGTCAAGCGCGTCATCGATCCCCGGCACGGCCTGCTGGAGTTGCAGTTCCAGGCGATGCGCATGCCGCCGCCGGACGACGAGTTGACCCTCCTGCTCTACGCGGCCGAGCCGGACTCCCCCACCCAGAAGGCGCTGCGCGCCCTGTCGGCCGACGCCGATGAGCACGACGCGGCCTGACCCGGCGCCGCCCCCGGGAGCCGGTGACAGGAAGCGGCTATGCATAGATCGATGTATACTCGATCTCATCTTTGATATCAGAGGAGGTGCCACGTGAGTCGAACCGTGATCGATCTCGATGACGAACTGCTGGCCGACGTCGCACAGGCCCTGGGCACGAACACGAAGAAGGACACCGTCAACACCGCGCTGCGCGAGGTGCTGGACAACCGCCGGCGCGCCCTGGCGCTGACCCGGCTGCGGGGCTCGGCGAATCAGGGCGGCTTCGACCTCGACCTCTTCGAAGACAAGAGGAACTACCGGCGGTGAGCGCAGCGCGATTCCTGATCGACACCAGCGCCCTGGCCCGCTTCCTGCGGGGAGACGCCGAGCAGTACGGCTGGGACGAGGCTGCGTCGGCAGGACTCATCGCGACCTGCCCGATCACGGAACTGGAGTTCTTCTACAGCGCGCGCTCCGCGGAGCACCGCACCCGTGGCATCGAGGACATGCGGCTGCTCTTCGGCTGGGTACCGGTGGACGACCGGGCCTACAGCAGGGCCTGGCGCGTCCAGGAACTGCTCACCAGGAAGGGGCAGCACCGCAGCGCCGGTGCCGTGGACCTGCTGGTCGCCGCGACCGCCGAACTCCAGGGGCTGACCCTCCTCCACCGCGACCATGACTTCGAGTGCATCGCCGGCGTCACCGGACAGCCCCTCCAGTGGTACGGCCCCGACGCTGGAAAGTGAGCACGGCGCCCTACCAGCGACAGGCACGCCGTAACGCCCTTCGTGCGCCCTCCGCGGAGCCCGCTACTTGAAGCTTTCAATCGGCCCGGCCGCCCCCGGCTCACACCCGCCGCACCCGTCGGCGCAGATCATTCCTGGTTGAACTGTTGATTGAACGCAGCCCCGGGGCTAGCGTGCGCTGGCGGATTGAATCGTCTCAGTCGGGATCGTGGGCGGTGGGGCCGTACCAGCGGGCGCCATACCGCCGTCACGCGTGTGGAACGGGAAGAGGGGCCATGATCCACCTATCGAGGCACAGAGGAGCGCTGGCCGCGGTGTCGGCCGGCGTCACTGTGATCAGCATGCTGACGGTGAACGCGGCGGTGGCGCAGCCCGCACACGGCGGCGCGCACACGGCGAAGAACCCGTGGACCGACACCGGTTACCAGCCGCGGCAGGGGGACTGGCGGCCCTACGTCCTCGCGCCCCAAGGCCACGTCGTCGATCCGGTCTCGGTGTCCTCGGTCTCGGCCCGGGGCGGCTCCGTCCAGGGCGACCCGAAGGCGCTGCTCGGCAAGGGCAACAAGCCGCTGCGGCTGACCAGTTCCGGCGACCGCACCCAATCACCTCTGGTGACCCTGGACTTCGGCAAGGACGTGGGCGGCAAGATCCGGATACGGGTGGCCGGTGCGTCGAAGACCCCGCCCCAACTGCATGTGTGCTTCAGCGAGTCGAAGCAGTTCGCGGCATCCCCGGCACAGAGCAACAACGACGAGGACGCGGTCGCTCCCGGCTGCGACACCGCCAACATCTGGAACGGCTACCCCGGCCAGCCCTACACCTACGACGCCGACAGCCACACCTTCACCCTCGACCCGGCCCAGCTCCCGGCCACCCTCACCGACAGCCAGTTGCGCGGCGGCTTCCGCTACGCCACCGTCTTCCTCGACGGCCCCGGCTGGGTCGACCTCGGCGCGGTCTCCCTCGACTTCTCGGCGGCGCCCAAGCAGTCCGACCCCGCCGCGTACCAGGGCTGGTTCCTGTCCAGCGACAACGAGCTGAACAAGATCTGGTACAGCGGCGCGTACACCGTCCAGCTGGACACCTGGATGTCGGACACGGCCAAGAGCTGGCCCTACCAGACCGGCGAGGCCGACCACTCCGACGCGCAGGTGCCCGGGGCCGACCCCGGGCAGGAGGTCATCTTCGACGGCGCCAAGCGCGACCGGGTGGTCTGGCAGGGCGACCTCGCCATCCAGGCCCCGGTCACCTACCTCAGCACCGACGACGTGCCCGCCGTCGACAACTCGCTCTCCTCGCTCGCCTCCCAGCAGCTCCCCGACGGCTACATGCCCGCCGAGAGCCTGGTCGGCCCGCACAACCAGGACGAGATCCGCACCTACGGCGAGTACGTCACCTGGTTCGTGTACAACCACTACGAGCACTGGCTCTACACCGGCGACCAGGCGTATCTGGCCAAGTGGTGGCCCCAGTTGACCAAGGCGATGGCCTGGCTGGAGTCGGTCCGCACCCAGGACGGCACCGGGCTGATCTCCTTCGCGAGCGCCAACTCCTGCGGCCACTACGGCTACAGCGACTGCGGTCACGAGACGTACGTCAACGCGCTGTACAAGCGGAACCTCGACGAGATGGCGGCGCTGGCCACCTCCCGCGGTGACGCCGCCGGCGCCCGTACCTACGCCGGCCGCGCCACCGACGTGAAGGACGCGATCAACTCCCAGCTGTGGGACGCCTCGACCGGCGCCTACCGACTCTCCACCGAGATCCCGACCGCGTACCCGCAGGACGCCAACGCCGCCGCCGTGCTCACCGGCATCGCGAACAGCGACCGGTCCGCGCAGGCCATGGACTACCTGCGGAAGAACAACTGGAGCACCTACGGCTCGCTGACCGTCTCGCCCAGCACCCCCAACGCCTCCATCCAGCCCTTCTACGAGCCGCTGCCCAGCGGCTTCGAGGCGAGCGCGCGCCTGGACGTGCCCGACCCCAGCGGCGCCGAGCAGCAGCAGGCGCTCCAGCTCATGCGGACCTTCTGGGGCCACCAGCTCAGCGAGGACCCCGGCAGCACGCTGTGGGAGAAGGCGAACCTCGACGGCGACCCCGGTATCGCGCAGTTCACCAGCCTCGCGCACGGCTGGGCGGCCGGTCCGACGATCTCGCTGACCACCCAGGTGCTGGGCGTCCAGCCGACCGCGGCCGGCTTCTCCGGCTACTCGATCGTGCCCGCCCCCGGCGGCCTGACCTGGGCGCAGGGCAGCGTCCCGACCCCGCACGGCGCCATCACCGCCTCCTGGCGGTCCTCCGCGCACGGCTTCACGCTGACCGCCACCGCCCCGCGCGGCACCGTCGGCGAACTCGCCGTCCCGACCGGCGGGCACAAGGTCCGGGTCGAACTCGACGGCCGTACGGTCTGGAACGGCACCCGGGCGGTGGGCGGCGCGCAGGTCGGCGCCGACGGCACCACCGTCCGCGTGGGCCATGTCGGCCCGGGCCACCACACGCTGACGTCCCACACCCTGTGAGGTCGCACACCCGGAGATCGGGCGCCGGGTGAGATGTCCCGCCTGGTGATGTCAGGGCCGGCCGGTCGCGGGTGCGCGATCGGCCGGCCCTCGGCGTGGTCAGCTCTGCGGGGACGACGGCGACCAGGCGCTGCCGTCGTAGAAGTAGGTGGGGTCGTTCTTCAGTCCCACCGTGCGGAAGGGCTTGCCGTGGTCGTCGACCCGCAGCGTGCCCTGGCGGTCGCCGCAGCTCCAGAGGAGTTCCAGGTACCAGCTGACGTCGCGGTCCGAGGTGTGCGCGTCCACGTCGAGGACCTGCGAGTCGCGGGCGATCTGGAAAGGGAAGGTGGACAGCACGGGCGTCGAGCCGTCGTCCACGTAGCCGCGCACCGGGCGGGCTCGGGGAGCGGTCGTGTCGAGGTCGACGGAGAAGGACGCCGGTTCGAGGCCGCCGCCGCATCCCGAGCCGGGGGTGTAGCCGTTACCCTTCGGCGCGGCCGTGCTGCTGACGACGCGCACGTACAGCGCGTGCAGCACCACCGGCTGCCCGGACACGCTCTGCGCGGTCACCTGGAGCCGCAGGTCCCCGGCCGGTACGCCGCCGAGCGCGCCGGCCCACGCGTCGTCCTGCTGGAGTGACGGCGGGGGCGGGACCTTGCCCGGCGGCTGCCGCAGCAGGAACCACTGGCCGCACTGGGTGTCCCAGTTGTCCGACAGCACGGTCACCTGGACCGGTGGTGACGAGCTGCCCGCCGCCGGCGGCGTGGTGGGTGCGGTGGATCGGGAGGGCGCGCCGGCCTTCCGGCCGGACCCCGTCGTGGTGGGGGCGGGGCTCGCCGGCGCGGTGGTCGAGGTGGTCGCTGCGGGGGCGCCGACGACGGCCGCGGCCGTGGTCCGCGGGCGCGAGGCGGCGGAAGCGCCGCGGTCGGCGCCGTGCGCGGAGTGCAGCACCAGCGGAAGCACCGCGGCCATCGCGGCGGCGGCTCCCACCGCGACCCTGGTCCGGCGCCGCCAGGACGAGGAGGGCTCGCCGCCGGCCTCGGGCGGCTCGGCCAGGTCCGGCAACTCGGGTACTTCGGGCGGACCGGGCGCCTCGGTCGGACCAGGGGCGGCGGGCGGGGGCGGCACCGATATGCCCGCTCCCGTGGCGCCGGGCCCCACGACTTGCGACGCGCCGTCCACCCCCGCGCCGTCCGCGCCCGCATCGCCGGGCCCTTCCGCATCCGGAGGCGCCGCCTCGTCCGCGCCGGCCGGTGGGACGTCGACGGGTGCGGCCGATCCGGCCGCCGCCGATCCGGCCGCCGCCGGCTCCGGCCCGGTCGGCTCCGGCCCGGTCGGCTCCGGCCCGGTCGGCTCCGGCCCGGTCGGCTCCGGCCCGGTCGGCGCGGCAGACGTGCGGTACTGCTCGCGGCGCCGCTCCGCGCTCGCCAGCAGCCACAGCTGGTGCAGCGCCACCAGTTCCTCCGGACCCGCACCGCACAGCCGCGCGAACCGCTCCACGGGGCCGTACTCGGTGGGGACCGCGGCGCCGTTGCAGTAGCGGTGCAGGGTGGAGGTGCTCACGTGCGTCCGGGCGGCGAGCGCACCGTACGTACGCCCCGACTGTTGCTTCAGTTCGCGCAGCCGACTCGCGAACTCCTCGACATATGTGCTCATTCCGCCCTCTTGCTCGTCCCGGGCCGACATTCCAGGAAGCGCCATTCTCGCAGCTCAGGGGGGTGGAACCGTTCCAGCGTCCTCAACTGTGGCCAGACCGTCGAACACGGGACGCGGCACGGCGCAGAGTTACGGCATCCCACCGCTCGACCACTCACAGCGAAGGCATGCCACCGTGAACGTGAAATCCGTCCTGACCTCCTCCGCGGTCCTCCTCGTCAGCGCCCTCGGCCTCGCCGCCTGCCAGTCCGGTTCCACCTCCGCGAGTGACGCGACTCCCTCGCAGCAGGCGAGTGCCGCTTCCGTCGCCTCGGGTGGCAAGGAGTCGGCCTCCGCGCCCGCCGCCTCCCCCTCGGGCCGGTCGACGTCCGGCGGCTCCTCCTCCGGCGGCTCGGGCGGCTCGAAGAGCTCGACCGGCTCCGGCAACTCCGGCGGCACCGGCGGCAGCACCTCGGGCGGCGGCTCGGCCACCAGCGACAGCTACGCCTACGCGCACCCCTGCACGGCGGGCCAGGTGCGGGTGACCGTGACCCGCCGCGACTCGGCGCCCACCCAGCGGGTGATCGAGGTCCGCAACACCGGCACCCGCTCCTGCGGCCTGAGCTACTTCCCGCTGGTCTCTCTGGACGACTCGCACGCCGCGGACGGCAGCCGGGCCGTCAAGCCGCTCGTCCCGGGCGGCCTCGGCGGCGCACCGGCCTTCCCGATATACGCCGGGCGGACCGCCTACGCGGTCGTCGACCTCGACCCCAGCGGCGCGACCTCCGGGACCGTGGACGGCATCGACGAGCTGAACGTCCTGGCGAACGGCGACCACATGCCGAACGCCGACACCGTCAACTTCCGGCTCGGCTCGGGCTCGCCCGTGCTCAAGCCGAAGCTGGGCCTGTACGAGAACACCGTCGCGGACGCGGTCACGTCCATGCGGAGCGCGGACACCAGGCCCTGACGGCGCGACGCGCGGCGTGCCGCCCTCGCTCCGGCCGGCCGTGGTTGACCCTCGACCATGTCGAGGGTCGACAGTTCCAGAAGTGGAGAGCGAGATGCGCAGCATCGGCGAGATGGCCCGGGACAGCGGACTGAGCGTGAGCGCCCTGCGGTTCTACGACGGCGCGGGCGTGCTGCCCCCGGCCCGGGTGGACCCGGTCAGCGGCTACCGCTGGTACGACCCGGAGCAGCTCGACGAGGCGCGACTGCTGGCACGGCTGCGCCGGACCGGTATGCCGCTGGCGGACATCCGGCTGGTGCTGGCCGGCTGGTCCGGTGCGGACACCGACCTGGTGCGGGGGTTGCTCCGGGCGCAGGTGCGCCGGCTGGAGCGGGGCCTGGCCGAGGCCCGCGGCGAGCTGTCCACGGTCCGCGCGCTCCTCGACCGCAGGGAGAACCCCATGGCTCCGCTCCGCACCACGGCCCTCCGCCTCACCGTCGCCGCACCCGCCCTGGCCGCCGCGCTGGACGCAGTCCGCTTCGCCGCCGGCACCGACCCCGACCTTCCCGTGCTCGGCGGCGTGCTGGTCGACGTCGAGGACGGGGCGCTGCACACCGTGGCCACCGACCGCTACCGGCTGGCCGTCGCGCGGGCCGTCGTCACCGCTCAGGACGGGCCGCCCGCCCGGTTCGTGGTGCCCTCCCCGCTCGCCGACGCGATGCGCGCGCTGCTGCCCGCCGCGGGAGAGGTCGAACTCACCCTGGACGGCGACGAGGTGGCCCTGGAAGCCGGGGGCCGCCAGGCGGCCGGCGAGTGTCTCGGCCACGGCTTCCCCGACTACCGCCGACTGGTCCGGCTGCCGGCGGGCACCCGCGTCCCCCTCGACGCCCCGGCCTTCCGCCGGGCGGTGGAAACCGGCCCGGTGCGCGCCGGCGAGGCGCCGGCGGGCGAGCGAGGGGGACAGGGCGCGGGGGCGGAGCTGAGCCTCCTCAAGGTGACCGGGGACGGCTCCGCGGTGACCGTCTGCGCGGACGGCGACGACGATCCGGGCCGGGTCGCCGTCAACCGCCGATACCTGCTGGACGCCCTGGAAGCGGCGGCCGGCGACCGGCTGGTGCTGGAGTTCGGCGCCCCCACGGCGCCCCTGGCGATCCGGCGGGCCGACACCGACGACACCTTCTCGGTGCTGATGCCCGTCCGCCTGGAGAACTGAGCGTACGGCTCCGCCTGGAGAACTGAGCGTACGGCCGGGCCGCTGCGTACAGCCGCGCGTCCGGCTACGTGCAGTCCGGGCAGAGCCCGCGGTAGGTGACCTCGGCGGCGGAGACGGTGAAGCCGAAGCGCTCCTCGACCGGGAGCGCGGCGAGCGGGTCGCCGGTGGGGTGGACGTCGCGCACGGTGCCGCAGCCGGCGCACACCAGGTGCTGGTGCGGGTGGTGCGCGTTCGGGTCGTACCGCTTGGCGCGGCCGTCGGTGGCGACCTCGATCACCTCACCGAGGGAGACCAGCTCGCCGAGCGTGTTGTAGACCGTCGCCCGCGAGATCTCGGGCAGGCGGGCGATGGCTCGGGCGTGCACCTCGTCGGCGGTGAGGTGCACGTGGTCGCCGTCGAGGACCTGCGCGACGACACGCCGCTGGGAGGTCATCCGCCAGCCGCGGGCCCGCAGTCGCTCCACCAGGTCGCTCATGTCGGTTCACCTATTCGGGATCGCGGAATGACCGCAGTTTACCAGTGAGCGTCCGGAATTTGACCGGATATGCCCTTGGGCCCCTTCTTGACTTGGACTGCGTCCATCGTAGGATCGGTTCCGGCGACAGCCAAGGGCCAGGAAGCGCCCTGTACGGCAGGAGACGCCGCCACGGCAGGAGCATGAGCAGGAGCAGGAGACACAGACGTCGAGCCGCTCACCCGCGGTTTCCGGGCCGTTCCGGCTCCGCCGGGCGCTCCGCAGCTCCCCTGTCCCGCCTCCCCCGGCTCCTCCACCGCCCGCAGTGCCTGAGCACCGTGATCCGCCAGGTCCGGAAGGATTTCCATGTCTGACAACACCCACAACAACGACGCGATCGTCGTGGACGCCAAGACGGAGGGCGCGGGAGGCTGCCCGGTCGCGCACGACCGCGCCCCGCACCCGACCCAGGGCGGCGGGAACCGCGGCTGGTGGCCGGACCGGCTCAACCTGAAGATCCTCGCCAAGAACCCCGCCGTGGCCAACCCGCTCGGCGAGGACTTCGACTACGCCGCGGCGTTCGGCACCCTCGACCTCGCGGCCGTCAAGCAGGACGTCGCCGAGGTGCTCACCACTTCGCAGGACTGGTGGCCGGCCGACTTCGGCAACTACGGCCCGTTCATGATCCGGATGGCCTGGCACAGCGCGGGCACGTACCGGATCAGCGACGGCCGCGGCGGTGCCGGCGCCGGGCAGCAGCGCTTCGCCCCGCTCAACAGCTGGCCGGACAACGGGAACCTGGACAAGGCCCGCCGCCTGCTGTGGCCGGTGAAGAAGAAGTACGGCCAGAGCCTGTCCTGGGCCGACCTGCTGATCCTCGCCGGCAACGTGGCGCTGGAGTCGATGGGCCTGGAGACCTTCGGGTTCGCCGGCGGCCGCGAGGACGTCTGGGAGCCGGAGGAGGACGTCTACTGGGGCCCGGAGACCACCTGGCTCGACGACCGGCGCTACACCGGCGACCGCGAGCTGGAGAACCCGCTCGGCGCCGTCCAGATGGGCCTGATCTACGTCAACCCCGAGGGCCCCAACGGCAACCCGGACCCGATCGCCGCGGCCCGCGACATCCGTGAGACGTTCCGCCGGATGGCGATGAACGACGAGGAGACCGTGGCGCTGATCGCGGGCGGCCACACCTTCGGCAAGACCCACGGCGCCGGCCCGGCCGACGCCGTCGGCGACGACCCCGAGGCCGCGCCGATCGAGGCGCAGGGCCTGGGCTGGAAGAACAGCTACGGCACCGGGAAGGGCGCCGACGCCATCACCTCCGGCCTGGAGGTGACCTGGACCAGCACGCCCACCCGGTGGAGCAACGGCTTCTTCGACAACCTCTTCGGCTACGAGTGGGAGCTCACCAAGAGCCCGGCCGGCGCCAACCAGTGGAAGCCGAAGGACGGCGCCGGCGAGGGCACCGTCCCGCACGCCCACGACGCCTCGAAGAAGATCGCGCCGTCGATGCTCACCACCGACCTGGCGCTGCGCTTCGACCCGGTCTACGAGCCGATCTCCCGCCGCTTCCACGAGAACCCGGCGGAGTTCGCGGACGCGTTCGCCCGTGCCTGGTACAAGCTGACCCACCGCGACATGGGCCCGAAGTCGCTGCTGCTCGGCCCGGAAGTGCCCGCGGAGACCCTGCTGTGGCAGGACCCGCTGCCCACGGCGGACTACGAGGCGATCGACGCCGCGGACGTCACCGCGCTCAAGGCGAAGATCCTCGGCACCGGCCTGACCGTCCCGCAACTGGTCTCCGCCGCCTGGGCGTCGGCCTCGACCTACCGGGGCAGCGACAAGCGCGGCGGCGCCAACGGCGCCCGGGTCCGCCTGGAGCCGCAGCGCGGCTGGGAGGTCAACAACCCGGACGAGCTGGCCACGGTGCTGCGCGCCCTGGAAGGCGTCCAGCAGGAGTTCAACGCCTCCTCCGGTGCGAAGAAGGTGTCGCTGGCCGACCTGATCGTGCTCGGCGGCGCCGCGGCGGTCGAGAAGGCCGCCAAGGACGGCGGGCACGCGATCGAGGTGCCCTTCACCGCCGGCCGGGTCGACGCGACCGACGAGCACACCGACGCGGAGTCGTTCGCCGCGCTGGAGCCGGGCGCCGACGGCTTCCGCAACTACGTCGGCAAGGGCAACCGGCTGGGTGCCGAGTACCTGCTGCTCGACCGGGCCAACCTGCTCACGCTCACCGCTCCGGAGACCACCGTCCTGGTCGGCGGCCTGCGCGTGCTGGGCGCCAACCACGACGGTTCGAAGCTCGGTGTGCTCACCGACGCCCCGGGCACCCTGACGAACGACTTCTTCGTCAACCTGCTCGACCTGGGCACCACGTGGACGCCGGCCTCCGAGGACTCGACCACCTTCGAGGCCCACGACGACGCCACCGGCGCGGTCAAGTGGACCGGCACCCGTGCCGACCTCGTGTTCGGCTCGAACTCCGAGCTGCGCGCGCTGGCCGAGGTGTACGCGAGCGACGACGCGAAGCAGAAGTTCGTCACGGACTTCGTCGCGGCGTGGACCAAGGTGATGGACCTCGACCGGTTCGACCTCGCCTGAGCGACCGCTCCGCACTGCCGAACGCGCGGACCGCGCCCGGGCCATGGCCCGGGCGCGGTCCGCGCCGTTTCGGCGCCCGGCGCTCAGGGGCCACGACTCAGGGGCCAGGACTCAGGGGGCCAGGAGGGATTCGGCCGTCGCGGTGCGGGCGTACAGGACGCTGCGGCCGGTGCGGTGGGCGGTGGTGAGGCCCGCGTCGCGCAGCGCGGTGAGGTGCTGGGAGACGGCGGGGGCCGACAGGCCGGTACGGGCGGCGAGTTCGGTGGTGGAGGCGGGGGAGTCGAGTTCGGCGAGCAGCAGCGCCTTCGACCGGCCGAGTACGGCGGCGAGCGCGTCGCCCCGGACCACCGGGCGGGATGCCCACAGGGTGCCGACGCCCCTTGCCGGGTAAGCCAGTTGGGGCGGGTCCGGGGGCCGCACGAGGGTGAGGGGGCCCGGACCGGTGAAGGCGGAGGGGATCAGCAGCAGCCCCGCGCCCGCGGTGTTCCGGGCGAGGGCCCGCCGGCGGCGGCCGAGCCGTAGCGCGCTGTCGTTCCAACTCACCGAGGGGTGAAGGTCGTTGAGCAGCGCGGCCGCGCCGTGCTCGGCGACCTGGCGGGCGCGGTGGAAGATGTCGGCGTCGAGCACCGCGCGGACCCGGGCCCAGTAGGGAGCCAGCGCCACCTCCCAGTAGGCGGTGATCTCCTCGGCAAGCGCTGGGAGTTGGGCGCGCGGTTCGGCGTGCAGGGCGCGGGCGCGCGGGCCGAGACCGCCAGGCGCCTCGCGGAGCCGGTCGAGGTCGTGGCGGACCTGGGCGGCGGGGGCCGCGAGGACCCGGGCCAGTTCCGCAGCGAGGGTGGGGGCGGGGCCGGCGGGCGCGGGGTTGAGGAAGTCCGGAACGTAGTCGTCCGGCGCCTCGGGCGGGATGAGTTCGGCCAGCCGGCCGCGGTCCAGTCCGGCGGCGGCCATCCGCGGCCGCACCTGGTCGATCCACGGCTGGTGCACGGCGTGCGCCGCGCGCGAGCGCAGCAGCCGGAAGCTGGTGCCGACCTCCCACATCGGCGAGACGGCGAACCGCGTCTGCGCCAGATCGCTGGTCGAGAACGCCAGTTCCGCGGGAATCGGGGCCTCCAGGATTTCGGTATTCCTTAATCGTTGGCACCGAGCCTAGTGCGCGGCGAGCATGCCGGCATGACCTCGAAGAACACGGCCTCGGGCAGCGCGGAAGCGAATCCGGAACGTCCGGCAGGCCCGGCAGATCCGGCGCTTTCCGCGGCGCCGGCAGGGGAGCCCGGTCCGGCGGCGGGCGGGACCGGGGAGCCGGCAGCCGCGGGACCCGCCACTTCCAGGACCGACAGGACCGACAGCACCGCCAGGACTTCCAGGACTGCCAGGACCGCCGGCACCGGCCGTACGACCGCCGCCGGCCCCGGGGACGCCCGCACCCGACCGGTCACCGCGGACGCGTCCGGCACCTGGGTGCTCGGCGACCTTCCCGTCCACCGGATCGGGTTCGGCGCGATGCGGCTGCCCCAGACCGGCGAGGCGTTCGCGGCCGGATCGGCGCCCCGCGACCGCGGCCAGGCGATCCGCGTGCTGCGCCGAGCGGTCGAGCTCGGCGTGAACCACATCGACACCGCCGCCTTCTACTTCTCGCCGCTGCGCTCGGCGAACGAGCTGATCAACGCCGCGCTCGCGCCCTACCCCGACGGCCTCGTCCTCACCACCAAGGTCGGTCCCGGCCGCGACCCGTCCGGCCGGTGGCAGCCGCACGCCGGGCCCGGGCAGTTGCGCGGCCAGGTCGAGGAGAACCTGCGGCAACTCGGCCGCGACCACCTCGACGTGGTGAACCTGCGGATCGTCGGCACCGACTCGATCGCCGAACGCTTCGGCGCCTTGGCCGAGTTGCGCGCCGCGGGCCTCATCCGCCACCTCGGCGTCTCCAACGTCCACCCCGCGCAGCTCGCCGAGGCCCGGGCGATCGCACCGGTGGTCTGCGTGCAGAACGCGTACGGCGTCGGCTCGGCACCCGAGCAGCGCGACTTCGTCCGGGCCTGCGGCGAGCAGGGGGTCGCCTACGTGCCGTTCTACGCGATCGCCGGCGCCGGCGGCCAGGCGGGCGCGGGTGGCACCGAGAGCGAGGACGTGCGCGCCGTCGCCCGCGCGCACGGCGCGACCCCCGCGCAGGTCCGGCTCGCCTGGACCCTTCAGCACGGCCCGCACGTCCTCGCCATCCCCGGCACCGGCGACCCCCGCCACCTCGCCGAGAACCTCGCCGCGAGCGCGCTGCGCCTCACCCCGGCGGAGGTGGCCCGCCTCGACGCGGTACGCCGGTGACGCGGTCGCGCCGACCGGCCGCCCCCGGCCGCGCACGGCATACCGGACGAATGGGGCGTGGCGGCGCGGATATCGGGGGTCGGGGTCTGCATGATGGCGGGGCGGGTGTCTGTCGTCGGTCGCGGGTTCCGAGTGAAGTGGGTGGAGCATGCCGGAGCAGGAGCTCTCGTCGTACGGATCGGCTCGCGGGGTGAACCGGCGGGCGCTGCTGCAGGCGGCCGGGCTGGGTGCCGGGGTGCTCGCGGCCGGTGGGTTGGCGGCCGGCCGGGCGGACGCGGCGGGCCTGGGCGGTATCCCGGCCACCAGGAGCGGTGCGGGCGCGTCGGGACCGGCGGACGCGCCGCTGGACGCCGTGAGCGCGGACCTGCCGCTCACCGGGGGACCGGACTTCCCGATCGGCCTGTTCTGGCCGCCGCACCCGTACGAGACGACGCTCGCCCGCTACCGGGAGATCACGGACGCCGGGTTCACCTTCCTGATCACCGGCAACTACCAGTTCGACGCGCGCAGCGCGGGCTACGCGCTGGGCATGGCGGACCAGGTCGGGCTGAAGGTGGTGGTCGCGGGCGACCCGCGGATCGAGGCGATCGCCCAGTACCTGACGATCACCGACGACCGCACCGTGCCGTCGTCGATCACCACGGCCGACGCCGCCTCCTGGGTGCGCTCCTCGCTGGGCAGCTACGCGAACCACCCGTCGCTGGCGGGCCTCAGCGTCTACGACGAGCCCGCTCGCGCCCGGTTCCCCAACGTCGGCGCGCTGACCGGCATCGTCCGCAAGACCGCGCCGGCCCTGCTGCCGTACGCCAACATCAACCGCGGCAACGGCGCGACCTACGCCGACTTCGTGCAGAGCTACCTCGACACGGTCAAGCCCGCGCTGATCTCCTTCGACCGCTACCCGATCCTCACCGACGGGATCGACATCGACTACTTCGACACCTGGGCGATCGTCCGCGCCGCGTCGCTGAAGTCCGGCCTGCCCGCGTGGACCTACATCCAGTCGACCGGCTACAACAACCACCGGGTGCCCACCGCCTCGCAGTTGGCGTGGCAGGTCAACATCAGCCTGGCGTACGGCTGCAAGGGCATCCAGTACTTCACCTACTGGACCCCCGACCCGGCCCGCGGCGAGGGTTACACCCAGGCGCTCATCACCACCGACGGCGAGCGCACCCCCCTCTACGACGCCGCCACCGCGCTGAACACCGGCTGGCTCCAGCCCGTCGGCCGCCAACTCAAGCCGCTGGTCTCGGAGTCCGTGCAGCACGCCAACGACACCCCGCTGCCGCCCGGCACCACCGCGTTCACCCCGGGCGACCGCCTCACCGCGGTCACCGGCGACGCCGCCGTCCTCGGGCTCTTCAAGCCGGCCCCGGGCGCCGCCGACGACGGCACCCGCCACCTCCTCGTCGTCAACCGCGACCCCGACGCCCCCGCCTCCCTCCAGATCCGCGTCGACCCGGCCCAGGTCAAGACCGTCGCGGGCTTCACCCCCGCGACCGCCGCCTACACCCCCGTCCCCGCCTCCCCCACCCTCGCCGTCACCCTCCCCCCGGGCGCCGCGTCCCTCTACCGCCTCTCCCCCAACTGACCCCCGGCGGACGCCTCTTCACCGGGTGACGCCGCGGACTGGGTGGGGAGGAGGGGGGTGCGGTCGTTCTGGAGGACCCAGAGGTCGTGGAAGAGGCCCGGGGCGTCGCGGAGTTGGGGGAAGGTGCCGTACTGGACGAGGCGGCCCTTGTCGAGGACGGCGATCTTGTCCGCGACGGTGACGTTGGCCAGGCGGTGGGTGACCAGGACCACGGCGCGGTCGGCGGCGAGCGCGCGCAGCCCGGTGAAGATGCGGTGTTCGGCGCGGGGGTCGAGGGCGGCGGTCGGCTCGTCCAGCACGAGCAGGCCCGCCCGGCGGTGGAACGCCCGGGCCAGGGCGACGCGTTGCCACTGGCCGCCGGACAGTTCCTGGCCGCCCCACCACTCGCGGGCGAGCAGGGTGTCGAGGCCGGAGCGCAGCGCGGCCACCACGTCGTCGGCGCCCGAGGCGCGGGCGGCGTTGTGCACGGCGGCGTCGGCGTCCGACGCCCCGTCGCCCGGCACCGCCTGGCCCAGGGTGATGTTCTCCCGGGCGGTCAGCGGCCACTGCGCGTAGTCCTGCGGCACGACCGCGACCCGGCGCCAAGCCGCCTGCGCGTCAAGGGTGTCGGTGTCGGCGCCGTCCCAGGTCACGGCGCCCGCCGTGGGGAGGTAGAGGGCGGCGAGCAGCTTGCTGAGCGTCGTCTTGCCGGAGCCGTTCTCCCCCACCAGGGCGAGGACTTCGCCACGGCGCACCTCAAGGGTGACATCGCGCAGGGACGGCCCGTCGGCGTCCGGGTAGGTGTAGTCGACGTGCTCGGCGCGTACGGTCACCGGTCCGGTGGGCACGGCCGCGCCGCGCCGGATGCGGTGGCCGCCGGCCTCGTCGAGGAAGCCGGACCAGTCGTCGAGGTACATGCCGGTGCGGAAGATGATCGCGCCGTAACCGACGATGCCGTGCAGCCCCGACGCCACCGACCGCAGCGCGAAGGTCGCGGTGCCGGCGGAGGCGACGGAGATCCGGCCGGTGCCGATCAGGGCGATCAGCGCCGCCCAGACCGCGCCGGCCGCGAGCCCCCCGACGACGCTGCCGATCAGCGAGGTCTTGGCCGCCTGCCAGGCCGCGCGGTCGGTGGCGGCGTCCACCCGGGCGCCGGCGGCGCGGTACTTGCCGAGCAGGAAGTCGGCCATGGTGCCGGAGCGGATCTGGTCGGCGTTGTCCTTGTCGACCAGGTGCCAGCGCAACAGCCCGAGCAGGCGCCGGTCGCCCATGGTGTCCAGCGAGGCGAGGTAGTTCAGACGGGCGGCCCGCACCCCGGCGACCGCCTGCGGAAGTGCCGCGAGCAGCAGCAGCGGCAGCAACAGCGGGTGCACGGAGGTCAGTACGGCGGCCGCGGCGACCAGCGAGGCGGCCGCGGCGAGGATGTTCTGCGACTGGTTCAGCAGGTCCTGGGAGACCTCGACACCGCGATCGGCCGCGTCCCAGCGGTCGTTGTACCCGGGGTGGTCGTACGCCGTCAGTTCCGCGTGGGTCGCCGCGTCCAGCAGCCGCAGCTCCGCCTCACGGGCGATCCGCGGTGCCAGCCGGGTGGACAGACCGCCGACCGCGATGCCCAGCACCGCCCGGATGCCCGCCGCCGAGGCGAGCAACACGATCGACGGCACGGCCTGGTGCAGGCGTTCGGTGATGTGACCCGACGCGATCACGGCGGTGATGGTGCCGGTGACGGCGAGCAGGCCGACGGCCTCCAGCACGCCGGAGAGCACCTGGCAGACCAGCAGCGCGGTCACCGCCCCGCGGTCCACCTGCCAGGCCATCCGCAGCGCCCGGCTGATCAGTTGGGGCAGCCGGCGGGCCATCGCGCGCAGGGTGATGGCGTGGCCGGCGTCGAGCAGCCGGCCGCCGGGGATCTCCCACCGCATCTGCTCGGACGGAGGTTCCGGAGGCTGCTCGGACGGCGCCGCGGTGCCGTTGCCGGCCTCGGTGTCCGCATCGGACGCCGTGCCGCCGCCCGGCGGTTCTCCCGCGGAGCCGTGCGACGGCGGCACGGCCTTGGCCCCGGGTGACGGCTCGGTCATCGGGGTCCCCCTCCGCCCTGCGATCCGGCCCACCAGTCTGCCCCCGGCCCCGCCCACACACCCGGACGACGCCGAAACACCCCCCGGCGCGCGGGCGCACCCGCCACCGAGCGGCGTACGCCCAGGCGCTTCCACCCCGGCGCGTTCCATCGCCCAGCGCGCCACCGCCACCGCAACCGCCGCGGAAGATCACCGCCGGGGATCGCCGGGCAGCACACCCCGCCGCACACCCCGCCGCCCCGCCCGGGTCACGCCCCTTCCGGCGGACCCGACTCGCTCACGGCGCCTCGTGGAGCCGGGTCAGCAGAGCCGTCAACCGGCGCTGGTCGGCCGGGCCGAGGGGTGCCAGCAGTTCGGCGTTGGCCGCCTCGGCCAGCACCGCGCAGCGCGCGAGGACGGCCTCGCCCTCGGCGGTGACGGTGACCGCGTTCTTGCGGCGGTCGGCGGGGTCCGGGGCGCGCTCGACGAGCCCCGCCTCCTGGAGGTGGTTGAGGATGCCGACCATGTCCTTGGGGTCGACCGCGAGCCGGCGCCCCAGGTCGGCCTGAGCGACGGGGCCGTACTCGGCGGTCGCGGCCAGCACCGCGTGCTGCATCAGCTTCAGCCCCTCCGCGGCGATCGCCTCGGCGACCAGCCCTCTGCCCCGCGCCGCGACACGACCGACCAGCCAGGTCGGCAGGGACTGGATGTGCGCGAGGGCGGACGTCATGGACCGAGCCTACCCAGAATTCATTGGACTCCCCAACGACAATCTCCTATCGTTGGGATGCCCAACGAAGCGGATCGGGGAGTCCATTGCTGCGCATGCGCCATGAAGTGAACGGCGGGTCCGAGGTGCTGTCCGCCGAGGAGGCCGAGCGCCCCGGGGCGGGAGCCGGAGAGGTGCTGGTCCGGGTCGAGGCGATCGGGGTGACCCTGCCCACCGTGCGCAGGCTCCGGGAGAGCGCCGAGCCCGTTCCGCTCGGCGGCGAGGTCGCCGGAGAGGTCGTCGCCGTCGGCGCGGGAGCCACGGGTTTCAGCGTCGGAGAGCGCGTGACCGGGCTGTGCTTCGCCGACGCCTACGCGGAGTACGCGGTCCTCGACTCCGCGATGGCGTCCCGGGTGCCGGACGGCGCGAGCGCCGTGGAGGCGGTCGCGCTGGTCCGCAGCGGGCTGGTCGCACGCGGCGCGTACGAGGCCGCGCGGGTCGCGCCGGGCGAGTCGGTCCTGGTCACGGCGGCGGCCAGTGCGGTGGGCACGCTCGCCCTCCAGTACGCCAGGGCCGGCGGCGCCGGACACGTGGTCGCCGCCGTCAGCAGCGCGAGCAAGGCCGACTTCGTCCGCGGCATGGGCGCCGACGAGGTCGTACGGTACGAAGACGCCGACTGGGGCGGCCCGTTCGACGCGATCCTCGACGGCGTCGGCGGCGACCTGCTCGGCCCCGCCGTGCGGACCCTGGCGACGGGCGGCCGGCTGGTGGCCTTCAGCTCGGGCGGCGGCACCGTGGAGGCGTACGAACTCCTGGCCCGCGGCGCCTCGGTGATCGGCTTCCAGATGAGAGCCGTCGCCGTCGGCCGACCGGAGCTGTACGGCCGCTGGCTGCGCGAGCTCTGGCAACTGCGCGACGCGGGCACGCTGCGCACCGCGGTGCACGAGGAGATCCCGCTCGCCGAAGCGGCCCGGGCGCACGCCCTCATCGAGCAGCGCCGCAACCTCGGCAAGGTGGTTCTGATCCCCTAGCGCCATCGCCGTCACGTGACGGGCTCTGGGCCCGGTCCGCTGCCCGCGCTATCCCCGCTTCGTGCGCTTCCGCTGCGCGGCGGCGGCGCGCGGGGGCGGGGCGTCCTCGTCCCCGTCCACCGGCTGCCACTGGGGGCTCTCCGTGAGCAGGCCGTCGATCCGGCCGCGCAGGTCGTCCCGCTCGGAGGGGTCGAGGCCGACGGGCGCCTGACGCAGCACCGGCTCCAGCATCAGCCAGCGCTCCTCGACCCGCGCGGGATTGCCGGAGATCCGGCGGGCGGCGGCGGTGTCGCGCCGCTCCTTCTCCTCCAGTGCGAGCGCGGCCGCGAGTGCACGGACCGCGTCGGCGGCGTCGGCGCGGCCGGCGGCCGTCAGGTCCTCGGCGGTCGCCCCCACCGCGTGGGCGAAGCGGGCCACGGTCTCACCGGTGCCGCGGTACGCCACCTTCGTCCGGTTCACCGACTGGAAGCCCTTGACGATGCAGCGCCACCACGGCTCGCTCAGCTTCCGCTTGGAGTAGCCCAGCTTCTTCGCGACCGCCGCGCTCACCTCGGTCCGCGCGGCGACCATCCGCCCGGACAGGCCCTGTCTCGCCGCGGCCGCGGCGAGCAACAGCCCCTCGGGGGGCGGCCGCAGGCTCTCAGTCATGACGCGAGCTTCGCACCACCGCGCACCCGCCGTCCAACACCTCAGGCCTTCCACGAACCGCCGGCACCTTCTGGTGATCAGCGGACCCGGCACCCCGCGGGACCCGGCGACCCGCGGATCAGCCGGTCGTGACCACGCGGGCGGAGAGGTGGACCAGGCGGGCCACGCCGAACTGGAGCATCAGCGGCAGCGTGTGCGCGGCGGTGACGCCGTGCACCGCGCTGAAGGTGACGGTCGGGCCGGTGCCGCCGAAGGTCACCGTGGTGCCGTCGGGCAGGTAGATCCCCGCGTCCATCAGGGAGCCGGGGGCGCCGCTCTTGCCGGCGCCGGCGATGGCACCGCGACCCGCGTCCGGGGTGCCCACCATGTCGAGGTGCTCGGGCACCCCGCTGTCGTTGCGGACCGCCATCGTCAGGGTGCCGTTGCCCGCGCTGTCGAGGTGGGCGACGGCGTCGGTGATGGTCAGATCGACGTCGGCCTCGTGCACGGTGACCTGCCCGGGCGTGTCCGTCGTCGGGGCCTGCGACGGCGCCGCGTGGGACGTGCCGGAGGAGTGCGTGCAGGCCGTGGCGAACGCGGTGAGGGCCGCCGCGACCGCGATCGCCCGGGTGGCGCGTGAGGCTCGGGACGACCGGAAGGCGGTTCGGCGGTTTCGGCTCATTTAGGCATCATGCCAACCCGCGCGCCCGGCCTCGTGGCCGCCCCCGCCGATCCGCCCGCCCGGCGCGACCGCCGGCCCCGGACCACCCGACCGCCGGGCCCACGGCCCACCCGCGCACCCGGCCCACGCGGCCACGCGCGCACCCCTCCGCCCGGCCCGTTCAGTCGGACTCCTTCCGGGCCCGCAGCAACGTGGCGATCTGCCGCACGAGTTCGTCGTTGCTGGAGACCGGCCTGCCGGAGACCAGGGCGCCGAGCCGCTCGGCGGTCTGGAAGTCGTACGCGCGTTCCCGGTCCTGCCCGGGGACCTTCTCGTACTCCTCCGCGGCGCGGAACCCGACGGTCAGGTCGACCGCCTTCGCGATGATCCAGGTGAGGAGGAAGGAGAACGCCATGACGGCGAGGATCGCCACGACCTGGCGGCCCAGGAGCCCCCCTCCGCCGCCGTAGAACAGGCCCTTCTTGCCGCTGACCCGCGCGGTGGCGAGGAGCCCCACCATGATCAGGCCGATCAGCCCGCCGACCCCGTGCACCCCGACCACGTCGAGCGTGTCGTCGACGTTGAAACGGAACTTGAGGGTGATGGCGAAGGCGCACACCGCGCCCGCGACCAGACCGGTGATGACCGCGCCGAGGGTGTTGATCTCGCCGCAGGCGGGCGTGATCGCGACCATGCCGGCGACCGCGGCGGAGACCACGCCCGTGGTGGAGACGTTGCCCGTGCGCCACTTCTCGACCAGCGGCCAGGTCACCATCGCGGCCGCCGCGCCCAGCTGGGTGTTGATGAACGCGCCGGCCGCCGCGCCCTGGTCGGTCAGCGCCGAGCCGGAGTTGAAGCCGAACCAGCCGAACCACAGCAGGGCGACGCCGACCACCACCAGCGGGATGTTGTTGGGCCGCTCCTCCCGGCGGGCGAAGTCGCGCGGCGCGCGCAGCACCAGCGCGACCGCGAGCCCGGAGACCCCGGAATTGAGCTCCACCGGCAGGCCGCCCGCGAAGTCGAGCGCGCCCAGGTGCCGCACGATCCAGCCGTCCGGGTCGAACACCCAGTGGGCCAGCGGCACGTAGACGATGAGCAGCCACAGCACCACGAAGACCAGCCAGCCCCTCATGGTGGCCCGGTCGGCGATGGAGCCGCTGATCAGGGCGACCGTGATGATCGCGAAGCCCATCTGGAAGGTGCTGAAGACATACGTGGGGATGTGCCCGCTCAGCGTGGTCAGCCCGATGCCGCGCATGAACGCGTGGTCCACGTTCCCGATGAGCCCCACCCCGCCGACGTCCGGCCCGAACGCCAGGGTGTAGCCGATCGCCCACCAGACGAGCGTGCCGAAGCAGAGCGCGGCGAAGCTCATCTTGATCATCATCAGGATGTGCCGGGTGCGCACCATGCCGCCGTAGAAGAACGCCAGCCCCGGCGTCATGAGCAGCACCATGGCGGTGGCGGCCAGCAGCCACGCGGTGTCACCGGAGTCGTAGGCGGGCGGCATCGGCGCGGGAGCGACGTTCACAGGGGATACCTCACGGGGGATACCTCACAGGGGGCGGGGTGCGGATCGTCGGATGGGGGCTGTGCCGCGCGCGGACCGTCGCCGCGGCCCGTACCGTCGCTACGCCTTGCGCAGATCGGGGGCCGGCCGGCCGGTGAGCAGCTCGCGCACGCGGTGCCACACGGCGGTACGGGCCGCGGCGACCCTGATCGGGTCGCTGTCCAGCAGCCGGACCCAGGCGCCGCAGTCCCGCGGCAGCACGCTGGCGCCGTACCGGACCCCGAGCCCGGCCAGCGCCCCGTGCAGGGTGTCGGCGATCTCGGCGGCCGGCCGCAGGTCGGTGACCACGAAGAACGACGAGACGTGGTCGGCGCCGGCGAAGACCGCGGGACCGCCGCCGGGCATGTCGCCGTCCCGGCCGGAGGTCAGCCGGAGCGTGTCGATCGCCAGCAGCGTGCCGTCCGGCCGGGCCACCACCAGGTCGGCGGCGAACGCCCGGTACTGGTGGCGCTCGCCCCGGGCGAGCCGGCCCGCGGTCAGAGTGTCCCCGAGCAGGAGCGTCGCGCCGGGGGCCACGGTGACCTCGGTGCGCTGGTAGAACCGGGAGTCCCGGAACGGGATCACCGGGTCGGGCAGGTACTCCACGTAGCTGCCGGCCTCCGCGGTCAGCCGGACGAGCTGGGTCGCGTAGTCGTACTCCGTCCTGAACACCTTGCTCGCCGCCTGGGTGGTCAGGTGCACCTGGGTGCCGGGGCCGCAGCGGAAGTCCATCCGGTAGCGGTCGGCCTGCACGATGCCGCCGCCGGTGGCCATCAGGTAGACGTAGCTCATGCCGGGCAGTTCGGGGTCGATCCACAGCGGCCGCATGATCTGCAGCGGCGTCTTCTGGTAGCGCTCGACGAGTTCGGTGCGGCCGCCCCGCACCGCGAAGGCCAGGTCGAGGATGCCGACCTTGGCCGCCGAGCCGGCGGGCAGCGTGTCGGGCGCGCCCGGCGGGCCGACCACCTCGGGCGGGACCCGGGCCGCGCTGTAGTAGCCGGGGGCGAGCCGGTCGGGACGGGGACGGGCCGGGGCGCCCCGCACGTCAGACCAGCACCTTGCGGCGGGACTCCAGGTACCCGGCGATGTCGTCGATGCCGACCCCGGTGAGGCAGTCGGTCAGCACGACCGGGCGGTTCTCGCGGACCCGGTGGGCGTCGGCCTCCATCACGCCGATGTCGGTCCTGACGTACTGCGCGATGTCGATCTTGTTGATCACCAGCAGGTCCGAGTCGGTGATGCCGGGGCCGCGCTTGCGGGGCATCTTCTCGCCCTCGGCGGTGTCCAGCACGAACAGGAACAGGTCGACCAGCGCGGGGCTGAAGGTCAGCGTGAGGTTGTCGCCGCCGGACTCGAAGAAGAGCATGTCGGTGTCGGGGAAGCGCTCCAGCATCTCGGCGCCGGCCGCGAGGTTCATGGTCGGGTCGTCGCGTACGGCGGTGTGCGGGCAGGCGCCCGTCTCCACGCCGACGACGCGCTCGGGCGCCAGGATGCCGTCGAGGGTGCGGCGGACGTGCTGCGCGTCCTCCTGGGTGTAGATGTCGTTGGTGATCACCGAGGGGTGGTGGCCGCGGGCGATCAGCACCGGCACCAGCGCCTCGATGAGCGCGGTCTTCCCCGACCCCACGGGTCCGCCGATGCCGATCCGCAGGACGTTGTCGTTCACGGTGCTCCCTGGAGTGTGTGGTGGGCGTTGCCGGCGGTGGGCGCCGGCGGGTGAGGGCCGGTCAGCTCGCGAAGAGCCGTGCCTCGGCCCGTTCGTGGCGGCCCGACATGACGTCCGAGGCGAAGGCGGTCGCCCCGACGTCGGCGAGTTCGCGGCGCATCGCGGCCTGTGCGGCGGCTTCGATGACGGGCGCGGCCCGCCGCAGCAGCAGTTGCGCCTTGCGGTGGTCGGTCAGCCGCAGCCGCAGGGCCGCGCCCGCGAAGCTCGCGCAGAACGCGAACAGGTCGGAGACGACGGCCTGGCGCAGCGGCACGCCCGCCGCCGCGTAGATGATCCCGGCGGCCACCGCCTGCGTGCCGGGCGCCGCACCGCCGCGGACCCGCTCGAAGTGCGCGCCGATCTCCGGGTGGTCGAAGACCTCCCGGGCCAGGTCCAGCAGTTGGCGGCCGGTCCGGGTGGACGCGAGCCGCATCTCCCGGCCCAGCTTGGTGGCGAACAGGTACTCGTCGATCCGGACCACCGTCTCCGGGTCGCCCGCGGCGGTCGCCCGGTGGGCCAGCGCGAGCGCGGTGGCGTCGGCCGGGCCGACCGCGTGCAGCAGCAGGCCGTGCAGGAGCGCCGGCAGGCTGTCGGCGTCGACCTCCTTGGCCTGGGCGAAGCCTTCGAGCGTGTGCGACAGCGTGTAGAAGCCGCTCGGGAAGGCGGAGTCGGTCAGCTGGAGGCTGACCAGCAGCGAGCCGATCCCCGGCTCGGGCGAGGACTCGGACTCGGACTCGGACTCGGGCGAGAAGCCGGACTCCGGCGCGGGTCCGGACTCGGGCGACCGCGGGCCGGCGGTGGTGGACGCCGGCCCGGAGCCGCCCTGCTCGTCGCGGTACATGCCCTAGACCAGGAAGAACAGGTGGTTGAGGGGCAGCTCGGCGGCCGGATCGATGGTCGCGACCTTGCCGTTGAGGGTGACCTTGAACGTCTCCGGGTCGATCCTGATGTCCGGCAGCTCGCTGTTGCGCACCATGTTGTGCTTACCGATGGTGCGGGTACGGCCGACCGGCAGGATCTTGCGCCGCAGGCCCAGTTCCGCCGGGACCCCGGCGGCGATGCCGGCCTGCGACATGAAGGTGACGTGCGTGGACGGCAGCGCCTTGCCGTACTGCCCGAACATCGGCCGGTAGATCACCGGTTGGGGCGTCGGCAGCGAGGCGTTGGGGTCGCCCATCTGGGCCCAGGAGATGATGCCGCCCTTGATCACCATCTTCGGCTTGGCGGCGAAGGAGTGGATCGGCCAGAGCACGATGTCGGCGATCTTGCCCTTCTCGATCGAGCCGATGTGGTCCGAGATGCCGGTGGCGATCGCCGGGTTGATGGTGAGCTTCGCCAGGTAGCGCAGCACCCGCTGGTTGTCGTTGCGCTCGGAGTCGCCGTCGAGCGGGCCGAACTGGTCCTTGCAGTGGTGCGCGGTCTGGAAGGCGCGGGTGACCGACTCCCCGACCCGGCCCATCGCCTGGGAGTCGGAGGAGAACATGCTGATCACGCCGAGGTCGTGCAGGACCGTCTCGGCGGCGATCGTCTCGGCCCTGACCCGGCTGTCGGCGAACGAGACGTCCTCGGGGATGTCGCGGCTGAGGTGGTGGCAGACCATCACCATGTCCAGCAGCTCGTCCACGGAGTTCCGGGTGTACGGCAGTGTCGGGTTGGTCGAGGAGGGCAGGATGTTGGGCTCGCCCGCGACCCGCATGATGTCCGGGGCGTGACCGCCGCCGGCGCCCTCGCTGTGGAAGGTGTGGATGGTGCGGCCGTCGATCGCCGAGCGGGTGTCCTCGAAGAAGCCGGACTCGTTGAGGCTGTCGGTGTGGATCGCCACCTGCACGTCGTGCCGGTCGGCCACGTTGAGCGCGTTGTCGATCACCGCGGGGGTGGCGCCCCAGTCCTCGTGGACCTTCAGCGCGCACGCGCCGGCGACGATCTGCTCGTTGAGCGCCTCCGGCAGGCTGCCGTTGCCCTTGGCCATGATGCCGAGGTTCACCGGCAGGCCCTCGGCCGCCTGCAGCAGCCGCGCGATGTTGTACGGGCCGGGGGTGCAGGTGGTGCCGTTCGTGCCGTCGGACGGCCCGGTGCCGCCGCCGATCAGGGTGGTGATGCCGTTGGTGAGGGCCTGCTCGGCCTGCTGCGGGGCGATCAGGTGCACATGGCTGTCGATGGCGCCCGCGGTGGCGATGAGGTGCTCGCCGGCGATGGCCTCGGTGCCGGGCCCGATGACCAGGTCGGGGTGGACGTTGTTCTGGGTCTGCGGGTTGCCCGACTTGCCGATGCCCGCGATCATCCCGTCCTTGATGCCGATGTCGCACTTGACGACTCCGACGATCGGGTCGATGACCACGACGTTGGTGATGACGGTGTCGAGCGCCCCCTGGGCGGAGGTCGCCTGCGGGTCGGAGGCCATGCCGTCCCGCATGGTCTTGCCGCCGCCGTAGAGGACCTCGTCGCCGTACTGGCCCTCGCTGAAGTCCTTTTCGACCTCGACGACGAGATTGGTGTCCGCCAGGTGGAAGCGGTCACCGACGGTCGGCCCGAACATGTCGGTGTACTGCTTGCGGGGCAGGATCGGCATCAGTGCGAACCCTTCTTCTGCTGGGACTTCTTGGTGGGCTTCGGGGGTGTCCCGGCGGCACCGGAGTCGGCCCCGGCCGACTCCTGGGCGCCCTGGTAGCCGCGCTCGATCGCCTTGCGCACCGCCTCGACCCTGACCGGGTGGGAGGCGGTGCTGCCGTTGAGCAGCCCGCTGAAGCCCACGAGGCGGCCGGTGCCGGCGTACTCGCACAACTCGACCTCCCGCGTGTCGCCGGGCTCGATGCGTACGGCGGTGCCGGCCGCGATGTTGAGGTGCATGCCGAGCGCCTGCTGCCGGTCGAACAGCAGCGCCGAGTTCACCTCGAAGAAGTGGTAGTGCGAACCGACCTGGACCGGCCGGTCACCGGTGTTGCTGACGGAGAGCTTGACCGTGCGGCGGCCGGCGTTGATCTCGATCGGACCTTCGCCGTACAGGTACTTCTGACGGGGCGTCATGCCGTACTCCTGTTGACTTGGCCCGCACCAGGGGCGGGCGGATGGTGAGGCGCCGGTGGGTGCTGACGCGGGTGCGCGTGGGGGTGGCCGTGCTCGTGCGCGTGCTCGTGGCCGTGCTCGTGGCCGATTCCGCCGGGCTCGTGGCCGTGCTCGTGGCCGATTCCGCCGGGGCCGTGGGTATGGGCGTAGCCGTGGTCGTCGGCGTAGCCCAGCGCGGCGGCGACGCCGTCGTCACCGTGCTCGGTCCACCGGTGGCGGGCGTCGGCGACCCGCTCGGCGAGCACCCGGGCCAGCGCCGCCGGGGAGAGCAGCGGGCCGTGCCGGTGGACCGGCACCCGGGCGTCGCCGGGGATCTCGGGCGGCACGAAAGCGGCGGGCAGCAGCGTCACGGCGGAGGCGCCGAGCAGCGCGCAGCGGCGTACGCCCTCGCCCGGATCGGGCGTGCCCCCGAGGAACGCGACCTCGACCAGTTCGTGACCGCCGTGCCGGCCGACCAGGCTGCCGAGCCGGTACAACTCGGCGTCGTCGAACGGGTCCCCGGACGGCGCGGTGAGCAACAGGGCGCTGTCCGCGGGAATCCGGCCCGCCGCCGCCCGCAGCCAGGCGACCAGGTGCTGCGAGGTCCCGAACGGCTCGGCGAGCACCGTGCCGTGCCGCTCGCCGGCCGGAAGCGCCCGCAGGGTACGGGCGGTGTCCGCGACGAGGTCCGGGTGCCGGCCCAGCGTCATGGGGACGACGCACACCTGCTCGCCCTGGCCGCGCAGCCGCGAGACGCACCGGAACAGTTCCCGACCGCTGCCGACCACCGGCACCTCGGGCCCGGCCGACTCCGACAACTCCTGCCCGGACCCGGCCTCGTGCCCGCGGACGGCGACCACCCGGCAGCGCTCCGACACCGCGGTCAGCCGCCGATGGGGTCGTGGCAGGACACCAGTTTGGTGCCGTCCACGAAGGACGCCTCGACCTGGAGCAGCCCGAGCATGTCGCGCACGCCCGGCATGGTGTCGTCCTCTCCGACGACGTGCCGGCCGAGTTCCATGCAGTCGGCCACGCTCTTGCCGTCCCGGGCGGCTTCCAGAATCGCCTCGGTGATCAGCGCCACGGACTCGCTGTAATTCAGCTTGAGACCGCGGCTCTGGCGTTTCCGTGCCAGATCGGCCACCACGTACACCAGCAGTTTGTCTACCTCGCGAGGGGCGAGATTCACGTCGTTACCTTCCTCGGGGAGTCCAGCAGGGAAAGGCGGGTCGGCGGACGGTCAGTCGGCCGGCCGAAATCGGGTCAGCACCGGGACAGCCGCCATGAACGCCCATGTGGTGAGGATGAACGGCCAGGTGAAGGTGTGGCCGCCGAACGTCTTGAAGATCGCCGTCAACGCCGCCGTGAGACTCGTGGTGACCGCGGCGGCGACGAGGGTGTACCCGCCGTTCCACACCGTCGCGGCGAGGAGGACCGCACCCATGGCGATGGCGACGAGGACGGCGTTGTAGCCGTAGATGCCGTTGGCGATGGACGACGCCGGCGCGCCCAGGGCCCATGCGGCGAGGATGCCCACGACGCTGCCGGCCACCGTCCACAGCAGCACGCGGACTCCGGCGCAGGCCAGGCCGACCAGCATGATGAGGCCGACGTACCACTTGTCCACCAGGAAGACCTGCGACACGTTGGTGAAGAAGGCGTGCCACAGCTCGCTCCAGGACAGCGAGGTGCTTCCCGTGGTGCTGAAGCCCGAGGGGGCCGCGCCGTGCCAGACCCGGCTGAAGGACGACGCCCCGACCACCATGATCCCGGAGACCAGGCAGAACGGTGCGGTGAGCGCCGTGAGGCCGTACGGCTTGAACAGGACGGTGAGCGCGCCCATCAGCACGGTGCACATGATCGCGCCGACGACGGCGAGCGCGTAGGTGGACGTGTGGGCGCCCAGCGAGGTGACGAGGGCGACCCCGGTGAGGCATCCGCAGTAGCCCTGCAGACCGAGCGCGATGTTCGACCGGTCGACCCCGGCGAGATGGGCGGTGGCGGTCGACATCAGCGTGCCGATCGTCGCGAACAACCCGATCCGCCAGCCCGCGGCCCACAGCCCGGCCAGGATGAGCACGCCGGTCCAGATACAGGGTTGGAGATCGACCTGGCCCACACCGCGCACGCTCGCGACGAGAAAACCGTGCGGCTGTTTTCTCTCGATCCTCCGGAGGAAATCGGGTTCTGCGATGGACAAGGGAAATCCCAGCGTCGGCGGAATACCGGAATACGACCGGGCATTCCGGAGGGAAGTGGGCGGGGACTGCGGGAGCAGCTTGGCAGAATCTTTACGTCGAATGGGCTGCCTGCTCGGAGCGGCCGCGGGATCACACCCGCTCGGACCAAAAACGCGTCGCCCCACGCGAAGGCGTGGCAAGTCGGCGGGAAGAACCTGCCAATGTGGCGGAATGCCGCACAAGATCGCCATGAGCCGCCGTGACCACCCGGACCACCACCCGGGAGCCCAGGTGCCGGTGGTGGCCGCCGTCGCGGTCGGCGGGGCCGCGGGCGCGTGCGCGCGGCTCGGCGCCGAACGGCTGTGGCCGGACTACCAGCCGCCGGACTTCCCCTGGACGATCCTGCTGGTCAACACGACGGGCTGCCTGCTGATGGGCATCCTCATGGCGACCGTCAAGTTCGGGTTCCCGAACGCGCCCCGGCTGATCAGCCCGCTGCTCGGCACCGGGGTGCTCGGCGGCTTCACGTCGTTCTCCCACTACACCGACAACGTGCGGCTGCTCTTCCACCGCGGGCAGCCCGGCTACGCGGTGGGGGACCTGCTGCTGACGCCGGCGGCTGCGCTGACCGCGGTGACAGTGGGCGCGCTCGGCACCCGGGCACTCCTGACCCGCGTGCGGGCCACGGGAGGTGGCGGGCGATGACGGTGGCCGACTGGCTGCTCGTGGTGGCCGGCGCGCTCGTGGGCGCGCCGATCCGCTATCTGCTGGGCGCCGAGGCGAACCACCGCCTGTCCAGCGGTTTCCCGCTGGGCACCTTCGCCGCCAACTCCGCCGCCGCGCTGCTGCTCGGCTACGTGGTGCGCACCGGCATGGGCGCCCACCTCACCCCCGAACGCACCTACCTGCTCGGCGCGGGCTTCTGCGGCGCGCTGTCCACGTGGTCGACGTTCTCGTACGAGCTGCTGACGCTCACCTCCAAGCGTCGACTGGTCACCGCGGCGGCCTACCTGCTGCTCACCGTGGGGACGGGCGTGGGGCTGTCCTTCGCCGGGGCGGCGGCCGCGGCGTTCTGAGGACGGGGGCGGGCGCGGGTCGGAGGAGCTTACGGGCGCGGCTCGGAGGGGGTACGGGCGCGGGTCGGCGGCCCGGAAGGGGCGCCGCGACGTCATACCGCCCTGCGGTAGAGCCACACGCCGAGCGGCGCGAAGACCGCGACGATGCCCGCGTCCCAGGCGAGCGCCTGCCAGACGTCGTTGACGGTCGGCCCGCCGAGCACCAGGGCGCGGACCGCCTCGGCGGTACGGGACACCGGCTGGTGCTGGGCGAACGCCTGGAGCCAGCCGGGCATGGTGTTGACCGGGATGAAGGCCGCGGAGGCGAAGACCAGCGGGGCGAGGACGGGAAAGGCCGCGGCCTGTGCGGTCTCCGGGTCGCCGACCGCCATGCCGACCACCGCGAAGATCCAGGACATCGCGAACCCGAAGGCCAGCACCAGCAGGATTCCGCAGAGGAAGGCCGGCACCCCGGCGTGGATGCGGAAGCCGATGGCGAAGCCCACCGCCGTCATCAGCGCCACGACGAAGACGTTCCGCACCAGGTCCGCCAGGGTCCGGCCGACCAGCACCGCCGATCTGGCCATCGGCAGCGACCGGAACCGCTCCATCAGCCCGGTCTGCATGTCCGTGGCCAGGCCGATCGCGGTGTTCATGGCGCCGAAGACGGCGGTCTGCACGAAGATGCCCGGGATCAGGAAGTCGACGTAGCTGACCCCGTGCAGCGCGGGGGAGACGACCCCGCCGAAGACGTAGCGGAACATCAGCACGAAGACCAGCGGCTGGATGGTGGAGAACACCAGCAGCCGGGGCACCCGGCGCAGCCCGATCAGGTTCCGCCAGGCGACCGCCAGGCCGTCCTGGGCGGTGCGGGTCAGGCGCGACAGCGGCCGGCTGGGCGGGCCGGGCGACAGGGCGCCGCCGGTGTCCGCCTCTCCGCGGCCGGCGTAGCGGCGCAAGGCGGCGGCCCCGGTCACGACGCCGCGCCCGCGGAGGAGGCGCCGCCGCCGGGAGGCGGACCCCCGCGAGGCTCGTCGCCGCGGGGAGGATCGTCGCCGCGAGACCCACCGCCGTCGGACGACGGATCACCGTCGACGGGCGGGTCCGCGCCTTCCGAGGGCGACGCGGGACCGCTGAGGTGCCCGGTCAACTGCAGGAAGACATCGTCGAGGCTGGGTTCCCTGACCGCGACGGCGGCGGGCACCAGGTCGCGCTCGTCCAGCGTGCGCAGCACCCCGAGCAGCGGCCGGGACCCTTCCCGCGAGACCAGCCGGAGCCGTACGCCGTCGATGTCGGGCGGCTCGGGCACCCGGTCGCGCAGCGCCTCCGCGGCCCGAACGGCCCGGCCGGGCTCGCCCATGTCGAGCTCGATGACCGTGTTGCCCAGGTCGGCCTTGAGCAGCGCGGGGGTGCCGTCGGCGATGGCCCGGCCGTGGTCGATGACGACGACACGTTCGGCGAGTTGGTCCGCCTCCTCCAGGTACTGGGTGGTCAGCAGCACGGTCGTCCCGTCGGCCACCAGCTGGCGGATCATCTCCCACAGCGCGATACGGCTCTGCGGGTCGAGGCCGGTGGTCGGCTCGTCGAGGAAGAGCACCGGCGGGTCGGGGACGAGCGCGGCGGCGACGTCCAGCCGCCGGCGCATACCGCCGGAGTAGGTGCGCGCGGGGCGGTCGCCGGCCGCGGTCAGGTCGAAGCGCTCCAGCAGTTCGCCCGCGCGCCGCTTGATCCGGGAGCGGCGGACGTGGGTGAGGCGGCCGATCAGCCGCAGGTTCTCCCGGCCGGTGAGGTTCTTGTCCACCGCCGCGTACTGCCCGGCCAGCCCGATCAGGTTCCGGACGGTGACGGCTTCGCTGACGACATCGTGCCCCAGCACCTCGGCGCGCCCGCTGCTGGGGCGCACGATCGTGGTCAGGATGCGGATCGCGGTGCTCTTGCCCGCTCCGTTGGGGCCCAGCAGGCCGAAAACGGTGCCGGGCTCGACGTCGAAGTCCACGGAGTCCAGTGCCTGGACGGAACCGAACTGCTTGCTGAGGCCGGAGACGCTGATGGCTGCCTGGTCCACGGGACCACCTCGATCGGGCATAGCGGAACTGCCTCCACCTCCATTCTTGCTCCGGGCGGGCAGGACCGCAGAGGGGCGGCGGACCGGGCGGGGCGGCCTGGACGGCGCCCGGCCCCGGGTGCTCGGCCCTCCGGCGGCTACGCGGACGGGGTGACGGTGGCGAGCGGGCTCCCGTCGCTCTCCGTGGTACGGCAGGTGCAGCGCGTGCGGGGCGCCGCGAACCGGCGGGCCCTTCTGGTCACGGCCCACGGCCCACGGCTCACCGCAACGAGCGCGGCGACGCGGCCCGGGGCAGCGGGAGGGCGAGGCCGTCCGGGTCGCCGGGGTGGCGAGCGAAGGCAGCGGCCATCTCGGCCGGCACGGGTGCGAGGCCGAGCAGGGCGGCGGCACCGAGGGCCGCGAAGCGGTGCCACGCCCGCATCCGGCGGAGCATCGCGTGGTCGCCGCCGGGCAGTTCGTACCGGGCCACCTGGGCGCCGGCCGCGCGGGCATCGGCCGCCATGCGCAGCGACTCGGCGGGCGAGGTGACGCGGTCGGCGGTGGCGTGCGCGAAGACCAGGCGACGGTGGGCGAGTTGGGCGACGGGTTCGCCCGGCGGGCACCAGGGCGCGAGGGCGACCACGCCGGCCACGTCCGCGGCGCCGGCCGCACGCAGCGCGGCCCGCCCGCCCATGGAGTGGCCGATCAGCACGGTCGGCGCTCCGCCGGTCAGCGCCGCCAGCCGCTCGACCGCCTCGGCGGCGTCCCGCGCGGCGTCGGCCCGCCCGCCGTTCCAACCCCGGTACCGGTAGCGGACCTCGGCGACGGCCACGCCCCGGCCCCCGGCGGCCCGGGCCACGGCGGTGGCGAACGGCCGCATCCGCAGGGCGGGGACGTTCAGCCGGGACGGCGCGCGGGTGTCCCGCTCGTAGCCGCCGTGCAGCAGCAGGGCCGCCCCGACGGCCGCCGGAGGCAACCGCCGTATCACGAGCCGCTCTTCGCCCCGCTCCGTCACGCCCACCCTCCTCACCGCACCCGTCGCGCGCCGCGAACCGCGGGGCCACCGCAGGAGTCTGCCGTACCCGCGGAAACCCGGCCCCCCGGGTACCAATCAAACGGAATATCAGAAAATATTGCCTGCGAGGACGCACCGTTGGGCCTCGCCCAACGTCTCTCCTCAGAGCGGCACTTCCGCACGCCGCCCCACGAACATCTGGAGCAGTAGTGAGAACCGACATCAGCGGCATCCGCCGGGTCTCGGCCGCGGCGGTCACCGCCGCCGCCCTCCTCGCGGCGGGCGCGCTCGCCGCCCCCGCGGCCCAGGCCACCCCGCAGGCCGCGCCCGCCACCGCGAAGAGCGCCGCGACCACCGCGGCCAAGACCGCCACGGCAGCCAAGACCGCCGCGAAGGCCGCGCCCAAGGCTCCGTCGATCGTCGCCAAGGGCGGCTACGTCATGAACAACGGCACCGGCGCCACCCTCTTCACCAAGGCCGCCGACACCCGCCGCTCCACCGGCTCGACCACCAAGATCATGACCGCCCGGGTGGTCCTGGCCAACAAGCACCTCAACCTGGACGCCAAGGTGACCGTGCAGAAGGCGTACAGCGACTACATCGTCTCCAAGGGCGCGTCGTCCGCGCACCTGATCGTCGGGGACAAGATCACCGTCCGGCAGCTGCTCTACGGTCTGATGCTGCCGTCCGGCTGCGACGCCGCCTACGCGCTCGCCGACAAGTTCGGCACCGGCTCCACCCGGGCCGCCCGGGTGAAGTCCTTCATCGGCACGATGAACTCCACCGCCAAGTCGCTCGGTCTGAAGAACACCCACTTCGACTCCTTCGACGGCATAGGCAACGGCAAGAACTACTCGACGCCGCGCGACCTGACGAAGCTCGCGAGCAACGCGATGAAGTACTCGACCTTCCGCACGGTCGTGAAGACCAAGTCGACCAAGCAGAAGGTCACCACCAAGTCCGGCGGCTACCGCTACATGTCCTGGACCAACACCAACACCCTGCTGGGCACCTACTCCGGCACCATCGGCGTCAAGACCGGCTCGGGCCCCGAGGCCGGCTACTGCCTCGTCTTCGCCGCCACCCGCGGCAAGAAGACCGTGATCGGCACGGTGCTCTCCTCCTCCTCGGTGTCCGCGCGCACCTCGGACGCGAAGAAGCTGATGGACTACGCCTTCAAGAAGTGACCTGACCCGGCCCGACCCGAACCGAGCCGAACCGGCGGACCGTCACTTCAGCAGATGCGCGAAGACGACCGTGTTCCCGTCGTAGCCGTGCGTGCGGGCGTTCCAGTCGCCGCACGTGATCAGGCGCAGCTCGGGGTCGGACGTGTTTCCGTACACGTCGAGGGTCGGGAAGGTCCTCTTCTCGTACGAGCGGAGCGCGTCGATCGTGAAGACAGCCGTCTTGCGGTCGGCGCGGGTCACCGTGATCCGCTCGTGCGGGCGGAGCGCGCCGAGCCGGTAGAAGACCGCCGGGCCGGTGGCGTACGAGTCCACGTGGCCGAGGATGACGGACGGGCCGACCTGGCCGGGCGCCGGCGAGTTGCGGTACCAGCCGGCCTGGAGCGGCTTGCCCGGCACCTCCAGGGTGCCGTTCTTGTTCAGGCCCAGGTCGAGCAGGTCGGAGTGGACGCCGATCGCGGGGATGTCCAGTCCGGTCGGGCGGGACGCGGGCAGCGCGCCGCCGGCGGCCGGGGTGCCGGCGGCGGTGGTCGGCGCGGGCACTCCCGAGGCGGTCACGTGCGGCATGCCGGGCATCCCCGGCATGGTGCCGGCGGCGGCCGGGCCCGCCTGCGGCGGCGGCTTCGCACCGCCACCGGCGCCGGCCAGGATCACCGTCACGCCGGTGGCGACGCAGGCCACCGCGAAGGCGACCAGCAAGGCCGCCGTACGGCGCGAGTTCCGCGTACGCCCCGGGCCCGCGTCCTCGACTTCCTTGTGAGCGGGGCCGATCGGGTCGTCCGGGCCGGCCGGAGCGCCGGGGCCCGCGGACGCCGGACCGTCCGGACCTTCCGGACGGCCGGCGCGCGCGGGGTCCGCGGAGCCCGCCGCTCCCGCCGGGTCGTCGTTCATCGGCCCGCGGTGTTCCGGCGGCGCAGCGCGTAGCCGCCGACCCCGAGGCCGAGCAGGGCCGCGGCGCTGCCGCCGGCGACCATCCCCGTGTCGGTGCGGCCGTGCTGGGTGGCGCCGTCGCCGGTGTCCGCGCCACCGCCGGGCATCGTGGTCATCTGCGAGGTCGTGAACGCGCCGCACAGCGCCGGGTCGGTGGCCTCCGCGGGCAGCGACTTGTCCAGTTCGCTGGCTCCGAGCACGTCGTCGTACGTGCCGTTGCCGTTGTAGTCGATGCCGTGGACGACCAGAACCGCCTTGCCGGACTTCAGGTTGGCCGCGACGTCGTCGCTGACCTCCAGCGTGCGGCTGTAGTGGACGGTCGAGCCGGACGGGAAACGGGTGACGGCCAGCGCGCTCTTGGCCGAACTGTCGCCGCTGGTGGTCAGCGACGTGCCGATCATGCCGTAGTCCTTCATCGCGTCGGCGACGTCGGTGGAGCTGTGCCCGTTGTGCTGCTTGGCCTCGCTCGGCTTCGGGCAGACCCCGCCGCCGTCCACGTGGAGGTGCATCGCGTGCCGGGAGGCGCCGCCGACCAGTCCGGACGCGGTCACGGTGATCTTCGCGGTGTTGCCGGAGAGTTGGACCATCGCGGTGCCGCTGCCGGTCACGTGGTTGGCGGTGACCGGGTCCAGCGTCGCCTGGTAGCTCACCCACGGGACGTCGGGCGAGGCGGGCGCCGCCCACGCCGCCGCCGGGAGTGCCAGCGGGACCGCGGCCACCGCTATCGCCGTCAGTACGCGTGCGCTGGTGTGCTGCATGGTGTGTCCTTCGCTCGGGCCGGAACCACCGGGCCGGCTGCGCACCGGCGCGCTGGGTGGAGGGACTCTCCACCCAGCCATTCGGAGCGGTGTGCTCCGCGGGTTGGTCCGTATGTGCGAAGCGCGGTCCCGGCGGGACCCGTGGAACCGGGCCCCTGGGGCGAGTTGACGAGCCACCGGCCGGTGGCCGGTCTCCCGAGCGATCCCCCTGCCGCCACGGGGAGGCGCCACCGGGCAACCCGCGGGGCCCTCGACACCGAACAACGCCATGGAAGTCGGTCCGGACGGCGCGGCCGGGGCATACACACACCGGCGGGCCGTTCGCGAGGAGACGAGGAGAGAGGAGGGACGCCGTGATCACCGAGCCGGAACTGACCGGCGGCTCCGAGGAGCCCGGACCCGACGTGATCGCCGACGACGCCGACGACGCCGACGGCACCTGCGGCACCCGCGGCCGCTCCCGGTTCCGCTTCCCGCCGCGGCGGCACTGGACCTGGGGGCTCGGCGGCCTCGCGGTCACGTCCGCGCTGTGGACGGCCGGCCTGCACCTGTACGACGACCACCGCCGCGCCGGGCCCGACCTGCACGGCTACACGCTCGGCGCCAGCCCCTGCGCGGGCGACGGCCTCGCAGCGCTCACCGCCGCGCTCAAGGCCACCGGCACCGAGGCGGTGACCCCGGCCGCCGCCCACCTCGGCCCCGCGCTCGACCAGATCCACTGCACCCTGTCGGTCGGGGCCCGCACCCCCGGCGCCGTCACCAGCAGGTACCAGGTGTTCGTCACCATCGACCTGCACAAGCGCACCGACCCGCGGGCCGAGTTCGAGGACCAGCGCGGCCTCGACACCGGCGACCTCACCCCGGCCGAGCACGACACCGCCGTCCCGGGCCTCGGCGACGAGGCGTATCTGCTGACCATCAGCACGCAGACGGAGGAGCTGCGGGTGCTGCACGGTGGTGCCGTCTTCTCGCTCACCCTGACCGGCTTCAACGACCTCGCCCCCGACCCGGCCGTGGCGAACTCGTTGCGCGGCCGCCCGGCGAGCCCCGACGACCTGAGCCGGTACCGCAGCGCGCTGGTCGCGGCGATGCGGGACGTGATGAAGGCCCAGCAGCGGCACTGATCGTCGGGCGGGCGCGCCGGCCCGACGATCACGTTCTGCCAGCTCACCCGGCCGCGGCACGGCTGGGTACGCCTGCGGCACGGCTGCGGCACGGCTGCGGCACGGCTGCGGTACTGCGCGCTTCGCCGCAGGTGTGCTACCGTTTAATTGTTGCGGTTGTGGTACCCATGAACTCTGTGTGCGCCTGACGGGATGTGACCCTCGGGCGCATTTTGTTTTCCGGCCTCCAGATGGGGTCATTGCAGCGACACCTGGCTCGTAAAGTGCGAGTTCGGGAACTGCACCATCAGAGGAAGTTAGACATGGCAACCGGTACCGTTAAGTGGTTCAACGCGGAAAAGGGCTTCGGCTTCATCGAGCAGGACGGCGGCGGCGCCGACGTCTTCGCCCACTACTCGAACATCGCCACCCAGGGCTTCCGTGAGCTCCAGGAAGGCCAGAAGGTCACCTTCGACGTCACGCAGGGCCAGAAGGGCCCGCAGGCGGAGAACATCGTCCCGGCCTGATCGGACGAGTAGTACTCGAGCCGGGTCCCGCTACTTTGGGCGCGGGGCCCGGCTTTTCCGTACCTGGGTGCGAATCCCGGACGGATGGACGTTTTCCGTTCCACCGCAGTTCACCTCCTCCGCTGTTCATCTCTCCGGCTCGTTCTGCGGGTCTCCGCCTGATGTCACCTTTTGCGGAGTCTTTTTCGGCACGCGCCGCCTTCGAGGAAGGCTTCACGCATGCCTGAAAGAAATCGCCAGTCCTATTCGGGCGGTCCGGCCCGCGCCCGGCGCAAGCCGCGCGGCCCCCAGCAGGGCGGCGGCCGCCCCGGCGCCTCCCGCGGCTCCGGCCGTTCCGGCGGACGCCCCGCCGACACCGGCTCCGAGGAATCGGTCTACACCACGGTCACCCCGGCCCCGCCGGCCGCGAGCACCTTCGCCGAGCTGGACATGCCCGCCGCGCTGACGGAGGAGCTGACCCGGCAGGGCGTCACCGTGCCGTTCCCGATCCAGGGCGCGACGCTGCCCAGCTCGCTGGCCGGCCGCGACGTCCTCGGCCGGGGCCGCACCGGCTCCGGCAAGACCCTCGCCTTCGGGCTGGCCATGCTGGCCCGCACCGCCGGGCAGCGCGCCGAGCCGCGCCAGCCGCTCGCGCTGGTGCTCGTGCCCACCCGCGAACTCGCCCAGCAGGTCACCGACGCGCTCACCCCGTACGCGAGGGCGCTGCGCCTGCGGCTGGCCACGGTCGTCGGCGGGCTGTCGATCAGCCGCCAGGCCGCGGCGCTGCGCGGCGGCGCGGAGATCGTCGTCGCCACCCCGGGCCGGCTGCGGGACCTGGTGGAGCGCGGCGACTGCCGGCTCGACCGGGTCGTCATCACCGTGCTCGACGAGGCCGACCAGATGGCCGACATGGGCTTCCTGCCCCAGGTCACCGCGGTGCTGAACCAGGTGGTTCCGGGCAGCCAGCGGATGCTGTTCTCCGCGACCCTCGACCGCAACGTGGACACCCTCGTCCGCCGGTTCCTGTCCGACCCGGTGGTGCACGCGGTGGACCCGTCGGCCGGTGCCGTCGCCACCATGGAGCACCACGTGCTCCACGTGACCAGCGAGGACAAGCGCGACGCCACCGTGCGGATCGCCGCCCGCGAGGGCCGGGTGCTGCTCTTCCTGGACAGCAAGCGCGCCGTGGACCGGCTCGCCAAGACCCTGCTGGCCAGCGGCGTACGGGCGGCCGCGCTGCACGGCGGGAAGTCCCAGCCGCAGCGCACCCGTACCCTCACCCAGTTCAAGAACGGCGAGGTGACCGCGCTGGTGGCCACCAACGTCGCCGCGCGCGGCATCCACATCGACGACCTCGACCTGGTGGTCAACGTCGATCCGCCGGCCGACCACAAGGACTACCTGCACCGCGGCGGCCGTACCGCCCGCGCGGGCGCGTCCGGCAGCGTCGTGACGCTGGTGCTGTCCGACCAGCGCCGCGACATGGAACGGCTGATGGCCAAGGCCCGGATCACCCCGCGTACCGCGAGGGTGCACTCCGGTGACGAGGAACTGGCCCGGATCACCGGTGCCCGGGTGCCCTCCGGGGTGCCGGTCACCATCGCCGCACCGGTGCCGGCGGCGCACGCCTCCGGCACCTCCACCGGACGCGGCGGCAGCAGGCGCAGGCCACGGGCGGGCGGCGCCTCCGGCGCGGGTTCCGGCCGGGGCGGCGCGGGCCGCAGCGGCGGCAACGCCGCACGCACGGGCGGCGGCTCCGGCCGCGGCGGGGCGGGCAGTTCCGCCGGCGGCTCGGCGGGGACCTCCGCCGGACGCTCGGGCGGCTCCCGCTCAGGGGGCACCCGCTCCGGCGGCGCCCGCACCGCGCAACCCCGCGGGCGCGCCGCATGAGGCCCGCCGCGGCGGCCGCGCTCGCCACCGCCGCACCGCTCCCCGACAAGGCCGCCGACGACGGCGCGCCCTGCGAGGGAAGCGACTTCTCCGCGCTCTCCCGGCGGATCACCGACTCCGGCCTGATGAAGCGCCGCCCCGGCTACTACGTGGCCCGGATCGGCGGCGTCGCCGCGCTGTACATCGGCGCGTGGACGGCGTTCGCGATGCTCGGCCACACCTGGTGGCAGCTGGCGATCGGCGGCGTGCTGGGGGTGCTCTTCTCCCAGATCGCGCTGGTCGCCCACGACATAGCCCACCGCCAGGTGTTCCGGCTGCGCCGGCCCAGCGAGGCCGCCGGCCGCATCGCGGGCAACCTCTGCGTCGGCATGAGCTACGGCTGGTGGCAGGACAAGCACACCCGCCACCACGCCAACCCCAACCACGAGGAACTGGACCCGGACGTCAGCCCGGACATCCTGGTCTGGTCGCAGGGCCAGGCCCGTAACGCCCGCGGCGTGGCCCGCTGGATCGGCGGCCGCCAGGCGTACTGGTTCTTCCCGCTGCTCACCCTCGAAGGCATGAACCTGCACGTGGCCGGGGTGCGGGCGCTGTTCCGGCCCGCGTACAAGCAGCGCACCCTGGAGGCGGTGCTGCTCGGCGTGCACATCGCCGCGTACATCACGGCGCTGCTGCTGATCCTCACCCCGCTCCAGGCGCTGGCGTTCGTCGCCGTCCACCAGGCGGTGTTCGGCGTCTACATGGGCTGCACCTTCGCGCCCAACCACAAGGGCATGCCGACGCTGACCGGCAAGGACCGGCCCGACTTCCTGCGCCGCCAGGTGCTCACCTCGCGCAACGTGCGCGGCGGGCGACTGACCGACATCGCGCTCGGCGGGCTGAACTACCAGATCGAGCACCACCTCTTCCCGAGCATGCCCACGCCGCACCTGCGGCGCGCCCAGCCGATAGTGAAGGCGTACTGCGCGGAACTGGGCATCGCCTACGCGGAGAGCGGGCTGATCTCCTCCTACGCCCAGGCGCTGCGCCATCTGCACGACGTCGGCGCGCCGCTGCGGGCCGGGACCACCACCTGACCGGACCTGGTCCCGGACCTGGTCCCGGACCTGCCTCGGACGACGCCTTCCACGGCGCCGGCCGGGGCGGTCCGGGGCGGTCGAACAGCAGGTATGCCCCCTGCCGGAAACATGAGAGTGTGGAGTTTTCGGCCCTGTCCCCTCTCCCCCTGTCGAGGCATGATGCGCGTCACCATCGCCCGCCACCACTTCTACTTCCACCCCTCCGAGGTGGAGCAGGTGATGAGCGGGGTCACTCCTGAGCCCGTCACCGGCAGTTCCGTCGACATCGGCGGGGTCCGCTACCCGCTGATGCAGGTCGGCGCGGCTCTCACCCGCCAGGACCGGCGCGACTTCAACGCGGGCGAAGTGGAGCGGGCGATGCAGGCGCTCGGGTTCCCGTTGCACAGCACCACGGCCGGCTAGTTCGGGAGCGCCGGTTCGGTACGGGGCGGCCGGCGCGCGGTCGCCCCGTTCCCGTACCGGTTTCCGTACCGGTTCTTGTTCCAGGTTCCTGTCTCCGGCGAGCGCGGGCGCTGCGTGGCTGGTCGCGCGGCGCCCCGCATCCCGGGACAATGCGAGGTCGTCCCAGACGCAGAGAGGTGGATGCCGTGGTGCAGCAGGTGCGGGGTGTGGTGGCGCGGAGCAAGGGCGGCCCGGTCGGCGTCGAGACGATCGTCGTACCGGACCCGGGGCCGGGTGAGGCCGTGGTCGCGGTGCAGGCGTGCGGGGTGTGCCACACCGACCTGCACTACCGGGAGGGCGGCATCGGGGACGACTTCCCGTATCTGCTCGGCCATGAGGCGGCCGGTGTGGTCGAGTCGGTCGGCGCCGGGGTGACCGAGGTCGAGCCCGGGGACTTCGTGGTGCTCAACTGGCGCGCGGTCTGCGGGAACTGCCGGGCGTGCCGGCGCGGCCGGCCCTGGTACTGCTTCGACACGCACAACGCCCGGCAGAAGATGACGCTGCTCGACGGCACCGAGCTGTCGCCCGCGCTGGGCATCGGCGCGTTCGCCGACAAGACGCTGGTGGCCGCCGGGCAGTGCACGAAGGTCGATCCGGCGGCCTCCCCCGCCGCCGCGGGGCTGCTGGGCTGCGGGGTGATGGCCGGGCTCGGCGCGGCCCTCAACACCGGTGGCGTGGGCCGGGGCGACTCGGTCGCGGTGATCGGCTGCGGCGGGGTGGGCAACGCCGCGGTGGTCGGCGCCCGGCTGGCGGGCGCCGCGCGGATCATCGCGGTGGACGTCGACGACCGCAAGCTCGCCACCGCGCACCGCCTGGGCGCCACCCACACCGTCAACTCCCGCACCAGCGAACCGGTCGAGGCGATCCGCGAGCTGACCGGAGGCTTCGGTGCCGACGTGGTGATCGAGGCGGTCGGCCGCCCCGAGACGTACCAGCAGGCCTTCTACGCACGGGACCTGGCCGGCACGGTGGTCCTGGTCGGCGTGCCCACCCCGGAGATGAAGCTCGAACTCCCCCTGCTCGACGTCTTCGGCCGCGGCGGCGCCCTGAAGTCCTCCTGGTACGGCGACTGCCTGCCCTCACGCGACTTCCCGATGCTGATCGACCTCTACCTCCAAGGCCGCCTCGACCTCGACGCGTTCGTCACCGAGACCATCGAACTCCCCGACGTCGAACAAGCCTTCACCCGCATGCGCGACGGCGACGTCCTCCGCTCAGTAGTCGTGCTCTGACCCGCCCACCGGGTCGATCCGCAGATCCACCGCGTCGTTGTCCCGGTTCGGCATCCGCCACACCCGCAGCACCGTGAAGCGGGCGCCGAACCCGGTGAAGCTGTCGCCGGCCGAGACCATCCGCCAGCCGGCCGACGACGGCTTCCCGTCCGACCCCACGATCACCTTCGCCTGCCGGTCCCCTGGAGTCGCCCCGAACCACGCCCGGGTCACCGCGTTCACCGCCACCACCCGCCCGTCGGACAGCCGCAGATAGTGAGAGGGCACCGACGGATTGCCGCCGACCGTCACGGGCACCCGCAGCACATCCGCCGCGTGCGCCACCAGCGGGGGCGGCTTCTTCTCGGCGTTCCGGGAGTCGTGCACCTCGTGCACCAGCGCGACCAGCACCACCGCCAGGACCCCGGTCAGCACCGCGGCCACGACGACCGCCATCCGACGGCCACGCCGACCGAGCCCGCTCACCGCGGACCCGCGCAGTCGTCCCCGGCGCCGTCACCTGGAGTCCCGCCCTGCAGCGATTCGATCGTGAGAGCCACGTACCCGTCCCTTGAGCCGGCCACCACCTCGGTGAAGCACATCTCGCAGCCGGCGAACCGCACCCGGTCGCCGAACCCGCGGTGTCGGTGAGTTCGCCGGCGAGGGAGCCGGGCAAGCCGTGCGTCAACAGCGGCAGGATCTGGCCGACCAGCGGCTGCAGCAGTGGGCTGGTGGTTGCGGGTCTTCCGCCCAGCTACAGTTCCGCCTCAGTCAGCACCCGCCCCAATTCCGCATGCAGGGAACGGGCTTCAGGACTGATCTTCTTCATCCGCGCTGCCATCACGCGGATCTGTGCGGTGTCGAACCCGTGGAAACTCACCGGGCCGTGACCTCTGTCGCGGGTGTCGTGCCTGATCCGCCGCGCGGCTCGCCGATGCGCTGACGCATACCCGGTCGCTGTGCCATGGTTCCCCCCGGACCGATGTCGGCAACTGCCAAGCGGGAGTATAGAGCCACGTCGATTCGGTCAGTGCGGGGTGCGCTGGGTTTGACGTCGGTGGCCCCGGGCCGTCAACGGGTGGTGGCCGGCCCGGGGACCGGGTGGGGTGGGGGTCAGGCGGCGAGGGCGGGGTGGAGGACGACCTTGGTGTAGCCCTCCACCCGTTGGTCGAACTTCTCGTAGGCCATGGGGGCCTGCTCCAGGGGGAGTTCGTGGCTGACCACGAAGCTGGGGCGGGCCCGGCCCGCGGTGATCAGGTCGCGCAACTGGCGGTTGTACTGCTTGACGTTGCACTGCCCGGTGCCCATCCGCTGCCCCTTCTCGAACATCTTGCCGATCGAGACGAGCAGTTGGCCGTGGCGGGCGTGCTCGTCGGGGCCGCCGGGGTCGGACGGCACGTAGAGGCCGGGGATGCCCAGCCTGCCGGTCGGACGGACCGTCTCGACCAGGGAGTTGAGCACGCTCGCGGGCTCCTCGTGGCCGGTGTCGCGGCCGTCGTCGTGGCCCTGTGCCTGGTAGCCGACCGCGTCGATGCCCTTGTCGGTGCCCTCGCCGTCGGTGTGGTCACGGATCTGCCCGGCCGGATCGCTCTGCGTGAAGTCGATCGGCACCGCGCCGATCGTGTCGGCCTTGGCCAGCCGCTCGGGCACCCGGTCGACCACGAAGACCCTGGCCGCGCCGCGCAGCAGCGCCGAGTAGGCGGCCATCAGCCCGACCGGGCCGGCACCGTAGACCGCGACGGACTCGCCGGGGGAGACCTCGGCCAGTTCGCAGCCGTGGTAGCCGGTCGGGAAAATGTCGGCGAGCAGCACGAAGTCGGTCTCGAACTGCTCGCCCGGCGGCAGCTTGAGGCAGTTGAAGTCGGCGAACGGCACCCGTAGGTGCTCGGCCTGCCCGCCGAGGTACGGCCCCATGGCCACGTAGCCGTACGCGCCGCCGGCGAACCCCGGGTTCACCGTGAGGCAGAAACCGGTGTTGCCGGCCAGGCAGTTCTTGCAGAAGCCGCAGGCCACGTTGAACGGCATGACCACGCGGTCCCCGACCGCCAGAGACGCGACGCCCGAACCGATCTCCTCGACGATGCCCAGGTTCTCGTGGCCGAAGACGATGCCGGCCTCGGCCGCGGTGCGGCCCTCGTACATGTGCAGGTCCGATCCGCAGATCGCGGTGGACGTGACGCGGACGATCACGTCGTTGGGGTGCTGGATGCCGGGGGTGTCGACATCGGCGACCGCGACGGAGAAGGGTTTCTGGTAGACGACAGCCTTCATGTTCACCACCTCCGTGGTCCTTCCAGCGAACACCCGCGGGCGGGCAACTCAAAACGGTGCCGGGGCGCGCGGAGGCCGGTGCGGCGGCCGGCGGGGCGGGGCGGGGCGCGCACGTCGTCGTCGTGGCGGGAAACGCACGGACGACGCGGGCGTCGAAGGGGTCCGGCGGCGCCGTCACGGTGCGAGACTGGCGGGAGGAGCGTCACAAGGGGGCGGCGGCCATGGGCGTCTACTCGGAGCGGGTGCTGCCGCGGCTGGTCGACGCCGCCTGCGGATCACGGCAGGCCGCGGTGCTGCGCCGCCGGGTCTGCGCGCAACTCACCGGCGCGGTGGTGGAGATCGGCTTCGGCTCGGGGCGCAATGTGCCCTTCTACCCGCCCGCCGTGACCCGGGTGGACGCCGTGGAGCCCTCCGACACCGGCTGGCGGCTGGCCGGCGGCCGGGTGCGGGCCTCGTCCGTACCAGTGCTGCGCTCGGGCCAGGACGGGCAGGCGCTGCCGTACGCCGACGCGACCTTCGACGCGGCCGTCTCCACCTGGACGCTGTGCACGATCCCGGACCCGTACGCCGCCCTGCGGGAGGTACGGCGCGTGCTGCGGCCGGGCGGCACCCTGCGGTTCGTGGAGCACGGCCTCGCGCCCGACGCGGAGGTACGGCGCTGGCAGCGGCGGCTCGAACCGTTCCAGCGCCGGCTGGCCGGCGGCTGCCGGCTCACCCGCCCGATCCCGGACCTGCTGACCGGCGCGGGCTTCACGCTGACCGAGCTGGACGTGTTCTACGAGGAGGGCGCGCCGCGCTTCGTCGGCGCGATGTCGCTGGGCAGCGCGGTGGTGGCGGAGCCGTCGCGGGAGGAGTCGGCGCCGGAACGGGAGTCGGAGCGGGAGCCTGCGTCGGAGCCGCAGAGGTCGGATGCCGCGAGGCACGCGTCGTCGTCGGTGAGGCAGGACCCGGGCCCGGCGCCGGGGGAGCCCGCGAGCTGACCCTGCGCGGCCTCGTCCGCGCTCAGGCCGCCGAGCGCCTCCACCCGGTCGGGGGCGGGCCGGCCGGCCGCGGCGATCCGCAGCAGTTCGTACAGCGTCTCGCGCTGCGCGGGGTCGAGTGCGCCCAGGACGTCGTCCTCGGCGCCGGCCAGCGCGAACTCGGCCGCGGCCAGCCGCCGGATGCCCGGGTCGGTGAGGCTGACGATGTGGCGGCGCCGGTCCTCCGGTGAGCGGTGCCGCTCCACCAGGCCGTCGGCCTCCAGTTCGTTGAGCAGCCCGACGACGTTGGCCCGGTCCAGCATCAGGGTCGAGGACAGCGCCTGCTGGGTGCTGCCGTGCAGGTCCCGCAGGACCGTGAGCGCCACCAGGTGGCGCGGCCGCAGCCCGAGCGGCGCCAGCACGGACTCCCCGCGCAGCCGCATCCGCCGCGCGAGCTGGTCGAGCAGCGCTCCGGACCGCCTCGGCGGCTGGTTCAGCACGGGCAGAGAGGCCATTCCCCGAGTCTACCCAGTCCGCCGGGAATGGTGGCGTGCTATAAATCGTTGGTGCTACACAAACCATCTGTGGAAGGTCAACGACATGCCTCACCTCCTGCACATCGACGCGAGCATCCAGGGCGAGCGGTCCGTCAGCCGCAAGCTGACCGCGCGCGCCGCCGCCGTCTGGCGCGCGGCCCACCCGGCCGGGACCGTCACCCACCGGGACCTCGGCGCACACCCGCTGCCCCACCTGGTCCCCGCCACCGTGCACTCCGGCGCCGTTCCCGCGGCCGACCGCACTCCCGAGCAGGCCGCCGCCTGGGCGCTGAGCGAGGAGATCGTCGGCGAGGTCAAGGCGGCCGACACCGTCCTGCTCGGCCTGCCGCTCTACAACTTCGGCGCCCCCAGCGGCGTCAAGACCTGGGTCGACCACCTCATCGCGCCGGGGCTCTCGGTGGACGGCGAGACGATGGCACCGCTGCTCGGCGGGCGCGAGATGGTGGTGCTCGCGTCCCGCGGCGGCGGCTACGGCGCCGGCACGCCCCGCGAGGGCTGGGACCACGCCGAGCCCTGGCTCCCGCACGGTCTGTCGCTGACCGGCCTGGAGCCGCGCTTCATCACCGCGGAGCTGACGCTTGCCGGGAGCAACCCGGCGATGGCCGAGCTGGTGCCGCAGGCCGAGGAGAGCCTGGCGGCGGCCGAGGCCGCGATCGACGACCTGTGGAAGTCGCCGGTAGCGGTCTGACCGGACCCTCCCGGGTGCCGCGGAGCGGTCCGAACAGACCCTCCCGGGTGCCTCGCGCCCCTGGCACCCGGGACCACCTGCCGGTGGGGAGGCGCCCCACGCCGGTGCGCCTCCCGCGCGGCTCGGGGAACCGGGCGGCTCGGGGAACCGGGCCGCAGGCCCGGCCCCCGCGGCCTGCGTCCGGACCGACGGCCGCCGTGGGTCGGCCGCGCGGTTCCCCGCGCCCCTGTTGTGGCCGGCCGCCGCTGTCGGGGCCGGGTCAGGCGAGGGTTTTGCAGAGGTCGTCCGCCGGGCCGTGGAGTGCGAGCAGGGTGTGGCTGGTGCGGCCACCGGCGGGGGCGATCCGCACCGACATGAAGCCGTGGGCGACGATCCACCGGTTGTGGGGGTGGTCGGCGGTGTGGAAGCCGGCGGACCAGTCGTTGCCGCTGAGCACGCTGACACCTGGCGCCGGGTAGGTGATCACACCGGTGCCGGAGATGTCGCTGACCACGGAACGGCCGGTGGCGAGGTTGGTGGTCCGCATCAGCAGCGGGCCGCTCTCGATCGCGAACACCGGGTCGCCCGCGTCGTCGGTCCAGGTCTTCAGCGTCAGGTCGGCGACCGGGAAGTCCGCGTGCGAGGGGAACGCGCAGACCTCGCCCGCCGGGTAGTCGAACGGCTCCTGCACCGGGTGCGTGACGACCGGACCGTGCAGGCCGGGCGGCGGCGCCGGGGACAGCGGAAACACGGCGGCCTGACCCGCATCGGCCACGACGGCCCCGTCCGCGTACGCGTCCCCGTCCCCGTACCCACTCGCACTCGCACTCGCGGGTCCGCCGAGCAGTACGGCGACCGCACCCGTCACCGTGGCGGCGACCCCGATCCGCCACCCCCACCGCCCGCCGCGTACACCCCTTCGCCCGCTGATGCCCATCGCGCCGCCTCCTCCCGTCCCGTCGTCCGCTACGACGTCGTCCGATCGCCGTCATCCGCCGCGGGGTCGCCGAATCCCGTGCCCGGCACGTCCGTTCGCCCCCCGTAAACCCAGACGAACGGAAGCGCCGCGCCCGCTCAGCGTGGCGTGTACAAAGGACGTGAGGGAAGACTTTTCGATCCTGCCCGAAATGACGCGGCCGGGTCGGGCGGGGAGGCGGGCATCATGCGAATCCACTTCACGCTGGACGATCTGGCCCGCACCCGGCTGGCACCCGCGCCGAGCCCGCTGGCGATGACCAGCCTCAGCGTCTACCGGCTCGGCCACGGACCGCCCTCGCCCGGCCTCGACCTGTGGCGCCGCACCGTACGGGCCGGGCTGCGGGCCTCGACCGACGGCGGGTACGACCCGTTCGCCGAGCTGGCGCCGACCGCGCCGTCCCACCCCGTGCCCCGCTTCCTGCGGCCGTACGCCGGACTGCGCACGCTGGACGAGGAGTTGGAGCGGTTACGGGCGACGCCCCGGCAGTCGCTGCGGGCGGACATCGACTACATCGCGCGCCACCGCGACCTGCCGCCCCGGACGGTCCGCGACCTCGCCGACGCCCGTCCGCACGAGACCGCGCGCCTCGCCGCCGCCGTACGCGCCTACCACCGCGTGGCGGTCGCCCCGTACCGCGAAGGGCTGGCCGCCGCGCTCGCCGCCGACCGCGCCGTGCGCAGCCGCCAACTCCTGGACGGCGGCGTCGAGTCCGTGCTGCGCGGCCTCCACCCGCGGATGCGCTGGCGGCCGCCGGTGCTGGAACTCGTCGGGCACGGCGACGGCGACGAGTACCGGCTCGGCGGACGCGGCCTCGTCCTGGCGCCGGGCGCGTTCAGCACGTACGTGCCCTGCGACCCCGCCGACGAGCAACCCACCCTCTACTACGAGGTCTTCGGCGGCGGCGCCCGGCCCGCCCTCTTCACCCACCTCGCCCTGCCCGACGACCGCCGCACCGCGCTGGCCGCCCTCCTCGGGCACAGCCGCGCCGCCGTCCTCCAGGTCGCCGCCGACGGCGCCTCCACCAACCAACTCGCCGCACGCGCGGGCCTGTCGGCGGCCTCCGCCTCCAAACACGCGAGCGTCCTGCGCGACGCCGGCCTGCTCGCCACCCATCGCACCGGCCGCGCCGTCCACCACACCCTCACCCCCTTGGGCGCCCAACTCCTTTTGGCACCCTGACCCGTGGGGCGCCGCCGCCCCAAGTCCCTCCGCCCGCACGGGGGAACAGCCGAGGCCGAGCACCCGGGCCGATCACGCGCACGCGGCATGTACGGCGTCGCTGACCGCACTTTGGTGGTGGGCTCCTTCGTGGCCGCCGGTGAGCAGGTCGGTGAGGTGGACCAAGACCAGACCGCGGGCCGGGTCCGCCCAGGCGAGACAGCGGTTGCTCCCGTTGTGCCCGAAGGTGTCGGCGGCACTGCTCCGCCCCATGGGGGCCGGCCCCGGGACGGCCCGCTGCCCGCGCCGCCCGCCCGCCACCACCGTACGGCCCCGCCCGGAACCGCCGTCCCGCCGAGCCCAGGCCGATCCGCGTGCCCCGCGCCGATCCGGGCCGCCCGCGCCGACGGCTTCCGGGCCGCTCGCGCCAACGACTTCCGGGTGACCGGCACCCGACGGATTCCGGGCAGCCGCGCGGCTCGACTCCGTAAACGTTGCCGTTCTCTTGACACCGCTCGGAGCCAGGGCCGATTCTCCTGGGTGTGCCTGAGAGCGCTCTCAGGCACTGCCGGGTTCTCTCCGACCGGCAACGCGCACGACCCCCCACAACCCCCCACAGGAGAAGGAGAGGGAGGACAGCATGTCCACCCCAGAAACGCGCGTACCACCACCGCGCCGTCGAGGCGGTGCACGGCACGGGATACGCGGCGGCCGCGCCGTGGTCGGGCTGATCGCCGCGGTCGCGGCGTTCACCGGCCTCGCCCTGGCCGGTTCGCCGTCCGCGATGGCCACCACGGGCGCCAACGCGAACACGAGCACGGCCGCGAAGGCCGCGCCGGCGGCGAAGGCGGCGAAGGCGGCCGCAGCCAAGCCCGCCGCGGCACCCTCCGACGTGCCGGCCGCGCCGGCCGGGTTCAGCACCACCTGGAGCGACGACTTCAACGGCGCCGCCAACTCCGCGCTGGACACCGGCACCTGGCGCTACGACGACGGCGCCGGCGCGAACTTCGGCACCGGCGAGATCGAGACCACGACCAACAGCACCTCCAACGTCTACCACGACGGCAACGGCCACCTGGTGCTGAAGGCGCTGCACGACGGCACCGACCCCAACTCCGGCTGGACCTCCGGCCGGGTGGAGACGCAGGCGGACGGGTTCGGCGCGCGGCCGGGCGGCGTGGTGCGCGTCCAGGCGTCGATCCAGCAGCCGAACCTCGACACCACCAGCGGCGCGGGCTACTGGCCGGCGTTCTGGATGCTGGGCTCGCCGCTGCGGGTCGGTGTCGGCTGGCCGGGCTCCGGCGAGGTCGACATCATGGAGGACATCAACGCCCGCAGCTCGGTGTTCGGCACGCTGCACTGCGGGGTGAGCCCCGGCGGGCCGTGCAACGAGTCGACCGGCATCGGTTCCGGTGAGCGCGCCTGCGCGGGCTGCCAGACCGGGTACCACACCTACGCGGTGGAGATCGACCGCTCGACGTCGCCCGAGCAGATCCGCTACTACCTCGACGGCGCCGAGTACTTCACCATCAACTCCAGCCAGGTGGACGCCACCACCTGGGCCAACGCCGTCGACCACAGCTACTACGTGATCTTCGACCTGGCGATCGGCGGCGCCTTCCCTGGCGCCTTCGGCGGCGGCCCGACCGCCGCGACCGCGTCCGGCGGCCAGATGAACATCGACTACGTGGCCGTCTACAACAAGCCGGCCGCCGGCGACCTCGGCCCGAACATCGCGCAGGGCAAGCCGACCACGTCCTCCTCGAACGAGAGCGCGGACTTCCCGGCGTCCAACGCGACCGACGGCGACATCTCCACCCGCTGGTCGAGCGGCTTCTCCGACCCGCAGTGGGTCCAGGTCGACCTCGGCCAGTCCTACGCCCTCACGCACGCGAGCCTCACCTGGGAGGCGGCCGCGGCATCGGCCTACCAGCTACAGGTGTCCGCCGACGGCCAGAACTGGACCACCGTCTACACCAACAACAACAGCCCGCAGGACCTCCAGGACACCGCGCTGAACACCACGGCGCGCTACGTGCGGGTCTACGCGACCGCGAGAGCGAGCCAGTACGGCGACTCGCTCTACGAGTTGGCGCTGTACGGCACGCCGTCGGACGGCGGCAACCCGGGCGGCGGCACGGCCACGCTGCTGTCCCAGGGCAAGACGGCCACCGCCTCCTCCACGGAGAACGCGAGCTTCCCGGCGTCCGCCGCGGTCGACGGCGACACCGGCACCCGCTGGTCGAGCGGCTTCTCCGACCCGCAGTGGCTCCAGGTCGACCTCGGCGCCACGCACACGATCAGCCAGGTGAAGCTCGACTGGGAACCCGCGTACGCGACGGCGTTCCAGATCCAGACCTCGCCCGACGGCCAGAACTGGACGTCGGTCTACTCCACCACCAGCGGGACCGGCGGCGAGCAGACGTTGCCGGTGACCGGATCGGGCCGCTACGTGCGCCTGTACGGCACGCAGCGGGCCACGCAGTACGGGTACTCCCTCTGGGAGTTCCAGGTCTACGGCAGCTGATCCGGACGCGCCCTGGTGCCAACTCCCCGCCGCACCAGGGCGCCCCTTCCACTGAGCCGTGCGGGCCGGGCTGTCAGGACCGGCCCGCACGGCTCCTCCGTCCGCAGCCGGAAGCACCGTTCCGGCCGCGCCCAGCCCCGGGCGCGGCCATGGGGGCGTAAAGGGGGTGCCAGGAAGGGCGCGCCGGGCGTCAGGGGGGCGTCAAGGAAGGGCTCGCGAGCCCGGCCGAAACCTAGCGTCTGGGGCATGGGACACGGTGAGCACTCCGGCGCGGTACCCCGGGCGCGGATCGGCGGAGCGGACGGCCCCGCGGTCGCGGCCGATCGCGCGTGGGCCGGGCGGCTGTGGAGCGCGTACGGCGCGGCCGCGACGGTGCTGGCCGTGGCGCTGGTGATGGACGGGTGGGACGGCACGCTGGACATGCTGCGGCTCGCGGCGTGCGGGGTGCTCTCGACGGCGCTGTTCGCGATCCTGCTGCCGGCGCGCACCACGGCGGGCGACGGCTGGCTGGAGGTGCGCGGGCTGGTGCGCAGGCGGCGCGTGCACACGGACTACCTGGTGTCGGCGCGGTTCCTGGGGGAGATAGACCGCCGGGTGGTGCTGCGCGACGCGTTCGGCGGGCGCGTGTCGGTGGAGGTGCGGGTGCTGCTCGCCAACCCGTTCCTGTGGCACGAGCTCGACCGCGGCGCCCGGCGCGCCCACACCGCCGGGCTGCTCCCCGACCGCAGCGCGCTGCGCGAACTGGCCGAGTCGATCGACACGGCCGGCGCCCGTGAGCTGCTGTCGGCCGCGGGCATGCCCTGACGGGCGGTCGTGGCGCCCGATCGGCTGACGCGGAAGCGCGGCAGGTGTGTCGGGGTGGGAGGCGGCCCCGGTCGCGGCGGATGGTGGTGGGTGGTGGTGGCGCCCGCCGGACGCGCTCTCGTTCCGCGTGTGGACGTTCGCGCCGCTCCAGAAGCCCAGCAGCCCAGCAGCTCAGTCGCTCAGCAATTCAGCAGCTCCGAAGCTCCGTATCCCGGTAGCCGCCGTGGCCCTCGTGGCCCCTGCGGTTCCCCCACCGAACCCCCCACCCCACGGAGACCGAATGCGCCTGTTCGCGCGCGGCCTGTCCGCCGCCCTCCTCCTCGCACCCCTGGCCGTCCTGCCGTCCGCCGCGTCCGCCGCGGCGGCGCCCCTGCCGGGGCCGGCCAGGCCCGCCCCCGCCCCGCTGATCGCCGCCTCCGGCGACGCGGTGCCCGGCCAGTACATCGTGACCCTCGACAAGGGCGTGAACCTCACCGGCGAGGTCCGCACCCTGGGCATCAGGCCGCTGTTCAGCTACGACAAGGTGCTGCACGGCTTCGCGGCCGCGCTGACCGCCTCCCAGCTCGACACCGTGCGCGACACCCCGGGTGTCACGGCGGTCGAGCAGAACGGCCGGGTCACCGGCTCCGACCTCACGGTCAGCGGGCCGCACAGCCGGGCCACGGCCACCAGTTGGGGCCTGGACCGGATCGACCAGCACAACCTGCCGCTGGACGACGAGTTCAGCACCGTCGGGACCGGCGCCGGCGGCACCGCGTACATCATGGACACCGGGATCGACTTCGGGCACCGCGAGTTCGGCGACCGCGCGGTACCCGGGTTCGACGCGGTCGGCGACGGCCAGGACGGCCAGGACTGCCACGGCCACGGCACGCATGTCGCGGGCACCGTCGGCGGCGCCACGTTCGGCGTCGCGCCCAAGGCGACGCTGGTGAGCGTGCGCGTGCTGGACTGCAACGGCAGCGGCAGTGACGCCGAGGTGATCGCCGGGTTCGACTGGGTGGCGAAGAACGCCCAGCAGCCCGCGGTGCTCAACGCCTCGCTCGGCGGCGACTACTCCCCGGCACTCAACTCGGCCGTAGACGCGCTGGCCGACAGCGGGGTGCTGCCGGTGGTCGCGGCCGGCAACGACACCAAAGACAGCTGCGGGGCCTCCCCGGCGAGCGCCGGCCAGGCACTGGCGGTGGGCGCGACCGACCGCGCCGACGACGAGACCGGCTTCAGCAACTACGGCACCTGCGTGGCGCTCTTCGCGCCCGGCCAGGACATCATCTCGGCGAAGCTCGGCGGCGGCAGCGTCGCCAAGAGCGGCACGTCGATGGCCAGCCCGCACGTGGCCGGCGCCGCACTGCTCTACAAGACCGAGCACCCGTCGGCGACCGCCGAGCAGGTCAAGGCCGCGCTGGTCGACAGCAGCACCGAGGGCGTGCTGACGGTCGAGCACAACTCCCCGAACCGGCTGCTGTTCACCGGCGGCCTGTAGGCACCACCCGGTAGGACCCGGTAGGACCCGGTAGGAGACCGGGTACGACGGCGGCGCGCCCGTACGGCCGGAAGGCCCGAAGGCCCGAAGGCCCGAAGGCCCGAGAGCCCTTCCTGATCAGAGGGTCCGTACGGGCGCGCCCGCCCGCCACGCCTCGATGTCCTCGACGGCGTCGGTGTAGAAGATCCGGTACGTCGTGTCGGTCACGTAGCCCATGTGCGGGGAGAGCAGGGTGCGGGGCGCCGCACGCAGCCAGTGGCCGTCGGGCAGCGGCTCGGTGTCGTAGACGTCCAGGCCGACGCCGGCCGGGCGGTCCGTGGCGAGGGCCCGGCGCAGCGCGTCCTCGTCGATCAGCCCGAACCGCGAGGTGTTGACGAGGTACGCGTCCGGGCGCATGGCGCCGAGTTCGGCGTCGCCGACGAGGCCGCGGGTGCCGTCGGCGAGCACCATGTGCACGGTGACGACCTTCGCGGTGGCGAACAGCTCGTCCTTCGCGACCAGCCGGGCGCCGCTCTCGGCCGCGCGCTCCGCGGTGAGGTTCGGGCTCCAGGCGACCACGTCCATCCCGAAGGCGGCTCCCACCGCGGCCACTTGGGCGCCCAGCCGGCCGAGGCCGACGACGCCCAGCACGTCGCCCGCCAGGTCCGGCGCGATCCGCTGCTGCCAGCCGCCGGCCCGGATCGCGGCGTCGTCGGCGGCGACCTGGCGGACCAGGCCGAGGATCATCGCCCAGGTCAGCTCGGCGGTGCCGGTCGGATGGGTGCGGGTGCCGCTGACCAGCACGCCGAACTCGGCGGCCGCGGCCACGTCGACGGCCGCGTTGCGCATGCCGGTGGTGACCAGCAGCCGCAGCCGGGGCAGCCGCCGCAGCACCTCGCGCGGGAAGGCGGTGCGCTCGCGCATCGCCACCACCACGTCGAACGGCTCCAGGGCGGCGACCAGTTCGTCACGGTCGGCGAGGTGCCCGGGGAAGAAGACCGTCTCGGCCCCGGGCAGCCGCCCGGACCAGTCGGCCAGCGACTCGGCGACCTGCTGGTAGTCGTCCAGTACGGCGACACGCATCGGCACGGCGGCTCCTCCTGGGTGGGTCTCCTGGGGTCTCCTGGCTGCGGCGATCCTACGACCGCGCTCTCTGGGGCCTACCCCGCGCTGTCCTCCGCGTCGCCGCCTTCGAGGTCGCCCTCGGTGTCCAGGTAGACCTGGCGCAGTTCGGCGAGCACCGCGGGGTCGGGCTCGGCCCACATGCCGCGGGACTCGGCCTCCAGCAGGCGTTCGGCGATGCCGTGCAGGGCCCAGGGGTTGGCGTCCTGGAGGAAGGCGCGGTTGGCGGGGTCGAGGACGTACGCCTCGGTGATCTTGTCGTACATCCAGTCGGCGACGACGCCGGTGGTCGCGTCGTAGCCGAACAGGTAGTCGACGGTGGCGGCGAGTTCGAAGGCGCCCTTGTAGCCGTGCCGGCGCATCGCCTCGATCCAGCGCGGGTTGACCACGCGGGCGCGGAAGACCCGGGAGGTCTCCTCGACCAGGGTGCGGGTGCGGACGGTCTCGGGGCGGGTGGAGTCGCCGATGTACGCCTCGGGGGCGGTGCCGCGCAGCGCCCGGACCGCGGCGACCATGCCGCCGTGGTACTGGAAGTAGTCGTCGGAGTCGGCGATGTCGTGCTCGCGGGTGTCGGTGTTCTTCGCGGCGACGGCGATCCGGCGGTAGGCGGTCTCCATCTCGCCGCGGGCCGCCCGGCCGTCCAGGCCCCGGCCGTAGGCGTACCCGCCCCACACGGTGTAGACCTCGGCGAGGTCGGCGTCGGTGCGCCAGTCTCGGGAGTCGATGAGCTGGAGCAGCCCGGCGCCGTACGTGCCCGGCCGGGAGCCGAAGATGCGGGTGGTGGCGCGGCGCTCGTCGCCGTGTTCGGCGAGGTCGGCGCGGGTGTGGGCGCGGACGTGGTTGCGGTCGTCGGGCTCGTCGAGGGAGGCGGCCAGCCGGACCGCGTCGTCCAGGAGGGCGACGGTGTGCGGGAAGGCGTCCCGGAAGAAGCCCGAGATGCGCAGGGTGACGTCGATCCGGGGGCGGCCGAGCTCGTCCAGCGGCACGGGCTCCAGGCCGGTGACGCGGCGGGAGGCGTCGTCCCACACCGGGCGGATGCCGAGCAGGGCGAGCGCCTCGGCGATGTCGTCGCCCGCGGTGCGCATCGCGGAGGTGCCCCACAGGGACAGCCCGACGGAGGCGGGCCAGTCGCCGTTGTCGGTGCGGTAGCGGGTCAGCAGGGAGTCGGCGAGGGCCTGTCCGGTCTCCCAGGCGAGCCGGGAGGGCACCGCCTTGGGGTCCACGGAGTAGAAGTTGCGGCCGGTGGGCAGCACGTTGACCAGGCCGCGCAGCGGCGAGCCGGACGGCCCGGCGGGTACGAAGCCGCCCGCCAGGGCATGCACGGTGCGGTCGAGTTCGTCGGTGGTCGCGGCGAGCCGGGGCGCCACCTCGCGAGCGGCGAACTCCATGACGGCGGCGGCCTGTTCGCCGTACCCGGCGGTGGCCGCGGGCACGGCGGCCGGGTCCCAGCCGGCGTCCTCCATCGCCTGGACCAGGGCGCGGGCGCGCTCCTCGACGGCGTCGGCGGCGGTGCGGGTGGCGGCGGACTCGTCCAGGCCGAGGGCCTCGCGCAGCCCGGGCAGGGCCGCGGTGCCGCCCCAGATCTGCCGGGCCCGCAGGATCGCCAGCACCAGGTTGACCCGGTCGGTGCCGGCCGGGGCCTGGCCGAGGACGTGCAGGCCGTCGCGGATCTGGGCGTCCTTGATCTCGCACAGCCAGCCGTCGACGTGCAGCAGGAAGTCGTCGAAGCCCTCGTCGTCGGGGCGGTCGTCCAGGCCGAGGTCGTGGTCGAGGCGGGCGGCCTGGATCAGGGTCCAGATCTGGGCGCGGATGGCGGGCAGCTTCGCCGGGTCCATCGCGGCGATCTGGGCGTGCTCGTCCATCAGCTGTTCGAGGCGGGCGATGTCGCCGTAGGAGTCGGCGCGGGCCATCGGCGGCACGAGGTGGTCGATGAGGGTGGCGTGCGCGCGGCGCTTGGCCTGGGTGCCCTCGCCCGGGTCGTTGACCAGGAACGGGTAGATCAGCGGCAGGTCGCCGAGCACCGCGTCCGGGCCGCAGGCGGCGGAGAGCCCGGCGTTCTTGCCGGGCAGCCACTCCAGGTTGCCGTGCTTGCCGAGGTGGATCATCGCGTCGGCGCCGAACCCGCCGTCCGCGGCCGGGGCGGAGATCCAGTGGTACGCCGCCAGGTAGTGGTGCGAGGGCGGCAGGTCGGGGTCGTGGTAGATCGCGATCGGGTTCTCGCCGAAGCCGCGCGGCGGCTGGATGAGGATCAGCAGGTTCCCGTGCCGGAGCGCGGCGAGCACGATGTCGCCCTCGGGGTTGCGGCTGCGGTCCACGAAGAGCTCGCCGGGCGGCGGGCCCCAGTGCCGCTCCACCGCGGCGCGCAACTCCTGCGGCAAGGTGGCGTACCAGCGGCGGTAGTCGGCGGCGGGGACCCGTACCGGGTTGCTGGCCAGTTGCTCCTCGGTGAGCCAGTCCTGGTCGTGGCCGCCGGCGTCGATGAGGGCGCGGATGAGGGCGTCGCCGGAGTGGGGAGCGGGGTCGGGCGTACGTTCCAGGTCGTCGCCAGGGTGAGGGTCGCCGGGGGTGCGGTCGGGGGCGTTCGCCGGTGCCGGCCCGGTGTCCAGGCCGGTGTCCAGGCCCGGGACCGGGTCGGGGCCGAAGTCGTAGCCCTCCTCGCGCAGCCGGCGCAGCAGGACCATCGCGCTGGCGGGGGTGTCGAGGCCGACCGCGTTGCCGATGCGGGAGTGCTTGGTCGGGTAGGCGGAGAGCACCAGGGCGAGGCGCTTGTCGGCGGCGGGTATGTGGCGCAGCCGGGCGTGCCGTACGGCGATACCGGCCACCCGGGCGGCGCGTTCGGGGTCGGCGACGTACGCGGGCAGGCCGTCGGCGTCGACCTCCTTGAACGAGAACGGGACGGTGATCAGCCGCCCGTCGAACTCCGGCACCGCGATCTGGGTGGCCGCGTCCAGCGGCGAGACGCCCTCGTCGCTCGCCAGCCAGGCGGCGCGCGAGCCGGTCAGGCAGAGCGCCTGGAGCACCGGCACGTCCAGGCCGGTGAGCGCGCCCGCGTCCCACGCGTCGTCGTCGCCGCCCGCGGACGCCTCGGCGGGCCGGGTGCCGCCGGCCGCGAGCACGGTGGTGACGATCACGTCGGCGGCGGCCAGTTCGGCGACGAGTTCGGGCTCGGGGGTGCGCAGGGAGGCGACGAAGTACGGCAGCGCGCGGCCGCCGCCCGCCTCGATCGCGTCGCACAGGGCCGCGACGAAGCCGGTGTTCCCGCTCATGTGGTGGGCGCGGTAGTAGAGCACGGCGACGGCGGGGGCCTGCGCGGACGTCTCGGCGGCCGTGCGCTCCAGCGGGCCCCAGGACGGCGCGGGCGCGGGCGGGTCGAAGCCGTGGCCGGTGAGCAGCACCGTGTCGGACAGGAAGCGGGCGAGCTGCTCCAGGTTGGCGGGCCCGCCGTGCGCGAGGTACGCGTGCGCCTCGGCGGCGAGGCCCACCGGCACCGTGGAGGCCGCCATCAGCTGGGCGTCCGGGGCCTGTTCACCGCTCAGTACGACCACGGGGAGGCCGGTGGCCAGCAGCGCGTCCAGCCCCTCCTGCCACGCCCGCAGGCCGCCGAGCAGGCGTACGACGACCAGGCCGGCGCCCTCCAGCAGCCCCGGCAGGTCTTCCAGGGCGAGGCGGGTCGGGTTCGCGAAGCGATACGGCGCCGGCCCGCCCGCCGCCCGCGCGCTCAGCAGATCCGTGTCGGAAGTGCTCAGCAGCAGAACGCTTTCGCGGTGCCCCTGACCCCGCGGGTCGCTGAGGGCCGCGGGCAACTGCGCGCTCAGCCCAGGCGCACCGGCGGACGAAGACGCGTCGGCAAGGGGCGGCCCCTCGCTCGCCGGAGAGGTGGTCCTGGAACCGGCAGAACGGGGCAACTCGGGAGGACCCGTAACGGTCACGGCAAACCCTTCCTCGGGGTGTCCGCGCCCCGGGCAGTGTCGGACGGCGGGAGTTCCTGGCTCGCTCGACCGCCGGAGGCACCCGGTGGTCAAGTTCACAGTGGCGGGACCGCGCCGGATTCGCACCGGGCTTCCTCCCCTGTCGCCGTCTGCGGCGATGGCGAACCGGAAGGTCCGCACGGGGAGCATAGTAAGCGCCGTAGCCGTTCAGCAGTTCATCCGATTTGTGGCACGGTCGGTATGCTCGCCGCCATGTCCACCGCCCCCGACCAGCCCCGCCGGCCGCCCCGGCCGGCCGCCGAGGCATGTCCGGCGGACGGAAACGCGCAGGTGCGCGAGGGCGCCGGACAGCCGCGGAACCGGGCGGACGCCTGCCCGGGGGCGCTGCGGCTGCACCCGGCGGACGACGGCGCGCTGGCCCGTGTCCGCATCCCCGGCGGAGTGCTCACCGCGGCGCAGGCGGAGCGGTTGGGCGAGGCGGCGCGGCGGTTCGGCGACGGTGATGTCCATCTCACTTCGCGCGGCAACGTCCAACTGCGCGGCCTGGGCGCGGCCTGCGGGGCGGACATGGCCCAACTGCTCGGCGCGGCCGGGCTGCTGCCGTCGGCGGCACACGAGCGGATACGGAACATCGTGGCCTCGCCGCTGTCCGGCCTCGACGGGCGGGGGCACCTGGACGTCGGGGAGTGGCTGCGGGCGCTCGACGGGCTGCTGTGCGGCAGCGAGACGGCCGCGGCGCTGTCCGGGCGGTTCCTCTTCGCCCTCGACGACGGGCGCGGCGACGTCGCGGCCCTGGCGCCCGACGTGACGCTGCGCGCGGCACCGGACGGGACCGCGCTGCTGCGGGTCGGCCGCAACCCGGCCCTCCGCCTTCCCGCCGCCGACGCGCCCCGGGCCGCGCTGCTCGCCGCGGAGGCGTTCGTCACGTCGGCCGCGCCCGACGGCGGCGAGCCCACCGCGTGGCGGGTGGCCGACCTGCCCGACCGCGGCGGGGCCCTCACCGCCGCCCTCGCCGACCGCCTTCCCGAGCCTCTGGCCACCGAGCCGGCCCCGCCCTCCGCCTCCCCCGACGCCACCCGGGGGAAAGCCGCACCCACCCCACCCACCGCCTCCCCCGCGCTCGGCCCGATCCCGCACCCGGACACCCCCGGCGGCCCCCTCGCCCTCTCCGTCCTCGCTCCCCTCGGCCGCCTCACCACCACCCAGTGGCGTGCCCTGACCGCGCTTGCCGCCCGCACCCCGGCCGCGCACCTGCGGCTCACCCCGTGGCGCGGCGCCGTCGTCCCCGGGGTGCCCGCCGACCGCGTCCAGGAGGAGCTGGCCACCCTCGCGGCGGCCGGACTGGTGACGGACACCGCCTCGCCGTGGGTCGGCGTGAGCGCGTGCGCCGGGCGGCCCGGATGCGCGAAGTCCCTCGCCGACGTACGCGCGGACGCGGCGGCCTTCGTCCACCCCGCTCCCGGGGACGGCGAGCCCGTCCGCCCCACCTCCGGGAGCGGAGAACCCGGGGACGGCCCCACCCCCGCCCGCCCCCTCCCCGTCCACTGGTCCGGCTGCTCCCGCGGCTGCGGCCGCCCCCGCACCGGCGACCGCGTCGACGTCGTCGCCACCTCCGGCGGCTACCGTGTGGACCTGTTCCGTACCGGCGCCCCGCCACGCAGCGCCCACCCCCGACCCTCCGACCTCGCCGCCACCGTGGCGGCCGCGCGCCGCGGCGCGCCGATCGAATGAGCGAGACCACCGTGCCTCCTGTGCCCCCGGTCCCCCCGGGCTCCGCGAACCCGTACGCGTACGAGTACGAGAAGGACGGCGCGGCCATCTACCGCCGCTCCTTCGCCACGATCCGCGCCGAGGCGGACCTCGGCGGGCTGCCCGCGGACGTCAGCCAGGTCGCGGTGCGGATGATCCACGCCTGCGGGATGGTCGACCTGGTGGCCGACCTCGCGTACAGCCCCGGCGTGGTGGCCCGGGCCCGGGCGGCGCTGCGGGCGGGGGCGCCCGTGCTGTGCGACGCGGCGATGGTCGCCAGCGGGGTGACCCGCAAGCGGCTGCCCGCGGACAACGAGGTGATCTGCACGCTCGGCGACCCGTCGGTGCCCGCGCTCGCCGCCGAACTCGGCACCACCCGCACCGCGGCGGCGCTGGAGCTGTGGCGCGACCGGCTCGACGGCGCCGTCGTCGCCATCGGCAACGCGCCCACCGCGCTGTTCCGGCTGCTCGAACTCGTCGCCGACGGCGCCCCGCGGCCGGCCGCCGTCATCGGCGTCCCGGTCGGCTTCGTCGGTGCCGCCGAGTCCAAGCAGGCCCTGACCACCCACCCGTCGGCCCTCGACCACCTGGTCGTCCACGGCAGGCGCGGCGGCAGCGCCATCGCGGCAGCCGCACTCAACGCGATCGCGAGCGAGGAAGAATGAGCAGCCGCCTTTCCGCGGAGCACGACGCCACCGCCCCCGAGGGCCCGCACGCTTCCGGCAGCGGTGCCGGTTCGGGCGTGGGGCGGCTGTACGGGGTCGGTCTCGGGCCCGGCGACCCGAAGTTGATGACCCTGCGGGCCGTGGAGGTGATCGCGGCGGCCGACGTCGTGGCGTACCACAGCGCGCGGCACGGCCGGTCGATCGCCCGGGGGATAGCGGCGGCGCACCTGCGCGACGGGCAGATCGAGGAGCAGCTGGTCTACCCGGTGACGACGGAGACGACCGACCATCCCGGCGGCTACCAGGGCGCGATGGAGGAGTTCTACGAGCAGGCGGCGGCGCGGCTGGCGGCGCACCTGGACGCGGGGCGCAGCGTCGCGGTGCTGGCGGAGGGCGACCCGCTCTTCTTCGGGTCGTACATGCACATGCACAAGCGGCTGGCCGGGCGGTACCCGACGGAGGTCGTGCCCGGGGTGACGTCGATGGCGGGCGCGGCCGCGCGGCTGGGGGCGCCGCTGGTGGAGGGCGAGGAGTCGCTGACGGTGCTGCCCGGCACGCTGCCGGAGGAGGAGCTGGCCGCGCGGCTGGCGGCGGCGGACACCGCGGTGGTGCTGAAGCTGGGCCGTACGTTCCCGGCGGTGCGGCGGGCGCTGAAGCGGTCGGGGCGGCTGGCGGAGGCGCGCTACGTCGAGCGGGCCACGATGGCGGGCGAGCGGATCGCGGAACTGGCCGAGGTGGACCCGGAGTCGGTGCCGTACTTCGCGATGGCGGTGCTGCCGAGCCGGGGTGGCGCGGCGGTGCCCCGGCAGGAGCGGGCCGAGGAGGCGGCGGCCGAAGGCGTCGGGCATGTCGTGGTCGTCGGCACCGGGCCGGCCGGGCCGCTGTGGCTGACCCCCGAGACGCGCGGCGCGCTGGCCGCGGCGGACGACCTGGTCGGCTACACCACCTACCTGGACCGGGTGCCGGTCAGGGCCGGACAGCTGCGGCACGGCAGCGACAACCGGGTGGAGGCCGAGCGCGCCCAGTTCGCGCTGGAACTCGCCCGCAGGGGGCGGCGGGTGGCTGTGGTGTCCGGCGGCGACCCGGGGGTGTTCGCGATGGCCACCGCCGTGGTGGAGGCCGCGTCGCAACCGCCGTACCGGGACGTGCCGATACGGGTGCTGCCCGGCGTGACCGCGGCGAACGCCGCCGCCGCGCGGGTCGGTGCCCCGCTCGGCCACGACTACGCGGCGGTCTCCCTGTCCGACCGGCTCAAGCCGTGGGAGGTCATCGCCGAACGGCTGCGCGCTGCTGCTTCCGCCGACCTGGTGCTCGCGCTGTACAACCCGGGGTCGAAGAGCCGGACCTGGCAGGTGGCCAAGGCACGCGAACTCCTGCTGGAGCACCGCTCTCCCGACACCCCCGTGGTGGTCGCCCGTGACGTCGGCGGCCCGGGCGAGCAGGTCCGGATCGTCCGCCTCGCCGATCTGGAACCCGCGGAGGTCGACATGCGCACCCTGCTCATCGTCGGCTCCACCCAGACCAGGACCGTGGTGCGCGGCGACGGCGAGCAGGTGGTCTGGACACCGCGCACCTACCCCCGGAGCTGACCGCACCCACCTCCCGCCGCCGTGCGCTCAGCCCATCCGCTCCCGCACCCACCGCGCCGCCCGCTCCACGTCCTCCGCGACCTCCACCCCCACCACCCCCCGCGGCCGGCGCACCACCACCACCGGCAACCCCGCCTCCCGCGCGGCCACCAGCTTCGCGGCCGTGGCCGCACCCCCGCTGTCCTTCGTCACCACCACCCCGATCCGGTGTTCCCGCAGCACCGCCCGCTCCCCCTCCACCGTGTACGGCCCCCGGTCCAGCAGCACCTCCATCCGGCGCGGCACCACCCCTTCCGGCGGGTCCACCGACCGCACCAGGAACCACAGGTCGTCCAGCCCGGCGAACGCGGCGAGCCCGGTGCGTCCGGTGGTCAGGAACACCCTGGAGGCGATGCCGGGCAGCATCTCGGCGGCCTGCGCGAGGGAGGCCGCCGGATGCCAGCGGTCTCCGGGGCCCGGTGTCCACCCGGGTCGGCGCAGCGCCAGCAGCGGCACCCCGGTGCGTGCGGCGGCCTCCGCCGCGTGCGCGCTGATCGTCTCGGCGAACGGGTGCGTGGCGTCGACCAGCGCGTCCACGGAATGGTCGCGCAGCCACCGCGTCATCCCCTCGGTCCCGCCGAACCCGCCGATCCTCACGGTCCCCTGCGGTAGGCGGGGGGCCGCCACCCGGCCGGCCAGCGACGACGTCACCCGCACGGTGCCCATCGCGACCAGCACCCCCGCGAGTTCCCTCGCCTCAGCGGTCCCCCCGAGAACCAGCACATGCCGCACACCGCACCCCTTCCCACCAGCCCCTCGACCCCGCATCGTACGTTCCACGTGAAACATTTCCCCCGGCCCACCCCACCCTGACGGTCGACGGCCCACCCGCCGGCAGGTGCTCCCGGTGCCGACCGCGCACGGGCGGGAATTCCGGTAACTGCTCACGCCATTCCGCTCGTTCCAGCCGGTCGCCGAGTCGAACGCGCGGCTGGTGAAGATGGCAGGCCGCCGGCCGGAGAATCTCCGGAAATCTCCCCGAAGCTCCTACTGAGCTTCCAAAGCCGGGCAGGAAGGCGCCCTCCGATTTGCCGTCGAGCCGGTCGATCACCACCCCGGCCCGGGAAAGCGCATAACGCCCATGCCCACCATGTCGACGGAACTGGTCGACCTTGGTGACGACAACATCGATCTCAGCCGAACGACCGTCCAGAACCGTCCAGAACCGGCCTGCCGCCACAGCTCCCCACCCTCCCTGCTACGGCCGCCGGACGGCGCGCCGCAGGTCAACGGGGTTGCGGGCGAACGCCGTTCCGTTGCCGAACGTCTCGCCGCGCGAACCCCCAGGTCCGGTACCGGAATTCGCACTCCTGACACCGACAAAGGGCACCCGGCGACGATCCGCCCGTGCCGTATGACACGAACGAGTGAAGCGCAGAGAAGCGAAATACCCCGTAAGCGGGGCGCGTCGTCGGCGGTGGAATCGCGATCGGGTCAACCAGTGCCGCCGATGCGTCACCGGGCTGCTGAACCTGGCACATCGCTCCCGGCACCGGCCCCGCAGATGCGCGCCGTCGGATTCGGCGCAGGCGTGGACTTGCCGCCCGGCTCTCCCACCCGCGCCGCCCAGTTGTGGACGAGGACCGCCCGGTTGATCGGGCTGGCCGACCGAATCGATGGCTACTGCTAGCCTTCACTCAGTCACGGTAGGTAATCGACCCCGTGCGTCAATTGAAGGATCAGGGATATGCGCAAACTCCAGCAACTGGCAGTCGTCGCCATGGCAGTCGGCAGCCTTTCCGCCATTGGCGCGGGCGTCAGTTTCGCCGACACGCAGGGCCAACTGCCTCCCCAAGGGACGCAGGGTCAGCAAACCCCGCAGGAGACGCAGGCCCAGCAGGCCCCCCAGGGCGGCATGCAGCAGGCCCCGCAAGAGGCGCAGGGTCAGCAGGCTCCCCAGGGCATGCAGCAGGCCCCCCAGGGTCAGCAGGCCCCCCAGAGCGCGCCGGCCCCGCAAGGGACGCAGGTCTCTCCCCAGGTCGCCCCCCAGCTGTCGCCGACCGTCACGCTCCCGCAGGCCCTGCCCCTCGGAGCCCCGCAGGCCGCCCCCCAGGAGGCGCCGCAGGAGCAGAACAACCTCTTCCGTCCGTACCAGGAGTGCAGCCCGCAGACGGTGCTCCAGGCGAACATCCCGATCGCCCTCCTGGGCGACTCCAAGACCCAGGGCGACACCTGCACCCAGGTGAACAACGCCTTCGACAAGTAGGGAACAGACCCACGGGACCGTCTCCGTTGCGCTCTCCAGGGGACGGCCCTTCGAGTCCGAACACCCTGCGGGCTGAGCCGATCAGGTTGTTCCGGGCGGCGCGTCACTCAAGCGACCACTGAGGCCCAACTGCCCTCACTGCGAACGGTGTTGGGCACTCCGCTTCGACCGAATGGCCCCCGAAGAACCGGTTGGCCACCTCACGTGCCTCTCACGGCTCACGGCATCCAGTGCTTATCTTCATCACACCGTGAGTCGATCACGGAGAGTATCCGATCAACCACACGAAGGAAACAGACATGCGCATGATCCAGAAGGCAGCCGTCGTGGCCGCCGTGCTCGGCACCATCGGCTTCGCCGGCGCCGGTGCCGCCTTTGCCGGCGACCACGGTGGCAGCGAGTACCAGGTGTCGCAGAGCACCTCGTGCAAGTCGCACGACCTGAACCTCGACGTCCTCGGCGAGGTCGGCGTCCTCAACGGCCTGCTGGGCAACGCGCTGAACGGCGAGGGCAACCCGGGCGCCCAGGCCACCAGCCTCGGCTCGACCATGGGCTGCAACAACAGCGCTTTCTGAGCGCTGCCGGAGTAGCTGAACCCATGGACGCGGCGGGCCCCACCATCACGGCCCGCCGCTTTCATGCGTCCCGTCAGAAGTACCGGTGCGCGTCGGGGCCCCTGACAGGGCCATCGCACCGCGCATCGTCAACCGTGCCTGACCCAAAACCTGGAGCATGACATGCACAAGATCTACAAGGCGGTCGCCGTGGCCGCCATGCTCGGTACCTTCGGCCTCGTCGGCATCGGCTCCGCCGCCGCGTCCGACAACCCCGGCGGGAACAAGTTCGACGTGCAGCAGAGCACCTCGTGCAAGTCGCACGACCTGAACCTCGACGTCCTCGGCGAGGTCGGCATCCTCAACGGCGTGCTGGGCAACGCCCTGGGCGGCGAAGGCAACCCGGGCGCCCAGAGCACCCAGCTCGGCTCGAGCATGGGCTGCAGCAACAGCGCCTTCTGAGCCAATCCAGCCCAGTAGGTACCAGATGGGTCCCGGAATCCACGGCCGAACCCTGGCCCCTCGGGCGCCGGGGCCCATCCTCACGGAGATCAGTTGAGACCGGACACCGGTGCTGGTCCGAGTGTGACACCGACCGCGAAGGAACACGGCACATGTTCAAACACACGAAGAGCGCGGCCCTCTCGGTGCTCGTGGGTGGCCTCTCGTTGGCTTGCGTGGGTATCGGCCATGCCGTTGCCGCGGGGCCGTCCACCAACTGCACGCGTGACGCTCAGGGGAACGACACCTGCGTCACCAAATCCGAGAACACGTACACCAGCAAAGACGGCACCTATCACCTGCAGCAGCAGCAGGACTGCACCAACGTGTCGCGTCAGGAGCCCCAGACACCGCAAGTCGCGGTGGGGCAGCCGGGGACGACGCAGATCGGGGCGGTCGTCGACTGCTCCAACCATGCGCCGGCACCCAAGGGATACAAAGCACCCGACATCTCACGCTAGCCAAGGCGGGCACCCGCCGCCCCCACGGATGAGGCGCGGCGGGCCGAAACCCGTCCACTGCGTCCCCGTCGACAGATGGCCGGACCCGGATCGTCCCCGGGCCCGGCCATCTGTCGTGCACCCCGCCTCAGCGCGTGCTGCGCTTCGCGTGCGCCTCAGACCGCAGGTCGAACACGGTCACGCGGTCCTGCCCAGCCACTCGATCGGGTTGGTGTACGAAAGACCGGTGAGTTGCTGGTCGGTGCAGAACCTGGTGATCAGGTCGGAGAACTCCGAGATCCGCTCGACCGGGGCCAGATGGTCGGCGTATTTGATGGTGGTGAAAGCGGCCCGCGGAAGGGCTGCAGCGACTTCACGGCCCATCTCCGGTGTGCAGAGTGTGTCGTACTCACCGGTGCACACCAGGATCGGCACGGCGGGAACCGGCTCGTCCCGGTACCAGTCGTGGGTCATCAACCGTGCGTTGTGCTCCACCGACTTGTTGATGTCATCCTCGGACTGCGCCATGAACTGCCCGTAGAGCAATCGCGAGACCGCCTGGTGCTTGTAGACCACACCGGTTCCGGGAGGAGACATGAACTGCTCGACCAGCTCGGAGGCGATCTGCGCCCGGTCGCCGAGTTCGAGCATGCGCGCCCACCGCGGGACAGCGGAGGAGTAGTGCGCCGGGATGGCCGTGGTCATCCCGACCAAGCCCAACTTCACCAAGCGGTCGGAGTAGTGCTGGGCGTATCGCAGAGCGATGGCCCCGCCGAAACAGCTGCCGATGACATTGGCCCGGTGAATGGCCAGTTCCTGCATCATGTGGTGCACGCAGTCGGCAAGGAAATCCATCCCGTAGCTGGCGGGGAGGAAATCCGCACTGCCGTAACCGGGCAGGTCCACGGTGATGATCGTACTGCATTCGGCCAGCCACTTCTGGTGCCGCAGCCACGCGAAGCGGTTCTGCGCCGAACCGCCCAGCAGCACCAGCGGTTCCGTCCGGGGGTTGTCCTGACGAACAATGCGGCAGTGATACGCAAATCCCTCGAAGACCAACGTCCTTTCCTCCGACTGCGCTTGGGCAGGTGCCCCGGAGTCAGGGCGGGGAACCGGCACAGATGTGTCCTGTGACGTGCTGATGTCAGAGCGCATAATGTCTCCGAGCGCGCGCGAAGAATGGGGAACTGAACACCATGATCCACCCTTTGAAGCATGGAGAGCCCAATCTCACCCACGGTGGGCGTGTCGGAACCCGCCCATGCGATCCGGACTTTTGCCCGTCCTGTACTCGGCCATTTCCCGGACGGTCGGCAATCGGGAGCTTTTTACGAGGTGGGGCAACTCGGGATCGCCGCCGATCACCATCGGCAATTCCCCCGCGCCCGTCGCGCCGAACCGGCCGCCGCGGCAATCTGCTTCGCCGCGGGGGCGGCCGATCTCGCCCGCCGCTCAGTCGCGGACGCGGGCCGTGGAGTAGAGGTGGCTGTCGAGGAAGGACTCGGCTGCCAGGGTGCGGCCTACGATGATGACGGCGGTCCGGCGGATTTCCGCGTCGCGGACCTGTTCCGCGATGCCGCCGAGGGTGCCGCGCAGCACCACCTCGTCGGGGCGGCTGGCGAATGCCACGACCGCGGCCGGGCATTGAGCACCGTAGTGCGGCGTCAACTCGGCGACGACACGGTCGACGTAGCCGGCTGCGAGGTGCAGGACGAGCAGGGCGCCGCTGCGGGCGAGGGTCGGCAGGTCCTCGCCGGGCGGCATGGGCGTGGCCCGCTGCGCCACCCTCGTGAGGATCACCGTCTGCCCGACCGCCGGCACCGTCAACTCCCGCTTGAGCGCGGCAGCGGCCGCGGCGAACGCGGGCACCCCGGGCACCACTTCGTACGGCACCCCGGCCGCGTCGAGCCGGCGCATCTGCTCGGCCACCGCGCTGAACACCGACGGGTCCCCGGAGTGCAGCCGCGCCACGTCGTGGCCGTCGCGGTGCGCCCGCACCAGCGCCTCGGTGATCCCGTCGAGATCCATCCGCGCGGTGTCGACGAGTTCGGCCCCTGCGGGGCAGTCGGCGAGCAGCTCGCGCGGCACCAGGCTCCCGGCGTACAGGCAGACCCGGCACGAGGCGAGCAGCCGCGCACCGCGCACCGTGATGAGGTCGGCGGCGCCGGGCCCGGCGCCGATGAAGTAGACGGTCATTCGTCTTCCGCTTCTGCTGGATCGGCCGGCTTGACCACCGACCACTGGGTGACCGGCATCGCCTGACGCCAGCCGGTGAAGGCGCCGACGGGTGCGGCGTGGGCGACGGAGAGCCGTACGAGGTCGCCGCCGCGGCGGCGGTAGTGGGCGGCGAGCAGCGCCTCGGACTCCAGGGTGACGGTGTTGGCCACGAGCCGGCCCCCCGCGGGGAGCGCGTCCCAGCAGGCGTCGAGGAGGCCGGGCGCGGTGAGGCCGCCGCCGACGAAGACCGCGTCGGGAGACGGGAGTTCGGCCAGTGCGGCGGGCGCTGCGCCGGTGACGACCCGCAGCGCGGGCACCCCGAGCCGTGCGGCGTTGGCGGTGATCCGGGCGGCCCGTACCGGATCGCGCTCGACACCGACCGCGCGGCAGGAGGGGTGCGTACGCATCCACTCGATCGCGATCGAGCCGGAGCCGCCGCCGACGTCCCAGAGCAGTTCGCCGGGCGCGGGGGCGAGCGCGGCCAGCGTGACGGCGCGGACATGGCGCTTGGTGAGCTGCCCGTCGTGGTCGTAGCTCTCGTCCGGCAGCCCGGGCACCGCGCCGAGCCGCCGCGCGTCCGGGGCGCGGCGGCACTCGACGGCGACGACGTTGAGCGGGTCGCCGGGTGCGTGCGCCCAGCCGTCGGCGGTGCCGTCGGCCGCGACGCGCTCGCGGGCGCCGCCCAGTTGCTCCAGCACCCGCAGCCGGCTGGGCCCGAAGCCGCGGTCGCGCAGCAGCGCGGCGACCTCGCCGGGGGTGGCGGCGCCCGCGCTGAGCACGATCAGCCGGCGGCCGTGGTGCAAGGCCGCGGCCAGGGCCGCCGCCGGGCGGCCGACGAGCGTGACCACCGCGGTGTCCTCGACCGGCCAGCCGAGCCGGGCGCAGGCGTAGGAGACCGACGAGGGGTGCGGCAGCACCCGCAGCGCGTCCGCGCCGAGCACCTCCGCCAGGGCCCGGCCGATGCCGTGGAAGAACGGGTCGCCGCTGGCCAGCACGGCGATCGCGCGGCCGGCGTGCGCGGCGAGCAGCGCGGGCACGGCGGGCCGCAGCGGCGAGGGCCACGGCACCCGCTGCCCGGCGCACTCCGGTGGCAGCAGGTCGAGTTGGCGCGGGCCGCCGATCAGCGTGTGCGCGGCGCGCAGCGCGGCACGGGACGCCTCGGGCAGCCCGTCCCAGCCGTCGGCGCCGATGCCGACGACGGTCACCGGGGTGGGGGCGGAGCTCACGCGGACACCTCGGGTCGGGGAAGCGGCAGGTCAGCAGGACCTTACCGACCTGCCGCGGACCCCGGCCCGCCGGGTGCACCGGGCCCGCGGCCCCACGGTCCGCCGCCAGGAGCACCTGCGCTTCCGCCCGCGATGCCCCACGCGGTCCTGCCTGCGGCTACGCCCTCGGCTGCGGCCCGAGGCCGTAGGTGAGGTAGGCGAACTGGCCGAACTGCTCGACCGCGGTCAGGGTGAGCCGGTCCGACTCCAGCCGACGCGGCAGCAGCGGGGCGCCGCCGGTCAGGATGACCGGTGCGACGCCGAGCACCAGCTCGTCCAGCACTCCCGCGTCGGCGAACTGCCCCGCCAGCTCGCCGCCGCCGACCAGCCAGATCGTACGGTCGCCGGCGGCCGCGGCCATCGCGTCGTGGACCGGCCGGACGTCGCCGCGCACGAAGGTGATGTCGATGCCGGGCACGGCCGGCAGCTCCCGGTGGGTGAACACCCAGCACGGCGTGTCGCCGTACCAGCTGCGCCACTTCTCGGGCCGCCGCAGCATCTCCTCGTGCTCCAGCATCCACTCGTAGGTGGTGGCGCCGAGGGCGAAGGCGCCCACGGTCTCGAAGAACACGGGGAAACGGGCCCCGCCCTCCCCGCCGTGGTCGGCCGTGAAGAGCCAGTCGAGCGAGCCGGCCTCGTCCACGATCCTGCCGTCGATGCTCGTCGCGGTGAAGTACGTCGTCCTGGGCATCGCCTCACCGTAGCGGCGGGCACTGACAGCGGGGCATGCCGACGGGCCGCCGGCGAGGGGGGAAGGCCGGCGGCCCGTGCGGGGTGGAGCAGGCCGGTTCGGCTCGCGGGGCGAGCGTCACCGGCCGATGGCCGGGGAGCGGCCGGGGGTGGCTCAGTGGTTGGCCACACCGTTGCCGGAGAGCACCGGGATGTTGCTGAGCACGTGCGAGAGCGGCTCGTCGCCCTGCGCCTGGGTGGAGTTCTCGGTGCACTGCTGGTTCTGCGGCGAGGTCAGCACGTTGACGTCCTGGACGGTGACCGGGATGAGGCCGATCAGCGAGCCGACGTTGGCCTTCACCGGCACGCCGAGGCAGGGCTTGTTCAGGGTGCCCTGGACCAGGCCGATCTGCGGGCTCTGGGTGCCGCCGGTCTGGGTGTTGCCGTACGCCTGCTCGGCGCCGTTGCCGTTCACCGTGGTGGTGCCCTCATCGTTGCCGATGGCCATGGCCTGCGGGGCGGCGGTGGCACCGACGGCGACGACGGACGCGGCGAGAGCAGCACCGGCAAGCATCTTCTTGATCATTTTTGTCCTTTTTTAGGTGCTTGGTGCACTGTTCTGGAAGGTCTGGAGCAATCTGATCAACTGCCTCAACGAGGTTTGGTTCCGGCCTTTCACTCCGACGGGGGATAAGTCGGGCGAGCGGAAAGGACGGAAAAGTCGGGAAGGCAGCAGGTGAGCGGCGTCAGCCGAGCGGCAGGCCGTTCGTCGGCAGCCCGCCGAGCAGCGAACCGGCGGGCAGCCCTCCGGTGGCTTTGGCCAGCCCGGACAGCGCGGAACCCGCGATGTCGGTGCCGTTCTGCGCCGTCTGCAGGGCGGAGCCGACGGGCGTCGCGTCGGCGATCTTCTGCAGCGGCTGCTCGTTCAGCGCCTGGTCGACACCGCCGTTGATGCTCGTGGGCATCGTCGACATGTTGCCCACAGAGACGGGGGCGCCGTTGGCGCCCTCGGCAAAGGCGGGTGCGGCCATTCCGGCCGCCATCACCGATCCGGCCACTGCCGCCGCAACCTTTGAGTACTTCACTTGTCACCCTTTCCTAAGCCGAGAGCCAGCGGCCCCGGCCCTGGGGAGGGCGAGTGCCGCGGGACACCGTCGGACGCCGAAGTCCGGCGCCGTGTACAACGACCACGCCGATCCGCAGGCAACGGAAATCACACTGCATCGGCCGACAATCACCCGTACGTGCAGAACAACGGCGCAGTCCTGCTATCAATCACCTTTCCGGGGCACATTCCTCGATACGCCGCCGGAACGGTTTCAGCGCGTCAGGGCCGTGGCGCGCGCCGCCTTCGAGGCCGCGTGGGAGCGTCGGTACAGCAGCGCTCCACCCATGAGCAAAGCGGCTCCGGCCGCTCCCGCGATGCCGAGCTCGCGGTTGTCCAGCCCGGTCTCCGCCAGCCGCTGGTGCACCACGACAGGCTTGGCCGGGGACACGGGGGGGACCTTCTCGGTGCGCGGCGGCGCCTGGGGCGAGGGGGTGGTGGGCGCAGGGGACGCGTCGTTGCGGCAGGAGTTGCCGAACGCCGGGTTCAGCAGCCCGGCCGCGTCCACGGTGTTGCCGCACGCGTTGATGGGCGCGTGCACCGGGATGTCCACCGAGTTGCCCGACAGGATGCCGGGCGAACCGGCCGCGGTGCTGTCGCCGCCCGCATCGGCGTGGGCAGCACCTCCCGTCACGGCCAGGACACTGCCCGCGGCAGCAACGGTGAGCAGGCTCCGGCTCAGGATCTGTCGCATCGACTCTTCTTTCCGCATTGCTACTCAAGAGGCGCGCGGCTCTTCCGCGGCCCCGACAGACGCCCCGGAGCGGTCATCCGTGCTGCACTCCGGGGCGGTACCTGATCAGGGCGCTGTCACGACCCGTCAGGCAGACGTCAGTGGCTGTCGGCGTTGACGCACGTGTTGCCGAACGAGGGGTTCAGCAGCGCGATCACGTTGACGGTGTTGCCGCACAGGTTGACCGGCACGTGCACCGGGACCTGGACGACGTTGCCCGACAGCACGCCCGGCGAGCCGGCGGCGACGGCGCCGGCACCGGAGCTGGCGAACGCGGGGACGGCGGCACCGGCTGCCATCAGGGTGCCGGCGGCGACCGCTGCGACCTTCGAGTACTTCACGGTGGACTCCTTTTCCGGAAACGGCGTCGTGCACCGCCACGGCTTTCGTGACGGCCCGCCGGGCAATTCCACGCCCGAGCACACCGCTGCCGACCGGACCAACGACCGCCCTGGTGTCGAGGAAACTCCCCGATCGCCACCGGGGCACACTATCCACCCGAATGGGCGGTGTAACTCACCGAAATCCCGGAAACCCGCGCCGCCCCCATTCCGCCCGGGCCGTTCGCTTTTCCCCACGGCGACGGCCCCGGTCCGCCCGACGGAGACATCGGGGGCCGGGGCCGTACACGACCGAACAAGGCCGGAGCGAGCCGGTCATGAACCGGTCGTAAGCGGGTCGCGATCAGGTCGGCGGCGTAAGCGCGCCGATCAGTGGTTGGCCGCGCCGTTGCCGGACAGGATCGGCAGGCCGTCCAGGATGTGCGAGAGCGGTTCGTCACCCTGCGACTGGGTGGAGTTCTCGGTGCACTGCTGGTTCTGCGGCGACGTCAGCACGTTGAGGTCCTGGACGCTGACCGGCACGACACCGATGAGCGAGCCGAGGTTCGCCTTGGCCGGCAGGGCGATGCAGGGCTTGTTGAGCGAACCCTGGATCAGCGCGAACGACGGGCTCATCACACCGCTGGTGTAGGTGTTGCCGTAGTTCTGCTCGGAGCCGTTGCCGTTGGCGGTGGTGGTGCCGTGGTCGTCGCCGATGGCCATCGCGCCGGGGGCGACCGTCGCGGAGACACCCGCGAGCGAGGCCGCGACGGCGGCCGTGGCGAGGATCTTCTTGATCACGATAGGTCCTTCTGGGAAGAGAGGGTGGCCCCGGTACCAGGGCCAGTCTGATCAACAGCGCGACAGCCGGTTGGTAATGAACCTTCACCCGAACGGATCGCCCCGGTCACCGTGCGGGACGCATTCCCTCACAAGGGTGATTGCCGATCTCCGATGCTGACACCCCGTCGCGTGGGTGAAATCCGATGGTCATAAGAAACGGCCAGCTCAGAGCGACTGCCGGCGGCGCCGCGCGTCCTGCGCGAGTTACCCGGGGTCGTCTGCGACCGTGCTGTGAGAATTCAGAGCGATTACCTGACAGGCACCGCATTCGTTGAGTGCACGCGGCCCGTTGATCAAGGTTGGTCCAGCGCTCCGGGCGATCCGCCGGAGCCGATCGCCGGGCCGTGGTACCGACCGGACTTCGGACTTCCCCGGGTCCCGGAGAGAGGGAACGGCGCGCGATGCCGCAAGACCATGACGACCAGGCCCCGTTGACGACGGGGACCGCAGCGGCCGGGGAAGCCCGGCTCGAGGGGCTGACGGTGCTGCACGTCGCGCAGCCGGTGGACGGCGGGGTGGCCCGTGTCGTCGCCGACCTGGTGCGCGCGCAGGCCGCGCGGGGCGCACGGGTCGTGGTGGCCTGCCCGCCCGGCGGCGGCCTCGGACCGGCCGCCGCCGACGGTGGCGCCGAGGTGGTGGCCTGGCCCGCCCGCCGTGCGCCCGGCCGCTCGCTGCCCACCGAGGTACGGTCCCTCGCCCGGGTGATCCGCGCGGTCGGCCCCGACCTGCTGCACCTGCACAGCTCCAAGGCGGGGCTGGCCGGCCGGCTGGCGGCCCGGGGCCGTGTCCCCACCGTCTTCCAGCCGCACGCCTGGTCCTATGACGCGGTGTCCGGCCCGACCGCCTGGGCGGTGCTGCGCTGGGAACGCGCCGCCACCCGCTGGACGCACCGCGTGCTGTGCGTCAGCGGCGCCGAGCGCGACTCAGGGGTCCGGCACGGGGTGCGCGCCGCGTGGGCGGTGGTGCCCAACGGCATCGACACCGAGCACTTCCGGCCGCCGCTGCGGCCGGCCTCCGCGCGGGAGGCGCTGCCCGCGCTCGCGGACCTCGGCGCCGACGCGCCCGTGGCGGTCTGCGTCGGGCGGTTGTGCCCGCAGAAGGGACAGGACGTCCTGCTGCGGGCGTGGCCCGTGGTGACCGCGCGGCTGCCCGCCGCCCGGCTGGTGCTGGTCGGCGACGGCCCGGACCGGCAGCGGCTGGTGGGCGACGCGCCGCCGGGTGTGCTGTTCGCCGGGAACGCGGCCGACCCGCTGCCCTGGTACCAGGCCGCCGACGTCGTGGTGCAGCCCTCCCGGTGGGAGGGGATGGCGCTGGCGCCGCTGGAGGCGATGGCGTGCGCGCGGCCGGTGGTGGCCACCGACGTCGACGGCGCCCGGGAGAGCGTGCCGGCCGCCGACACCGAGCTGTGCGTCGTGCCGCCGGGCGAACCGGCGGCGCTCGCTGCCGCGTTGCTGCGGCTGCTCACCGACCCGGCGACCCGTACCGCCGCCGGCCTGCGGGCCCTCGCCCACGTCCGCGCGCACCACGACGCACGCGTGTCCTCGGCGGCCGTCGGCGCGCTCTACACGGCCCTCGTACCGCACCCGGCGCGGCCCGGCGCGACCTCCCCGGCCACCCACCCGGACCGCGAGGTCGAGGTGCCCGCCCGGTGAACCGCGTGAACCGCCCCTCGACCCCGGACCACTCCGCCACCCCCGAGGCCGCCGCCCCGCCCCCCTGGCCCGAGACCGGCCTGCCACCGTACGGCGACGCGGCGTACGGCGACACGGCGTACGGCGATACGGCATACGGCGACGCGGGATACCGCGGGGGTTATGGTGCCCCGGCCGGACCCGGCGCCCCCTTCGGCGACTTCGCCCCTTCCACCGCACCGGCCGGACCCGGGCAGGCCGGGTCCGGGAACGGCCGCACGGCGATCCGGACGGCCCGAACCGGCCGGATCGCCAAGGCAGCTCAGGCAGCCCAGCCGGGTCAGACGGGTCAGACGGGTCAGACGGCGACGGACCCGGGCAGGTGGCAGACCGCGGGAGCCGACCGTACCGCCGACACCGACCTGCGGGTGGTCGTCCCCCAGCCGCAGATCCGGCCCGCCGCCGGCACGTGGCCCGGGCCCGACGCGGCCCCCGGCCGGCACCCCGCCGCCCCCGGACGCGTGGCCGAACCCGCCTCGCCGGAAAGGCCGTCGAGCGCCGAACGGCTGCTGTCGCCGGGTGGCGCGCTCGCCGCGGCGGACTGCCTCGCCGGGCTGGTCGGGCTCTGCGCGGTCGGGCCCTTCGGCGCGCCCGTGCTGCCCGCCGTGCTGCTGTGCGTGCTGCTGGCCGCCCACCGAAGAGCCGGCCTCTACCGGCCGGGGCTCACACCCACCGCGCTGGACGAGGTGCCCGCCATCGCGCTGGGCACGGTGCTCGGCTGGGGCCTGGCCGCCGCCGCGACCGCCGCGACCGAGCCGCACGGCGCGCTGAGCTGGCCCGAACTCCTCGACGCCACCGCTCTGACCGGCTGCGCGGCCGTCGCCCTGCGCGCCCTCGTCCATCGCCTGCACCGCACCCGCGCCCGCCGCGCGCCCGCCCCGACCCTCGTCATCGGCGCCCCGAACGCGGCCGAGCAGCTTGCCGCGACGCTGTGCGCCCACCCCGAGTACGGCCTCGCCCCGGTGGTCATCGCCACCCCGGCGGACCACGGCGGGCCCGGCGAACACGGCCTCACCGCAGCCGATTTCGCGTCCCTCGGCGCCGAACCCACCCTGGAGACGGCCTCGTTCGGTCCGGCCGGCGCCTGCGCGGACGTCCCGCCGCACCCCCCGGCCTCGCCATCCGTCCCACTCACCGTCCAGGACACCGTCCCGGTCACCACCCACGGCACACCCGACCCGAGCACCGCCGACACCGGCACCGCCCTCGCGTCGATCCCGCGCCTCGCCGTGACCACCGCCGCGGACATCGCCCGGGTCGCCGTGCGCGACGCGGTACGGCACGTGGTCGTGGTCGGGCCGGCCGGGCCCGCCACGGCGGAGGCCGTCGCGCTGCTGGCCGCGCGGCGCTGCCGGATCTGGCAGGCCGACCAGGACAGACTGCTGCCCGGCAGCGGACCGGCCGGGGCCGGGCGGGTCGAGCCGACCCATCTGTGGGGCTACGCCTACCGCCCGTTCACCGTCCGGCCCCGGCAACGGCCTTACGGCAAGCGGGCGCTGGACATCGTGCTCGCCGGGCTCGCGCTGACCGCGGCGGCCCCGATCCTGGCCGGCTGCGCGCTGACCGTGCGCCTCGCGGACGGCCCCGGCGTGCTGTTCCGGCAGGAGCGGATCGGTCTCGGCGGACGGCCGTTCACCCTACTGAAGTTCCGCACCCTGCGCCCCGCCGACGACCACGAGGCCGCGACCTTGTGGAGCGTGGCGCACGACAGCCGCACCAGCAGCATCGGCCGGCTGCTGCGCCGCACCTCGCTCGACGAACTGCCGCAGCTGTGGAACGTGTTGCGCGGCGACATGAGCATGGTCGGTCCGCGCCCCGAACGCCCTTTCTACGTGCAGAAGTTCAGCGCCGAGCTGCCCGGCTACCAGGACCGGCACCGGATGCCCGCCGGGATCACCGGCCTCGCCCAGGTGAACGGTCTGCGCGGCGACACCTCCATCCCGGACCGGGCCAGGTTCGACAACCACTACATCGAGAGCTGGTCGCTGTGGCAGGACGTCGCGATCCTCGTCCGCACCGCGGCCTCGCTCTTCCGGTTCGGCGGTAGCTGATGACCCTGACCCTCGCGCCGTCCGGCCGCACCCGCGGCGCCGGTCCCGCCGGCCGCCACGACGGCGCCGCAAGACACCAACTGACGCTGCGTCATTTCGCGTCGTACGCGCACCTGATGCCCGCCGTCGCCACCATCGCGCTGCTGGCCGCGCCCGTCGCCCCGGGCAACGTCAGCACCTCCGGCAAGGTCACACCGGCCGACGCGGCCTCCGCCGTGCTCGTACTCGCCTGCGCCGTACGCCTGTTGCGCGACCGGCGGCGCCTGCTCAGCCCGGCCGCGGCGATCGTCCTCGGCGCGCCCGTCGTCGGCTTCGCGGTCGCCGCGATCGCCTCGCCCGACCCCGGCGCCAGCGTGACCGGATTCGTACGCTACGCCCAGGTGTTCGTTCTCGTGCCCGCCGCGCTCGTGCTCCTGCTGCGCGACCGGCGCGACTTCGCCGTGGTCGCGGGCGCGGTGGTCGCCCTCGCCCTGGTCCAGGGCGGGATCGGCGTGTGGCAGTACGCCACCGCGACCGGGGCCTCGTACCAGGGCGAGGACATCCGCGCGGTCGGCACGTTCGGGCCCTCCGACATCATGGGCATGGCCACGGTCGTCGCGTACGGGCTGGTCATCTCGGTCGGCTACGCCCTCGCGCCCGGCCGCCGCGCGGTCCGCACCGGGGCGGCGGTGTGCGCGGCCCTGCTCCTGGTGCCGCTCACCGTCTCCTTCAGCCGCGGCACGTGGATCGCCACCGCGCTCGCGCTGGCCGCGATGACCCTGCTCGCCGGATGGCGGCAGGCGGTACGCGTCTTCGCGGTGCTCGCCGCCTGTGCGGTGCTGCTGGTCGGCGGGGTCGGCGTCGGCTCCCAGCTGATCACCCAGCGGCTCGCCAGCATCACGCAGGTCACCGACGCGCCCGACCAGTCCGTCACCGACCGCTACACCCTCTGGTCGGCGGCGCTGTCCATGTGGCGCGAGCACCCCGCCACCGGGGTCGGCCTCAAGCGCTTCCCCGACGAGCGCGACTCCCACGCCTCGCTCGCCCTCGACTCCGGCAGCGACACCGCAGGAGCCGGGCAGACCTTCACCCGCGAGCCCCTGCTCTCGCCGCACAACATGTACCTGCTCGCCCTCTCCGAGCAGGGCCTGATCGGCTGCGGCCTGCTCACCGGCTCCTGGGCGGCCCTCCTGGCCTGCGGCGCCGCCCGCCTGCACCGCGCCCGGCGCGCCTTCCGTGCCCGCGGCGCCTTCCGTGCCCGCACCGCCGTCGCCCCCGGCCTCGCCGCCGTCGGCCTCCTCCTCTGGCAGGCCGTCGACTTCCTCTACGCCGACATCGGCGGCCCCTCCACCCCCCTCACCGCCGTCCTGCTCGGCCTCACCGCCTGGTGGTCGCTCAACTCCACGGACGAGCCCGCCCGATGAACGACAGGGAAGCAGGGTTCGTCAAAGGCACCCGGGGCACCCCTCAGGACGTCTGGACCCACCCGGCCGACGCACCCGAAGCCGCCTGCCCGCCGGCCGCATTGGCGTACGCCGGCACCGAACCCCCCGACGTGTGGGCGCCCCCGCCCGAGCCGATCGACGTACCGCCGCCCCGGCCGCGCGACCCGGGCACGGCCCGGGAACCCTCCTCCCGGATGGCCCACGCCGCCGCGGCCACCGCGGGACTGAGCATCGCGGGCTCCGTCCTCGGCCTCGTCCGCGACCAGGGCATCGCCCACCTCTTCGGCGCGGGCGCGGAGAGCGACGCGTTCCTCGTCGCGTGGACCATCCCCGAGATCGCGGCGACCGTCCTGATCGAGGACGCGATGGCCCTGCTGATGGTGCCCGCGTTCAGCGCCGCCCTCGCCCGCGGCGAGGGCCCGCACGCCCTGATCCGCGGCACCCTGCCGCGCCTGCTCGCCGCCCTGGCGCTGCTGACCGCGGCGCTCGCGGCGGGCGCCCCCTGGGTCGTACACGTGCTCGCCCCCGGCATCGCCGACCCGACCACGGCGGTGGCCTGCACCCGGCTGACCGCGCTGACCGTCCTCACCTTCGGCATCGCCGGCTACCTCAGCGCCGCGCTGCGCGCGCACCGCCGCTTCGTCGCGCCCGCCGCGATCTACGTGGCGTACAACACCGGCATCGTCGCCGTGCTCTTCGCCCTGCACGGCAGGTTCGGGGTGCGGGCGGCCGCCGCCGGGGTCGCGGTCGGCGGCGTGCTGATGATCGCGGCGCAGCTGCCTTCCTTCCTGCGGGTGTTGCGGTCCACGCCGGTCGGTCCGGCCGGGCCGCGCCCGGACAACCCGCTCGGCCTGGCGCTGCTCGCGCCGGTCATCGTCTTCACGCTCAGCCGCCAGGCGCAGGTGCTGGTCGAGCGGTTCTTCGCCGCCCCGCTGCCCGCGGGCGCCATCTCGCACCTCAACTACGCGGAGAAGGTCGCCCAGTTGCCGATGGCGCTGTCGGTGATGATCGTGACGGTCACCTTCCCGGTGCTGTCACGGGCGCTGGCCGACGGCGACCGCGAGCAGGCCAGGCGCCGGGTCGAGCGCGACCTCGCGCTCGCCTGCCTGGTGGTGCTGCTCGGCACCTCCTACGTCATCGCCTGCGCCCCGCAGATCACCGAAGTCCTCTTCCAGCGAGGTGAGTTCACCGCCGTCGACACCGCGGACACCGCCACGGTGATGCGGGTCTACGCGCTCGGCCTGCTCGGCCAGAGCCTGGTCGGGGCGCTGGTCCGGCCGTACTTCTCGGCGGCGGGCCCGACCTGGTACCCGGCCGCCGCGATGGGGCTGGGGCTGGCGGTAACCGCGGCCGCGGACGCCGCCGCGGTCGGGCCGTGGGGCGCGTACGGCATCGCGGCCGGCAACGCGCTGGGCATCACCGTGACCGCCGCCCTGCTGCTGCGGGGCCTGGGCGCGCACACCGTCGCCGTCCGGGTCGCCGCCGTGGCGCCCAGGATCGGGCGGATCGCGCTGGCCGCGCTGTGCGCCACGGCCGCCGGCTGGGCGCTGGCGCACCGGCTGCCGGACCCGGCGGTGGCCGCGGCCGCCTGCGCGGTGGCGGTGCCGGTGGTGTTCGCCGGCGCCGCGCTCGCCGCCCGGGTGCCCGAAGTCCCGTACCTTCTCGCCACCGTCACACGGAAGGGCCGCCCATGACCGCTGACCTCCTTGCCCCCGCGGGCGTCCACGCCGGCCGCCGGGCACCCTGGACGCTGATGTACCACTCGGTGGGCGACCGCCGGGCCGGCGACCCGTACCTGGTCACGGTGACCCCGGAGCGGCTCGCCGGACAACTGCGCTGGCTGCGGCGGCGCGGCCTGACCGGCGTCGGCATGCGGCAGTTGCTCGCCGCCCGCGCCCGCGGCCGGGCCGGCCGGCTGGTCGGGCTGACCTTCGACGACGGCTACGCCGACTTCCTCACCGAGGCGGTGCCGCTGCTGCGCGCGCACGGCCACACCGCCACCGTGTTCGTGCTGCCCGGCCGGCTCGGCGGCACCAACGCCTGGGACCCGGACGGCCCGCGCAAGCCGCTGCTGACCGCCGACGGCATCCGCGCCGCGCACACCGCCGGCATGGAGATCGGCTCGCACGGCCTGCTGCACCGTGACCTGACCGCTCTGGACGACGCCGATCTCGACCTCGAACTGACCGAGAGCAGAAGCCTGTTGACCGACATCACCGGCACCGTCCCGGCGGGCTTCTGCCACCCCTACGGCGCGGTCGACCCGCGCACCGCGCTCGCCACCCGGCGAGCCGGATACGACTACGCCTGCGCGGTCGACCCCGGGCCGGTCGCCTGCGGCCACGCCCTGCCGCGCACCTACGTCGGCCAGGCCGACAACTCCCCCCGGCTGCATGCCAAACGGCTGCTGCACCGGATGCGGCGAGCCGAGCTCGCCACCCTCCCCGCCGTGCCACAAGGAGGCGACGCATGAAGGTCCTGCACGTCATCACCGGCCTCAACGTCGGCGGCGCCGAGCAGCAACTCCGGTTGCTGCTGCGGCACCTGGACGCCAAGTGCGAGGTGGCCACGCTCACCGACCCCGGCCCGGTGGCCGACGCGATCCGCGCCGACGGCGTGCGGGTGCACGACCTGCGGATGACCGGCAACCGCGATGTCGGCGTGCTCCCCCGCCTCACCCGCTTCATCCGGTCCGGCCACTACGACGTGGTGCACACCCACCTGTACCGGGCCTGCGTCTACGGGCGGATCGCCGCGCGGCTGGCCGGGGTGCACACCGTCGTGGCCACCGAGCACTCGCTGGGCGCCACCCAGATCGAGGGCCGGCCGCTGGGACTGGGCACCCGCACCCTGTACCGGGCCACCGAGCGGCTCGGCCACGGCACCCTCGCGGTCTCGGCGACCGTCGCGGAACGGCTGGTGTACTGGGGCGTGCCGGAGGCGCGGGTGCACCTCGCGCCCAACGGCATCGACCCGGACCGGTTCCGCTTCGACCCCGAGGTGCGCGCCGAGGCCAGGACCCGGCTTCGTATCCCCGTCGGCGCGTACGTGGTCGGCGGGGTGGGGCGGCAGGTGCCCGGCAAGCGGTTCGACGCGCTGATCCGGGCGGTCGCCGAGGTCCCGGACGTGCATCTGCTGCTCGCCGGCGACGGCCCCGAACGGGTGCCGCTGCTGCGGCTCGTGCACCACCTGAACCTCCAGCACCGGGTGCACGTCGCCGACTCCAGCGGCCCGGAGGTGCCCGGACTGCTCGCCGCGATGGACCTGTTCGTCTCGGTCTCCGCCGAGGAGGCGTTCGGGCTCGCGGTGGTCGAGGCGCTGGCCGCCGGACTGCCCGCGCTCTACACGGCCTGCCCCGCCGTGGAGGACGTGCCGGCCGAGGACGCGCCCGGCGCCTGCCGGATCGACCTCGGCGAACTGCCCGCCGCCCTGGCCGCGGAGCACCGCGCGGGGCCGCGCCGGCTGCCCGCTCCCGCGGCGGTCGAGTACTACCACATCGCCCGCACCGCGCAGCGCGTCATGGCGCTCTACGCGCAGGCGGGCGAGCGGCGGGGCCTGCGGCGGCGCGGGTCCGGTCCGGCCGCGACCGTACCGCGCCCGGCCCGGGCCGCCGGGACCCAGCCGGCGCCGCGGCCGGTCTCGCAACAGGCCGCGCAGCCGGTCTCGCCGCAGGCGGCGGCGCCGGTTCCGCAACCGCCCGCGCAGCAGGCCGCCCCGCCGGCCTCCCGGCAGGCGCCCGGCACCGTACCCGGCGCCGCCGCCGAACCCACCACCCCGACACCCGCGCAGAAGTGAGACACACCGTGACCCGCACGGACGACATCAACGACCCGCAGGACCGCGGGCGGCGCACGCCGCGACGCGCGGTGCCGCGCTGGCTGCCCCTGCCGCTCGGCATCGGCATCGGCCTGCTCGGCGGCATCGGGTACGGCCTGGTGGCCACCCCGCAGTACGCCGCGACCAGTTACGTGATGGTCGTACCGCGGCAGGGCACCGACTCGCCGACCGCGCTCGGCTTCGCCCAGGCGTACGGCCGGATCGTCACCGGCTCCGCGGTGCTGGCCGGCGCGCAGGCCGCCACCCACACCGCCGCCGGGGACCTGAAGAGCCATGTCCAGGCGGCGACGTCGCCGGACGCCCCGATGATCTCGGTCACCGGCAGCTCGTCCAAGGCCGGCACCGCCGCCTCCATCGCCAACGGTGTGGCCCGCTCGCTGGCCGCCACCGGCAACCGCGACGCGGACAGCACCGGCGTCCGCCTGCTCCTCTTCTCGCCCGCCGCCGCGCCCGCCGCGCCGTCCTCCCCGTCGGCGGCGCTGTCCGGCGCGGTCGGCGCGAGCGCGGGCGGGCTGCTCGGCGCGCTCGTCCTCCTGGTCCGGCCCAGGCGCGAGGAGGACGCCGCCCACCCGGCCCGCACCCCGCTCCCGTCGCCGTCCGCCGCCCCGTCCGCCTCCGCTTCGCCGTCCTCGTCCGAGCCCCGGCCCGAGCGGGCGGCGGTGTGACGGTGGAAGGCCCCGACACCGCGGCGCCGCCGGCCGCCGCCCGCCCGCCGCACCCCAGAAGCGCGGCGGACGCGGCCGGTGCGCCCGACCCGCTCGGCACACTCGCCGTGCGCATCTGCCGCGACCCCGACGAGTTCGCCGCGCTCGCGCCCGAGTGGACCCGGCTGCACCGCGGTTGCCCGCGCGCCACCCCGTTCCAGAGCCACGCCTGGCTGCACTCCTGGTGGCTGTCGTACGGGCGGCGGGGACGGCTGCGGGTCGTCCTGGTCCGGCGCGGCGGGAACGGCGGCAGTGAAGAGGGCCGCCGGGAGGGCGAGTTGGTGGGCGCGGTCGCGCTGATGCGCACCTACCGCCCGCTGCCCGCGCTCGTGCCGCTCGGCGGCGCCATCACGGACTACTCCGACGTGCTCATCGCCCCCGGCACCGCGGGAGCAGACACCGACGCGGACGCCGAACGCGGCGAGGACCGCGCGGACCGTACGAGTGACGGCGCCCGGCGCGGCGACCCGGTGGCCGCCGCCCTCGTCCTCGGGATGCGCCGGGCCGCCCGGGGCGGGGTCGTGGACCTGCGCGAGGTGCCGGCGGGCGCGGCGGCCGAGCGGGTGTACGCCCGGTGGCCCGGCCCCAAGCGGCGGCTCGCCGACTCCGAGTGCCTGGAGCTGCCCGGCGGGCCCATGACCGGCCTGATCGCCCGGGTGGGCAGCTCGCGCGGCCAGCGCATCCGCGCCCATCTGCGCAAGATCGACGCCTCGGGCATCGAGGAACACGACGTGCCCGCCGCCGACGTGCCCGCCGCCATCGGCACGATACTGCGGCTGCACACCGCCCAGTGGGAGGGCCGGGGCGTCACCCCCGAGCACCTGCGCCCCCGCTTCGCCGCCCATCTCGGCCGCGCCTGCGCCCGGATGACCGAGTCCGGCGAGGCCCGGCTCACCGAGTTCCGGATCGGCGGCGAGGTGGTCGCCGCGAACCTCACCGTCCTGTCACCGACCCTGGCCGGCGGCTACCTCTACGGCGCCGACTTCGCCGCCCTGCACTCGGCGAAGGTCGACCTCAACACCCTGCTGATGCGGCACGGCGCCCGCCTCACCACGGCCGGCGACCGCCCCGTCCTCAGCATGATGCGGGGCGCCGAACCGCACAAAGCCCACTGGCGCCCGCTCTCGGCCCCCAACTCCCGGCTCCTGCTGGGCACCCGCCGCGCCCTGCCGTCCCTCCTGGCCCGCCGGGCCCTGACCGCGGCCCGGGCCCGGCTGCGGGAGGTACGCCGCAGGCGCCGGCGGTAGGCCGCCCGCCGGACCGCCTCACAGCGCGCTGGTCGGCCCGGGGGACGGGGTGGCCGCGGGCGGAGCGGGAGCCGCGGGGGCAGCCGGCGCCGATCTGCGCGGCTTGAGCCGTACGCACACCTGCCCGCTGGCGTAGGACTGCTTCATCACCTCGCTGAGCGGCATCGGCACGCAGGTCTCGACGGGCAGGGACGTGGGCGCGGTGCCGGTGGAACCGGTGCCATGGGTGGGGGCCGGGCCGGGGGCCGCGGACGCGGGTGTGGCGATCTTCCGGCCGAAGAGCAGCGCCCGGTACACCTTCGACGCGTTGGGGTTCTGGTCGCACTGCCAGACGCCGTGCGGGCAGTAGTCGGTGATCGTCTGGTAGAGCGGGTGGTGGGTGATGATCCAGGTGAGCATCAGGCTCATGTAGTCGGCGTCGTCGCCGTTCCTGAACAGGCCCCACTCCGGGTAGGAGATCGCCTTCCGGTGCGCGGCGGCGAAGTCGACCTGGGCCTGGAGGCCGTACGGCTCGGTGACCTGCTCGTGGAAGTCGGTGCCGGGCGGCTGGTCGTAGGAGTCCATGCCGATGACGTCGACGGTGGAGTCGCCGGGGTAGCACGCGGTCCAGGCGATCGCGTCCCGGCCGCGGTTGGGGGCGAAGTCGAAGCGGAAGTGCTGGCCGGGCACGGCGCGCATGGCGGTGACAACCCGGTTCCAGTACGCCTTCCAGCCCGCGGGGTCCGGGCCGCAGCGGTGGGTGTAGGTGGTGCCGTTCATCTCCCAGCCGAGCACGATCACGGTGTCGGGGACGCCGAGCCGGACCAGCCGCCGGGCGAGCTTGGTGAAGTGCGCGTCGAAGGCGCCGCTCGCGCCCTGCTCGATCAGGTCGCGCACCTGGTCGTCGGAGACGTGGCCCTCGTTGTCGGCCTGCATCGGCACGTTGAGCACGAACAGCCGGCCGGGCTCGGCGCGGGTCCACGCGGCCCACGGCTGGAGCAGGTCGTCGTCGCCCTCGATGCTGTCCCAGTTGTCGCCCGGCAGGTAGGTGTGGCCGACGTTCACCTGGGTGCCGCCGAGCCAGTTCTCCAGCCCGCCGAGGCTCTGGACGCCCTTGCTGCCGGAGTCGGTGAAGGCGCCCATCGGCGGCAGCCCACCGGCCGAGGCCGCGGGTGCGCCCGTCGGGACGGAAGGGGTGCGGGTCGCCGTGCCCGACGCGGACGGCAGGGGGACGGCCACCGGGTTCCCGTGGGCGGGCAGACCGAGCAGCCGCCCGGCGGAGTCGTCGCCGAGCGCGGTCGCCGCCACCCCGGACAGCAGCACCGCGGCCGTGGCCGCCGCGACGCTCCCCCGCACCCACCAGTGGTGTCGCTCGGCCATGGCCACTCCTCGTTCGACGGCAAAGGCGCACCGGAAGCACCGCCTGACCGTCAGTCATAACGTACGAATAAATGGCGCACGCGGATTCGGCAGCTCGGTCGTGACCGTGCCGCGGACTTCGGGTGGGCCTGTTCTCTCGCCCTCCTCCCCGAACTCCCTTGCCCACAAAGGAATCCTCTCATCCGTCAAAAGCGTCCGGGAGCCGCTGGCGATATCACCCGGTCAGGTGAATTTCCGGATCGTCGTTGCCGTCCACCGGCCGCGATCCCGGGATTCCCCGCCGCACGGGGCAAGATGAGCCGCGGCCGAGTGCCGACGAGAGGAGCCGGGCATGCCGTCACGCAGAAGAGTGCTCAGGACGGGGCTGATCGCCGCGGCCGCCGTGTCGGGCACCGCGGCCGGGCTGCGTCCGATGCTCGCCGCCGGGCAGCCGACCTCGCGCGCCGCCGCCGCGCAGGGCGCCGGCGGGCAGGACGGGAAGGGGGCCGTACCGGGGGCGGACGGCGACGGATCGGATTCCCTGCTGGACGAGGTGGCTTCGCCGCTGTTCGACGAGGTCTACCGCGGCCGCCGCATCCAGGGCTTCCCCTCGGGCGATCCCAGCGGCCTGCTGCTGCTGGTCGACGGGCGTCCGCTGGGCGCCATGCGCCGGTACGACGGCAGCTTCGTCAGCATGGCCAACCACTTCCAGCCGTATCCGACGCCGCTGGCCACCGCCCGGGGCGCGGTCGACGTCATCGGGAGCGCCGAGCTGGCCGACGCGGCCGCCGCGCACCATCACTGACCGCCGAGCGTCGAGGGACCGCACCTGTGTACACCCGGATGAACCAGCGGAATCTGACCAGCGACCAGCGCTCGCGCTTCGTGCAGGCCGTGCTGCAGCTCAAGCGGAACGGCGGGTACGACAAATACGTCAAACTCCACACCCAGTACTTCAGCGCGGACGGCGAGACCGGGCTGCGGGTGGCGCACATGGCCCCGACGTTCTTCCCCTGGCACCGGCAGTTCCTGCTGGTCTTCGAGCACGAACTGCGGATGATCGACCCCGACGTCACCATCCCGTACTGGGACTGGACCGTGGACCGCTCCGAGACGTCGGCACTGTGGGAAGCGGACTTCATGGGCGGCAACGGCCGCTCCAGCGACGGGCAGGTGATGACCGGCCCGTTCGCCTACCAGGGCGGCAACTGGCCGATCACCTTCGGTGTCACGCGGGAGAAGTATCTGACCCGCGACATGGGCCGCCCGGACCGGCCGATCGTGCTGCCGACCGCCGCCGAGGTCGATGACGCGCTGAAGATCGCGACGTACGACACCGCGCCGTGGAACTCCGCGCCGAGCACGCAGGGGCTGCGCAACAAGATGGAGGGGTGGGTGGTCAGCGACGCCAAGGGCGGCTACCTGCACAACCGGGTGCACCAGTGGGTCGGCGGGCACATGACCGGCGGGTCCTCGCCGAACGACCCGATCTTCTGGCTGCACCACGCCTTCATCGACCTGATCTGGACCCGCTGGCAGCGGCTGCACCCGAAGTCCGGCTTCCTGCCGGCCAAGCCGCTGAGCGCCGGCGACCCCGAGCACGGCCGGGTGATCAGCCTCACCGAGCCGATGCCCCCGTTCAACGTGAAGCCGTCGGTGGTACTGGACCACCGCAAGTACTACACCTACGAGTGACGGCCCGGGGCGCGCCAGGTGTGCCCCTGGCCGCACCTGCCGCACCTGCCGCACCTGCCGCATCACGCGTACGGCCCCCGCCTCGTGCGGAGGCGGAGGCCGTACGGCGGTGCGAGGAACTCAGTACTGGCCGCCGCCGTTGCCCCCGGTGCTGTCACCGTGCGAGGAGTCGTTCTCGCACTGGTTGCCGAACGTCGGGTTGAGCAGGCCGATGACGTCCACGGTGTTGCCGCAGAGGTTGACCGGAACGTGCACGGGCACCTGGACGACGTTGCCGGACACGACACCCGGCGAACCGACCGCAGCGGCTCCGGCACCGGCGTCGGCCGAAGCCACACCCGCACCAGCGGCCAGCGCGGCACCTGCGGCGGCGGTGAGGGCCGCGGCCTTCGCGATACGCGACATCAAGATCTCCCTGAGACGTCATACGAGATGAGAATTGCCGCAACGCTGCGGCTTTTGACGCCTTGGGCAACGGTCGGGGACCGGGAATGGTCACGCAGGTTGGGCCGAATCGGTGAGGGTTCCTCGCGGTGGAAGCGCGGCCGGCGCGGGAATTGGGGCGCGCCGCCCGCGTAATACGCCGAGGAGGTGAATTGGCGCGGGGGCGGGCACACACGCGGCCCGCGGCCCGTTCCTTTTGACGAGGACGGACGGCGGGCCGGGTGTGTGCGGTCAGCGCGGCGGGAGGGCCGGGCGTGGGGTCACAGGGTCGGGGTGGTGGGGAGCGTGGGAGTGGACGGCAGCGAGGGGAGGGCCGGCAGCCCCGGCAGGTTGGGCGCGGGCAGACCGCCGCCGAGCACGGTGGCGACGGCGACGTTGACCAGGCCGGTGACGACCGCGGTGCCTGCGGCGAGCGCGCCGGTCGCGTCGCCGGAGGCGACGGCCTTGCTCAGGGAGTCCACGGCGGTCTGGAGCGCGGCCAGGGCGTCGGCCTGCACATCGGCGGCGGCCCGCGGGTGCACCGCCCGGGTGGCGGCGGCCGAACCGTTGGGCGCGGCGGGAGCGTTGGGCGCGGCCGGGGCGTTGGGGGTGGCCGGGGTCGCCGGGAGGGCCTTCTTCGCCGCGGCGATCGCGGCCGTCGCGGCGGTCGCGTCCGAGGCCACCTTGTCCTTCGAGACCGGCGTGGCGAGCGCGTCCTGGACCAGCGTCGTGACCGGGGCGAGCACGCCGCCCAGGTTGCCGAGCGTCTTGGCCTGGGCGAGCACCGCGGCCGCGTCGGCCTGCGCCTTGGGTGCCGTGGGCTGGGCGGCGGCGTGGTGGTGCGGGGCTTCGGCGGACGCGGTGCCGACGGCGCCGCCCGCAAGAGCGGCGACGAGCGCGGCGGAGACGACCAGACCGGTGGTGCGGTGGCTGTGCATGGAACGTTTTCCCTTCGTGGGGGCAAGTCTGCTACCTCGACCACCGTGGAAAGCGGCACCTGCTCCCGCAACCGAAACGTCCTCGCGGCCTCGGGGCCCACGACCCGACACCGGCGCAAGTCGACTGCGAACGCGGGGGGTTCGGCGATTCGCCCACCACCCGGCCGGGATACTCCGTTGGGGTGCGCGCCCGGGGCGGACCGCTCCACGAACGGGCGAATCCTGTGCCCGGGGGTCCCCCGCTGAGGTGACATCGGCGGGGTGCGGGGCCGGTAGCCCGTTAGGGTCCGGCCCATGAGCCAGACCAATACCGCGTCCGCGTCGTCACTCCAGAGCCGGCTGGGCACCCTCGTGGTGATCCCGTGGGCCGGCAGCCACGAGGACGGCCAGGACACCCCGTTCCTGCTGGCCTACTCCCTCGGCGACGGGGTGGACGGCCCGGCGGCCGGGCAGGAGGCGGTGCTCGAGGCAGCCGAGGAGATCGGGTTGCCGGTGGGCGGCGCGATCCTGGACGTCGCGCAGGCTCCGAAGGTGAAGGTGGGGCTGCTCGTGGAGGGCGGCAAGGCGGTGCTGACGATGCCTTACCTGAAGGTGACCTGCCCGGTGCCGGAGCAGTGGACGGCCGCGGCCCGCGCCCGCACGTCGGTCTACGTGATCCTGGCCAGCCGCCCGTGGCCCGAGGCGGTCCCGGGCACCGAGGTCACCGAGGAGGAGCTGCGCGCGTTCGCCGCCGACGAGGAGGTGCTGGGCAGCGCGGCCCACTTCACGGTTCCGGTGGGCAGCCTGCGCGGCTGAGCGGCCACGCAAAGGGGCGCCCCGAAGGGGGCGCCCCTTTTCCTCGCGGATCGTACGAGGTTCGCGGTGAGGTGGCGGTGCCACCCGGGCGGAGCTGCCACCCGGGCGGAGCTGCGGGCGACGGTCAGCCGTTGACCAGCTGGTTGCCCGCGCTCACCGCGTCGGACCCGGCCTTGACGGCCTTCTGCACGGCGGCGACCTTCGGGCCGACCCCGGACTGCTGGACCACCCCGCTGGCGACGCTGCCGGCCTGCACTCCGGTGTCGGAGGCGGTCACCGCGGTGCTCGAGAGGGTGGAGCTGAGGTCGGCGGCCTGTACGACGGGCGCTGCGGCGGCAGCGAGCACGAAGGAGCCGGCCGCGGCGGTGGTGAGGATGCGGAATACGTTCATGGCCGGTACAACGTCCGAGCCCGCCCGCAGGGCACGCCCGGGACGCCCACCGTCAGCCCCCGTCCACCGCGTTCACCCGCTCAGGTGGAGCGTCGCACCCGTCCGGCCGCATCCGGCCGCGCGGCGGTGAACGGTGGAAGGCGGGGGTGACAGCGGAGGGGCCCCGGCGACCCGCGAGACGGGAGGGACACGGCGCGCCGCGGTGTTGCCGGGCCGTGACAACTACCGCACAGCGCGGCGACGTTGGCTTGTCACGCTGCCCTCACAGCGGTTCGCACACCACCGCCGCACCGTCTCATCGTTCATGGGGGAACCGAGATGCCCGCGTCCACTCGCCGCAGCCGCGGCCGTAGCCGCCGTACCGCCACCGCCGTCGCCCTGACCGCGGGCCTCACCGCGGGCGCCGCCCTGCTGCTGACGGGATGCGGCCCCGACGACCCCACCGCGGACGGCACCACCCCGCCCGCGACCACCAGCAGCGGAACCGGCGGAACCGGGAACCCGACCGTCACCGCGAAGCCGGTCACCTCCGACTCGCCGCTCAACGGCACCGCGCACAACGGCCTGACCATCAGCGACGGCAGCCGCTACGTCGTCATGAACGGCACCCGCGTCGACTTCGGCACCCTGGTGCGCGACCTCGCCTGGTCCCCGGACGGCCGCCGGGCCGCGTTCGTGGACGGCGACGGCGACCTCGCGGTGAGCAACCCCGACGGCACCGGCCGGGTGATCGCGGCGAAGAACCCCGGCGGGCAGACCTGGTCGCACCCGACCTGGCAGACCCGCAAGTCGGACCCCGCCGACGGCATGCCCGCGCTGGACAACCTGATGTTCGCCGTGCGGTCGGGCTCCACCACGAAGCTGGAGAGCGTCCCCGCCACCGGCGGCACCCCGCGGCCGATCAGCCTCAACCAGATGGCCGGCGAGCACCCCGACCCGCTGCCGACCACCGGCAACGTCTGGCCGAACGCGGGCACGGCCGGCGCCGCGGCCTACGCCAACGCCGACAGCGGCAAGGTCTACATCCGCGACGACAACCTCCGGCAGCAGGGCTCGGCGCTCACCGACGGCTCCGAACCGGCGATGTCGCAGGCCGACGACGAGGCCATCACCTTCGTCCGCTCCGTGGACGGCCACGACCACCTGTTCCTGGAGGAGTCCACGGACAGCGGTCCGGCGTACAAGGACCTCACCCCGCACGCCACCACGGACTACACCGAGCCGGCGTTCGCGCCCACCGGCGACCTGATCGCCGCCCGCACCCCGGACGGCATCGTCGAGGTCCGCACCGACGGCTCCGGCACCCCGCAGCGGATCTCCGGCTACCGGGGGTTGCCGGCCTTCCGGAACTCCTAAGCCGGCGAGCCCAGTTCGGCCCGCAGCGCGGCCAGGTGGGTGTCGGCCGTCTCGTGCGGCAGGAACTCCACCACGTCCAGGAAGCGGAAGAGGGTCCGGGCCCCGGTGACCGCGAACTCGTACTCCGCGAAGCCGACCACCGCGCCCAGCACCCCGCGCACCGCGCCCCGTACGACATGCGCCGTCATGTCGTCGGGGCGCTCGGCGTCCGTGCCGCGGCGGGCGTTGGGGCGGGCCAGGTAGGGGCAGACCATCGAGGCGTAGAGCATGCACGCCCGGTGCCCGGGGCCCTCGGTGGTCGGCGCGAGGTTGCGGTACGGGCGGCCGGCCGCGCGCGCGTCGGCGATCGCCTCGGCCTCGGCGGCGCCCACCACCCGCCATACGGTGCCGCGCGGCATGCGGGTGCCGCACACCGAACACAGCCGCTGCCGGGCGCAGTCGGCGCTGCGCTCGTGGTCGGTGAGCGCGAACTGCGGCCGCTCGTCCTGCCACGGGGTGATCGCGGGCACGGGATAGCCGCGGTCGTCCCGCGGTCTGGCCTCGACGGGCGGCGGCTTGGGTACCGCGTCGAATCGCACGGGCCATGCCTATCAGGGCGGTACGGGCAGCCGGAACACCCCGTCCGCCGGGCTCAGTCCGCGGGCCCCCGCCCGTCGCCCGTACCCCCGTCGCCCGTGCCTCCTTCGCCCGCGCGGCGCTCGCGCCACTCGGCCACGACCTGCTCGACGTCGAACGGGCGCAGGTTCAGCGGCGGTCCCTGCGGCGGGCGGCGGATCGCGGCCTCGATCTTCTCGTTGACGGCCGCGATGATCTGCCGCACCCGCTGCTCGGAGCGCGCCTCGGCGACGGCGGCGATCGCGTCCTCGGCCTCCTTGCGCAGCACCAGCGACGGCGGCAGGAACGACAGTCCTTCGCGCTGCATCTTGCCCTTGACCCACCACAGTTCGTCGTAGGGGGTGTTCAGCGAGGCGAGCGGCTTCCCGCGGCCGGGCAGGTTCGCGAAGTCGCCGCGCTCCTCCGCCTCGCGGATCTGCCGGTCGGCCCAGGTCTCGAAGGAGACTCCTGGCGGCTTGCGTTCGGTCATGCGTCCACTCCTCGATACGCCTCGACTCGGGGTCGCCGGGCACCAACGGCGTGCACCTTCGAGGCTAACAAGCCCACTTGGCCGCGCGGTAAGGGGTGGCCTCCAGGAATACGGGCCTTACGACCTCTCCGTCCTCGGCCCGTGTCCCGGCACCGCCCGCGCGGCCAGCAGCGCCACGTCGTCCTCGGCCACGGCCGGCGCGAGCCGGTGCACCACCCGCGCCAGCAGCGCGTCCAACGACCCTCCCCCTGGCTGCGTCGGGGAGTCCCCCGCGTGCGGCAGCCGCAACCCCGCCAGCCGGCCCAGCGACACGTCGATGTCCTCGCCGCGCCGCTCCACCAGCCCGTCGGTGTACAGCAGCAGCGTGTGCCCGGGCGGCCAGGGCGCGTACACCGTGTCGTACTCCCCGCCGAGGTCCGCGCCCAGCGGCGGGCCGGGCGGCACGTCCAGCAGCGTCACGCTGCCGTCGGGGGCGATCACCGCGGGCGGCAGGTGGCCGGCGCTGGCGAACCACGCGGCGCCCCGCAGCGGATCGGCGATCCCCAGCAGGCAGGTCGCGGGCCGCTCCGCGCCCCCGGCCGCCAGCAGCCGGTCGATCCGGCTCAGCACCCGGTCCGGCGCGTCCCCCTCGCCGGCGCCGACCCGCAGCATGGACCGGTAGTGGCTCATCTCGACCGCCGCGCCGACCCCGTGGCCCATCACGTCGCCCATCGCCAGCAGCGTCAGCCCGCCGGGCAGCGCCAGCGTGTCGAACCAGTCGCCGCCGACGAGGTCGTTGGCGCCCGCCGGAAGGTAGCGGGTGGCGACGTCGACCCGCGGGTTGGGGGTGCTCGGCGCGGCCAGCAGCGCGCGCTGCAACTCGACCGCGATGCCGTGCTCCCGGGTGTAGCGGCGGGCGTTGTCCAGACTGATCGCGGCCCGCTCGGCGAGCGCGCGGGCGACGGCCACGTCCTCGTCGTCGAAACCGGGCGACGACCCGGCCCTGATCATCGTCACCGTGCCGATCTGCCGGCCGCGCGCGGCCAGCGGCACGATCAGCCCGGAGTGGATGCCCGCCGCCCGGTAGGCCGCGGCCCGCTCGGCGTTCGGCGCGGACCTGCTCAGCTCCTCGTCGGGCAGCAGGTTCATCACGATCGGGCGGCCCGTCTCCAGGCAGCGCGGGATCGCCGAGCCGGGCTGGTAGTCGACGTACTTGCCGGGCGCGCCGAAGCTCGGCGCCACCTCGCGCAGTGCGGGGCGGGCGCTCATCGCGGACCGGCGCAGCCGTACCGTGCCGTCCGGCGGCGGCCGGCGGCCGTCCCGGGTCCCGCTGGACAGCATCTCCACCGTCGCCATGTCCGCGAGCACCTCGACCAGCAGGTCCGCCAGTTCCTCGCAGGTCTGCTCCATCTCCAGCGTGGAGCCGATCCGCATCGCCGCCGCGTCCAGCACGAGCAGCCGCTCCCTGGCCCGTTCCAACTCCCGCCGCGTCTCCCGGTCCGCGCTCACCTCCATCAGCACCAGGCCCAGGCCCAGCACCCGCCCGCCGTCCAGGACCCGGTGGCAACTGCCGCGCCAGTGCCGCCGGGCGTGCGCGGAGTCCGCCCTGGTCTGGCCGCTGGAGTCCAGCTCGCGCGGCCGGCCGTCCGCCAGCACCGCGCGCATCATCGCCTCGTCGACATCGACCCCGGGCACCACCTCGGCGATCCGCCGCCCGACGTGCGCGTCGACCTCCACCCCGTTCATCAGCGCCAGCGCCGGGTTCACGTACAGGTACCGCAGATCGGGGTCGAGCAGCGCCACACCCGCCTGCGTGCCGTCCAGCAGCATCTGCCACACCGCACTGCCGGGCTCCGGAACGTCGGGCTGCATCGGCGTCCCTCCTCCGGGTCGGGTCGTAGCTCCACCCTGCCCGCAGGTCGCCGGATCGGCGATTCAAGGGGGTGCGTACGGAGAGGGGCCCGGCGCGGTGCCCTCGGTATACGGTTCCGCGCGGGTGCCCGCGGCGTACGGCTCTCCGGCATACCGGTCTCTAGGGTGGCGGCATGGTGCATGTACTCAGCAGCCGGACCCTTCTGCGGCCCGCCGACCCGGACCGCTCCCGCCGCTTCTACGGCGACGTCCTGGGCCTGGAGGTGTACCGGGAGTTCGGCGAGGGCCCCGAGCGGGGCACGGTCTACTTCCTCGGCGGCGGCTTCCTGGAGGTGTCCGGGCGCTGCGACGCCGCCCCCGCGGACACCCTGCGCCTCTGGCTCCAGGTTCCCGATGTCGAGGCCGCCCACCGGGAGCTGCGGGCCCGGGGCGCCGAGATCGTGCGGGAGCCGCGCCAGGAGCCCTGGGGGCTGATCGAGATGTGGATCACCGACCCCGACGGCCACCGCATCGTCCTGGTGGAGGTCCCGGCCGACCATCCGCTGCGGTACCGGCCCGGACTCTGACGACCGGGGCCCGAGCCGGAGCCGTCACCGGGCCCGGAGCCACCCGGGTCAGCCCGGGGGCACCCCGAGCCGTCCCTCCAGCTGGACCAGCAGCTCGGCGAGGAGCGCGGCGACCTGCCGCTGGTCGCCGTCCGGGAGGCCGGAGAGCGCGACCCGCTCGTAGCGCAGCTGGTCGGGCACGACCGAGTCGATCAGCTCGCCGCCGCTGCGGGTGAGCCGTACCCGGGCGACCCTGCGGTCCCTGGTGTCACTGCGGCGCTCCACCCAGCCGCGCTCGCCGAGCAGCTTCAGCCGCTTGGTCACGGCCGCGCCCGAGGAGAAGGTCTCCCGGGCCAGCTCGCCGGGGGTCAGTTCGCGCCCGGTCCGCCGCAGGGTGCTGAGCAGGTCGAACTCGGCCCGGGTCAGGCCGACCCGGCGCAGCGGGGCGTCCTCGGCCTGCTGGAGGAGCGCGGCGCAGCGGTTGATCCGGCCGATGACCTCCATCGGAGCGGTGTCCAGGTCGGGGCGGACGGTCTGCCACTGGCGGACCACCACGGCCACGGTGTCGTCGGCCGGCCCGCCCTCGCTCGCTGCCGTCATGCCGCCGCACTCCCTCCGGTACCGGTCGCGGTGCCGCCGGCCCCCAGCCCCTGCACGAGCCCCTGCGCGCGTACCGTCTCGGCGAGCGTACGGTGTCCGTCCCGCTCCACGTCCAGCACCTCCTGCTCGGGCAGCGGGGACTGCCACCACTCGCCGGCCGCGATGTCCCTGGCCTGGCGCAGCTCGATCAGGGCGAAGGCCAGCCGCCGTCCGGCGGCCTCCAGGGTCCCGCGGGCCGGGGCGGCGAGCGCGGACCGTGCCTGCCGCTGCGCGGTACGGGCGCCGACCAGCGCCGTCCGCAGCTGGTGGGCTGGGCGGCGGGTGACCACGGCCATGCTGACCAGCACCCCGACGACGGCGCCGACCAGGGTGTCGAGGACCCGGTCGGTGAGGAGCTCACCGACCGGCCGTCGCCCGGCGAACTCGACGACCAGCAGCGCCATCGGCGTCACGCAGATGCTGCCCAGCCAGTAGTTGCGGGGCATGAGGGCCTCGGCGCCGAAGTTGAACGCCAGGGCGACCAGCACCAGGGCGGTCGGGCCGGTGTGGGTGAGCGGGACCACGGCGGCGAAGACCAGGACCCCGATCAGGTTGCCGACGACCCGCTGGATGCTGCGGCGCCAGGACTGGGTGACGTTGGCCTGGGAGACGGCGGCGGCGGTGACGATGGCCCAGTAGGGGCGTCCGACGCCGAGGCCGAAGGAGGCGTAGCCGGCCAGCGCACAGCCGAGGAAGGTGCGGACGGCGACCGGGAAGAGCGCACCGCCCGGCCGCAGCCGCTGCCAGAGGGAGGGCGCGGAGACGGCGAGCTCGGTCTCGATGCCGAGGAGTTCGGTGTCGTCGGCCTGACCGGCCGGGCGCGGGACGGGGCCGGTGCCGCGCAGCCGGGCGGCCCAGCCGCTGAGGAGGGCGGGGTCGGCGGGGGTGGGTGCGGAGAGCGCGACCTCGGCGTGGATCAGCAGGCGTTCCAGGGCCCGCCGGTCCTCGGTGCGCCGGCCGCTGACCGTCAGGTTCTGCCAGCCGGTCTGGATGGCGGCGGCCGCGTTCGCACGGGCCGGCCCCGCCTCCGGGTCACCCGCCGGGAGTCCCGCGTACCGTGCCGCCGCCCGGAGCGCGCCGCGTACCGCGCGGCGCTCGGGGCCCTGCGGGCGGACCAGCCCGGGGGCCATGCTCACCAGGTAGGCGAGGGCCGCCGATGCCAGGGCGAGGCCGATGTGGCCGGGGACCTGGCCGATGGTCTGGGGCGCGAACAGGGCCGCCGAACTGATGAACGCGAAGATCACATGGGCGGGCGGGCCGATCCTGGTGGCATCGCAGAGCAGCTTCTGCAGCGCGGCGAGCAGCGCGCCGACGGTGATCAGCACCATGACGCTGTCGGTGAGCGAGGCGACGACGAGGGCGACCGCGAGGCAGCCGACCATGCCGAGGACGACGCCGATCAGCGTCCTGGCGCGGCCGGCATACGGCCGGTTGTGCGCGTACGTGGCGCAGAGCGAGCCGGCCATCGTGTACATCGCCAGATCCAGTCGGCCCAGGCAGAGCAGGACGACGTTGGGGATCGCCGAGGCGATCACCGCGCTGGTGGCGGGCTTGAACCAGATGTCCGACGTCCTGCCCAGGCGCAGCACACCGGCGGTGGGGAGCCTGCGCGGCCGGTGCGAGCGGGGGGTGGGGGTGGCGCCGTTCATACAACAAGCTTACCAAGTGTTTTACTCGAAAACTAAATGGCTGCCGCGCCCGCGGGCGCGGCAGCCCTCACCCGGTCGGCGGAACCAGGTCCGGCGACCTTTCGTACGGCTATGGGCCTTTCGGTCCCGTGCCATCCCTGCGGCGTGGCTGCGCCCGGACAAGCCGGGCCGGTAGGCTTTCCGTGTGATCTTCAAGCGCATCGGAAACGGGAAGCCGTACCCGGACCACGGCCGGGTCAGCACGCGCGAGTGGGCGGACGTCGCCCCGCGTCCCGTGCGACTGGACCAGTTGGTGACCACCAAGGGACAGCTCGACCTGGAGACACTCCTGGCGGAGGACTCCACCTTCTACGGGGACCTGTTCGCACACGTCGTGAAGTGGCAGGGCGACCTCTATCTGGAGGACGGGCTGCACCGCGCCGTGCGCGCGGCGCTCCAGCAGCGGCAAGTGCTGCACGCCCGGGTCCTGGAGATGGACTGACAATCCGCTTACGCTGCGCTCATGAGCATGCTGACCCCCTCCGGGATGGGCGGGAAGTACCGGGTAACGGGTAACTCGTATCCGCGTATGCGTCCGCCCAGGCGGCGCGGCCGATTCGTGGCCGCCCTGATCGCCGCGGTTGTCGTACTCGGCCTCTTCAGCTGGGGGGCCCTGCAGCTCTTCCATGTCTTCAGCGGCGACAGCAAGGACGCCAAGGCGAACGCCGCGCCCAGCCATCCGTCCTGCTCGCCCGCAGCCGCTCCGGTGGCCACCGGCAAGCCGATCGCCCTGCCGAAGCCGACGCAGGTGACGATGAACGTCCTCAACGCGACCACGCGCGGCGGGCTCGCGAAGTCCACCGCGGACCAGCTCGCCGGCCGCGGCTTCAAGGTGTCGAAGTTCGGGAACGCGCCCGACGAGTACAACGCGAAGATCACGCAGTCCGCGCTGATCATCTCCGGGCCGGCCGGGGAGGCCGCCGCCCGCGAGGCGGGTACGCAGATGGTCGGCTCCGCCGTGAAGATCGACCCCAAGCGGAAGGGGGCGACGGTCGACGTGCTCATCGGCAACGCCTTCGCGAAGCTGGCGACGCCTACGCAGGCGGCGGAGGCGCGGGTTGTCGCGGCGAATCCGCCGGCGCCCAAGCCGACGTGCAGCCCCAAGAACTGAGCAGATCCACCCGGCTGCCCCGTCCTGCCGTTCGCGGGACCTTGCGGTCCGGGGCTGGTCGCTGGGGGCACCCCCTCTGGGGGAGTTCCCCGCGCCCCTGAGTATGTGCTGCTCCCACCGTGCTTGCCCCGGGAGCACCCGGGCAAAATCCAGCGGCGCGCCACCGGCCTGCGGCCGGGAACAGACCGACACCACGACGGCACGGCGCAACCAGCCCCCTCCGGCAGGTGGTCCCTGAACCGGCAGGACTGGGGCACCCGGGAGGGTCCGCTCGGCCGCGGCGGCTAGCCGATCGTGCCGTAGAGGCGGTCGCCCGCGTCGCCGAGGCCGGGGACGATGAACCCTTGGTCGTTGAGCCGCTCGTCGACCGCGGCGGTGACCACGGTGACGGGCTTGCCCGCGAGTTCACGCTCCATCAGTTCGACGCCCTCGGGGGCGGCGAGCAGGCAGAGGGCGGTGACGTCGTCGGCCCCGCGCTCGATCAGCAGCCGTATCGCGGCGACCAGGGTGCCGCCGGTGGCCAGCATCGGGTCGACTACGTACGCCTGACGGCCGGACAGGTCCTCGGGCAGGCGGGTGGCGTACGTCTGGGCCTGGAGGGTGTTCTCGTCGCGGACCATGCCGAGGAAGCCGACCTCCGCGGTGGGCAGCAGCCGGACCATGCCGTCGAGCATGCCGAGCCCCGCGCGCAGGATCGGCACCACCAGGGGCCGGGGGTGGGACAGCCGCACCCCGGTGGTGGGCGCGACCGGAGTGACGATGTCGACCTGTTCGGTGCGCACGTCACGGGTCGCCTCGTAAGCGAGCAGGGTGACGAGTTCGTCGGCGAGCCGGCGGAAGGTGGGCGAGTCGGTGCGCTCGTCGCGCAGCGCGGTGAGCTTGTGCGCGACCAGCGGATGGTCGACAACATGGAGACGCATGGGAGGACTGTATCCGGCGCCCTCCGACCGGCGCCCCGCCTTCCTCACCCTCGCCCTCTGCGCGCGGGCACGGGTAAACCGCACCTTCGGGGGAAGGTTCCCGAGGAATCGCGACACAGACGCGGGGACGGTGGCACCCATGCCGGACACGACGGGCCGCGGCAGCGGCGGCGCACGCGGTGAGCGGACCGTTCCGCAGGCCCAGCACGAACGGGAGCGGGAACGGCGCCACAAGCGGGCCGCGTTCCTGCGCGAGCTGGACGAGGCGAAGGAACTGCGCGACCGGGTCCAGCCCCGGCGGGCCCGGGCGGCGCGGATGCGCCAGCAGATGCGGATGCGCACCTTCCGTTGGTGATCCGCGCGTGGCCGGAGGGTGGTCCGCGGGCGTCCGCCGAGGCGCCCCGCGCCCGCTGGCTCGATGTGCGCAACGTCACCATGTGGAGCGGTCGGGTGACCGCTGCGGCCGGTCGGGGGTCCGCCAAGATCGCGTTTTTCCCGAGAAGTGACCAAGTCCTGGCACGTCGCGGTGTCGAAGACCCTTCGCGACGCCCTTGTTTCTGCCACGATGCCGAGTGGGTGGGACCGTCATGAACCCTCATGAACCGCAAGTGGGCCCACCCGGTCCGGACGGCCTGAGACCTGTGGGAGAGTCACGGTGTACTTCGCCGCACTGCTCGCGCGCACCGAGGACGGTTGGCAAGCGAGCGAACCCGATCTCGACGATGTGGAAACCCTCGCCGACCTGAGCGACCTGGCTCGTACGGCCGGCGACGAGGAGGAAACGGTTCTGGTCTTCATCGAGCAGGAGGACGCCTGGTTCGGCGTCATCCGCGTCGACGGTGAAGAGGACCCCAGAATCTATGTGTCAGACGCGGCGGCCGCTGCCCGCAGCTCGTACGGAGAGATCCTGCTCACCGACGAGGTGCTGGGCCGTGACCCGGAGAACGCGGACGACCTCGACGACCTTGTCGACCTCGACGGCACCGAGGACGGCGACACCGACGAGGACGCCGTGGTCGGCTCCTCCGAGGACCATGTGCCGACCGGCCCGCTCGGCGAGACCGACCTGCTGGCCGACCTGGGAATGAGCGCCACCGAACTGCTCGCGTTGAGCGGGGACGGCGCCCTGACCGGCGAGGCCCTGGGCGAGATCGCCGACGCGCTGGGGGCGGCCGACGTGCTGGAGGCCGTCCGCTGACCGACACCGGCGCCGAACCCGACGTCCTGCGCGACCCCTGGGCGCCCGCCATGCGGATCGCCCTGGCGGAGGCCGAGCACGCCCCGCTCACCGGTGACGTACCGGTGGGCGCGGTCGTGCTGGCCCCCGACGGCTCGGTGCTGTCCCGTGCGCACAACGAGCGCGAGGCGACCGGCGATCCGACCGCCCACGCCGAGGTGCTCGCCGTCCGCCGCGCGGCGGCCGCGCTGGGCCGGTGGCGGCTGACCGACTGCACCCTGGTGGTGACCTTGGAGCCGTGCACCATGTGCGCGGGCGCCATCGTGCTGGCCCGGCTGGAGCGGGTGGTCTACGGCGCCCCCGATCCGAAGGCGGGCGCGGCCGGTTCCCTGTGGGACATGGTCCGCGACCGCCGCCTCAACCACCGCCCCGAGGTGATCGCCGAGGTGCTGCCCGCCCCGAGCGCGACCCTCCTCACCCGCTTCTTCCGCCCAAACGATTTCTGACCACGGCTCCCCGTGGGCTAAGCTCTCTCTCGGTAGCGTGTCCGAGCGGCCTAAGGAGCACGCCTCGAAAGCGTGTGAGGGGGCAACTCCTCCGTGGGTTCAAATCCCACCGCTACCGCCATGAGCTGGACGAACGGGACCGCCTCCCTTGTGGAGGCGGTCCCGTTCGCCGTGTTCCCCCAGGTGCCCGAAGTGGCCGCTCCGCCCCAGCCGCGTCCTGCACCACGTCGTCCACGTCGGGGCCGGAGCCCAGCAGGCTCAACGCCGCGGCTCGCATGCCGACCTGACGCCGTTCCGGCAAAAGCCCCGGCGCGGTCACCTCACCGCGCTGCGCGGCCCTGGTGAGCGCCACGCCCCCGCCCCTCGCGTTCTCCCCCGGTCCCGTTCCCGCGTGTCCGGCCATCGCAAGACCTCCCGTCCGCACGGCCGTCAAAGCCTCGCAATCATCATCGTTTTTGCGGATGATGATGCTGTCCGGTCGTCTGGTTACTCCGTACGGCGGATAGAATTCGGCGATTGCACACTTGTGACCGCTGGTGCCGAGTCGCTGCTGGGGAGGCCAAGGAGCATGGCGCAGGCGAGGAAGATCGCCACCATCGTGCTGGTGATCTTCGTGCTCTATACGATCATCGACCAGCCGGCTCGGGCGGCCGACCTTGTGCAGGTAGGGTTCGTCGGGATTTCGAACGCTGCCAAGAGCATCGGGCAGTTCATGCACGACCTGGCCAACTGACGGCCGTGGGGCAAGGCGAGGAGTGGCGATGATCCGTCATCTGGTGCTGTTCAAGCTGAACGAGGGCGTCAGCCGGGACGAGGAGCGGGTGGCCGCGGGCGCTCGCGGGTTCGCCGAACTCGGCGGCCGGATACCCGAGGTGGCCTCCTGGGAGTGCGGCTGGAACGTGTCGGACCGGCCGATCGCCTACGACTTCGCGATCAACTCCTCCGTCCCGGACCCCGACGCGCTGGTGCGCTATCTCGAACACCCCGCGCACAAGGCAGCGGTCGCGCCGTGGTCGAGCTTCGCCACCTGGGTCGTCGCCGACTACGAGATCTGATCGCACACCCATTCGCAGCAGCCCCTCGCCGTCCGCGGTGGGGGGCTTCGCCGTGCCGGTCCACGCGCGGCCCGTTCGTACAACACGGCAATATGCGGTGCTTGCACAAAGCACACATGAATTGTGATGCTATGACCGCTTTGCCCGACGTTTTGACGGATGTTCGCCGGATGCTGCAGTCGCAGCAGGCTGGAGTGGACCGATAAGGGGTGTGGTGTGCCGGTGTCGGCCCGAACGGCGTCAACGCCAGCGACGACGTATCCGCGTGCCAGGACGCGGACGCCGAACAGCAACGCGGCCGACGCGCGGGCGCTGACCCAGGTGCTCTTCGAGCAGATCGTGGACCTGGAGCCGGGCACGCCCGAGCACAGCAGGGTGCGGGCCGCGCTGATCGAGGTGAACCTGCCGCTGGTGCGGTACGCCGCCGCCCGCTTCCGCAGCCGCAACGAGCCCATGGAGGACGTGGTCCAGGTCGGCACGATCGGCCTGATCAACGCGATCGACCGGTTCGACCCGGAGCGCGGGGTGCAGTTCCCGACCTTCGCGATGCCCACCGTGGTCGGCGAGATCAAGCGCTACTTCCGCGACAACGTGCGCACCGTGCATGTGCCCCGCCGGCTGCACGAGCTGTGGGTGCAGGTCAGCGGCGCCATCGAGGACCTGACGGTGCTGCACGGCCGCTCCCCGACCACCGCGGAGATCGCCGAGCGGCTGCGGCTGTCCGAGGAGGAGGTGCTGGCCTGCCTGGAGGCGGGCCGCGCCTATCACGCCACCTCGCTGGAGGCCGCGCAGGAGGGCGACGGCGCCCCCGGGCTGCTGGACCGGCTCGGCTACGAGGACCCGGCGCTCAACGGCGTCGAGCACCGCGACCTGGTCCGGCATCTGCTGGTGCAACTCCCCGAACGCGAACGGCGCATCCTGCTGCTGCGCTACTTCGGCAACCTGACGCAGTCGCAGATCAGTGCGGAGCTGGGGGTTTCGCAGATGCACGTGTCCCGTCTGCTCTCCCGCAGCTTCGCCCGACTGCGGTCCGCAAACCAGCTCGAAGCGTAACCCAACGGGATTAAGCCACCTGCACAGATAAGTCGACATGACGCTACAGCGTGTTGCCGACATGTGACATTCTGCGGATAGCGCGTTTGTGACGGCCGGACCTCCGGTATTCCAGTGGAGGAACAACCGTCGCTCGCGACGCCCGTCCGCGACCTCAAGGGGGTGGCATGTCCGTACAGTTGGGCAGTCCCAAGGTGCTTCGTACCGACGCAACCGACGCTGACGTACCGCATGACGCTGTGCACGACACGGTGCGCAGCGATGCCATCGACACCCGCACGCTGTCCCGTTCGCTCTTCCTGCGGCTGGCGGAGCTACCGGTCGACAGTCCGGACCGCACCTACGTCCGTGACACGCTCATCGAGCTGAACCTCCCGCTGGTGCGGTACGCCGCCGCCCGGTTCCGCAGCCGCAACGAACCGATGGAGGACATCGTCCAGGTCGGCACGATCGGCCTGATCAAGGCGATCGACCGGTTCGACTGCGAGCGCGGGGTGGAGTTCCCGACCTTCGCGATGCCCACCATCGTCGGCGAGGTGAAGCGGTTCTTCCGCGACACGTCGTGGTCGGTGCGGGTCCCGCGCCGGTTGCAGGAGCTGCGGCTGGCGCTGACCAAGGCGAGCGACGAGCTGTCCCAGAAGCTGGACCGCTCGCCGACCGTCGCCGAACTGGCCGGCTGCCTCGGCGTCTCCGAGGAGGACGTGGTCGACGGGCTCGCGGTCGGCAACGCCTACACCGCCAGCTCCCTGGACTCCCCGCCGCCCGAGGACGACGGCGGCGAGGGCACCCTGGCCGACCGGCTGGGATACGAGGACAGCGCCCTCGAAGGCGTCGAGTACCGCGAGTCGCTGAAGCCCCTGCTGGCCCAACTGCCGCCGCGCGAACGCCAGATCATCATGCTGCGGTTCTTCGCGAACATGACGCAGTCGCAGATCGGCGAGGAGGTCGGGATCTCCCAGATGCACGTCTCCCGGCTGCTGACGAGGACGCTGGCCCAACTGCGGGTCGGACTGACCGCTGAGGCGTGACGAGCGAGCTCCCGGAGTGGCCGACCGCGGCACGAGGTCGACCGCGCAGGGAGCGAGGAGGAACGCCGACCAGAGGATTCGAGGCGTAGGAGGGGGAGTGGTCGCCGGATGTCCGGCGGACCCGCCGCTACTTCATCGCGAGTGCGACCACTCCCACGATCACCACCAGGACCACGATCACACCGATGATCAGGCCCGCGCGGCTACGGCCCTGGGCACGCTGCACCTGCACGGCGGGCGGCTGCTCGTCGACGAAGGCGCGGAACATCTGGGTGCTGCCGGCCGGGTCGTAGTTGTTGTCAGGGTTGGGCGAGGAGTTCGACATGCCGCCTGACCCTAGCGTGTCGGCGGAATAACCCGCACCCCCCGGCTGTTGCATCAGCACATGGCACGCATCGGCAACTCGGCGCTCGACGTCTTCCCCCTGTCCCTCGGCGGCAATGTCTTCGGCTGGACGGCCGACGAGGCGCAGTCCTTCGCCGTCCTCGACGCGTACACCGCGCACGGCGGCGACTTCATCGACACCGCGGACGTGTACTCGGCCTGGGTGCCGGGCAACTCCGGTGGCGAGTCGGAGACGATCATCGGCGCGTGGCTGGCCCGCCGCGGCCGCCGCGACGACGTGGTGATCGCCACGAAGGTCGGCAGCCACCAGGACTTCAAGGGGCTGCGGGCCGACACGATCAAGCAGGGCGCCGAGGCGTCGCTGCGCCGACTCGGCGTCGACCACATCGACCTCTACTACACGCACCGCGACGACCCCGAGGTCCCGGTCGAGGAGATCATCACCGCGCTGGACGCCCTCGTGCAGGAGGGCAAGGTCCGGGCGATCGGCGCCTCCAACATCTCGGCCGAGCGGCTGGCCGCCTCGCTGGACTTCTCCGAGCGCGAGGGCCTGGCGCGGTACGAAATCATCCAGCCCAAGTACAACCTGGTCGAGCGCGACGAGTTCGAGGGCCCGCTGGCCGACCTGGTGGCGGCTCGCGGCCTGTCCACCGCCCCTTACTACGGGCTCGCCTCCGGCTTCCTCACCGGCAAGTACCGCTCGGGCGCCACCGAGGTCTACAGCGCCCGCGCCGAGCGCGCCGCGGGCTTCCTCGACACGGAGAGCGGCCCGAAGGTGCTGGCCGCGCTGGACGAGATCGCCGCCGCCCACGACGCCGAGGTCGGCACGGTCGCGCTGGCCTGGCTGGCCGCGCAGCCGACGGTGGTCGCGCCGATCGCCAGCGCGCGTACGGCCGAGCAGGTGCCGGCGCTGACCGCCGTGGCCGAGTTGAAGCTCACCGACGCGGAGGTGGCGGCGCTGACCGCCGCCGCGTCCTGACCGCCACGTCGTCCTGACCACCCTCTGACGGCGGCCGCTCCTTAGGCACGCCTTCCCGCGCCCTTCTCTTCCCGCACGCCTTTCCCGCACCAGCCTTCGCCCGCTCCCGCAACGGGGGCGGGCGATTGCTCTGTCGTGACCTTGCTCTCAGTCGCCTCACAGCACTTGTGTCATACAACCATTTCCTCTTATGGTTGCTTCAGGCAACCAAGAGGAAGGCTGGCGAACCGAGCCGATGGCGACACCCACCCCGACCGCCGAGACGTCCGCACCCATGTCGCACCGCCAGATCATGGAGGCGCTGTCCGGTCTGCTGATCGGCCTGTTCGTGGCGATCCTGTCGTCGACGATCGTCTCCAACGCCCTGCCGCGCATCCTCTCCGACATCGGCGGCGGCCAGAGCGCGTACACCTGGGTGGTCACCGCCTCGCTGCTCGCGGTCACCGCGACCACGCCGATCTGGGGCAAGCTCTCCGACCTGTTCAGCAAGAAGCTGCTGATCCAGCTCGCGCTGGTGATCTACGTGGCCGGGTCGATGGTCGCGGGGCTGTCGAACAGCCCGGGCATGCTGATCGCCTGCCGGCTGGTGCAGGGCATCGGCGCGGGCGGGCTGTCCGCGCTCACCCAGGTGATCATGGCGGCGATGATCTCGCCCCGGCAGCGCGGCCGGTACAGCGGCTACCTCGGCGCCACCTTCGCGGTCGCCACCGTCGGCGGGCCGCTGGTCGGCGGGGTGATCGTCGACTCCGCACTGGGCTGGCGCTGGTGCTTCTACGTCGGGGTGCCGTTCGCGATCATCGCGCTGGTGGTACTGCAGAAGACGCTGCACCTGCCGGTGGTCAAGCGGGAGGTGCGGATCGACTGGGCGGGCGCCTTCTTCATCACCGCGGCCGTGTCGCTGCTGATGGTGTGGGTCTCGCTGGGCGGCCAGAACTACCCGTGGATGTCCACCCAGACCTATGTGATGGTGCCGCTCGCGCTGCTGCTCGGCCTGGTCTTCATCCTCGTCGAGACCCGGGCCGCCCAGCCGATCGTGCCGCTGCGGCTGTTCCGCAGCGCGACGATCACCCTCACCTCCTTCGCCAGCCTCTTCGTCGGCGTGGCGATGTTCGCGGGCACCGTGTTCCTCAGCCAGTACTTCCAACTCGCCCGCGGCAAGACCCCGACCGTGTCCGGGCTGATGACCATCCCGCTGATCGGCGGGCTGTTCGTGGCCTCGATGGTCAGCGGCCGGATCATCACCCGCACCGGCCGCTGGAAGGTCTTCCTGGTCGCCGGCGGCCTGCTGGTCACCGCGGGCTGCGCCCTGCTCGGCACGATCCGCCACGACACCGCGTATCCCGAAGTGGCGCTCTACATGGCGCTGCTGGGCCTGGGCATCGGCATGATGATGCAGAACCTGGTGCTCGCCGTGCAGAACCAGGTGACGGCGGCCGACCTCGGCTCGGCCAGTTCGCTGGTCACCTTCTTCCGCTCGCTGGGCGGCGCGATCGGCGTCACCGCGCTCGGCGCGGTGCTCGGCAACCGGGTCACCCACTTCACCTCCACCGGCCTGGCCGCGCTGCACATCAAGGCCACCGGGGCCGACGGCTCCGGTGGCATCCCCGACGTCGACAAGCTGCCCGCGCCGGTGCGCGGCGTGGTGGAGGGCGCCTACGGCCACGGCGTCGGCGACGTCTTCCTGTACGCGGCCCCGTTCGCGCTGATCGCCTTCCTGCTGGTGGTCTTCGTCAAGGAGGTGGCGCTGCGCGACCGCAGCGGGTTGCAGCAGGCCGTGAAGACCGCCGACGCCCCGGCGCGGGTGGGCGACGGCCAGGCGGGGTAACCGAGCAGGTAGCGCACAGCACAGCGCCCCGGCAGGGGCGACAACTCCCGGTCGTACGGCCCGCACCCGCAGCGGAGAGGTCCGGTACGCACGACACGGGTCAGGGTTCCGGCGGCGACCGGAGCAGGGGACGGCCGAGGCCGCCGCCGGGACCCGCACTTCCTTCACGGACCGCACCGCGCGGCGACGTAAGGTGCCGTCATGGCTCCCAACATCGCCACCACCACCAAAGTCGGCCTCGACGAACTGCTGGAGTTCATCCGGCCGCGGCACCAGGCCATCCTGCTCACCACCCGCGCGGACGGCCGCCCGCAGGGCTCGCCGCTCACCTGCGGGGTCGACGACTCCGGGCGGATCGTGATCTCGACCTACCCCGAGCGGGCCAAGGCCCGCAACGTCAAGCGCGACCCGCGGGTCAGCGTGATCGTGCTGTCCGACTCCTTCGGCGACGCGTGGGTCCAGGTCGACGGCAGCGCCGAAGTGCTGGACATCCCCGAGTCCGTGGAACCCCTGGTGGAGTACTTCCGGAACATCTCCGGCGAGCACCCCGACTGGGCGGAGTACCGCGAGGCCATGGTCCGGCAGGGCAAGTCCATCATCCGCATCACCCCCGAGCGGTGGGGGCCGATCGCGACCGGTGGCTTCCCGGCCCGCCTCGCCTGAGGACGAGGCGAGGACGAGGGACGCGCACGAGCACGCACCAGCACCAGTGAGCCCGCGGACCGGCTGGACCGGTCCGCGGGCTCGGGCTTGCGGGCGTCCTACTTCGGCGCCGTGAGGTCGTAGACGGTCGTGCTGCCCACGGTCTTGGCGGTGAAGTGGGACTCGACCCACGAGCTGATGGCGGAGGACGCGTTGCTGCCGCCCATCGAGCCACCGCCCATGCCGCCGCCGCCGATGAAGTAGTGGATACGGCCCTGGGCCACGTACTTCTCGAACTGGGCGAGGGTGGGTGACGGGTCGGAGCCGTTGAAGCCGCCGATGGACATCACCGGCTTCTGGGTGGCCAGTTGGTAGCTCGCCTGGTTCTGCGAGCCGATGGCGGCCGCGACCCAGGTGTAGTCGCCGGCGTTCTTCAGCAGCAGGGACTTCATGGCGGAGCTGACCTGGGCGCCGTCGAGCAGGCCGCCCATGCCGCCTCCGCCGCCCCGGCCGTTCCCGCCGCCGAAGCGGGACTCGCCGGTAATGCCGCCCGGGAAGCCGTTCGTGCCCTGCCCGGGCAACTGGCCCTGGGACCCGCCCTGTCCGGGTGTCTGGCCCTGGCCGCCCTGGCTCTGCCCCTGGCCGGGCGCCTGGCCCTGACCCTGGCCCTGACCGGGCGCCTGACCCTGGCCGAACCCACCGGTTCCGCCGGTGCCGCCCGTACCGCCCGTACCGCCCGTACCGCCCGTACCGCCCGTACCGCCCGTACCGCCCGTACCGCCGCCGGGGAGCGGGCCGGTCGGCGGGGTGCCGCCCATCCGGCCCATGCCGCCACGGCCGCCGCCGCCCCCGCCGGGGAACCCGCCCATGCCGCCCTGCACGGAGGGCCCCGCGGTCACGATGGACCCCTGGTGCCCGGTGCTCACGGTGTCGAGGGTGTACGCCACCGGTCCGCACAGGACCGCGGCGATACCGACCACGGCCGACAGCACCGTCAACCGGGCGCCGGCCCGCGCGGTGGCCATCCCCGGGAGCGCGCCCGCGAGCAGCGCCAGCGCGGCCACCGCTCCGGCCACGACCAGCGCGGTACGCAGCCACGGGTGCCAGTCGGGGCTGCGGTGCAGCAGGGTGTACGCCCACACGGACGTGCCCGCGACCGTGACCGCCAGGACCGAGGCGGCCGCGATGTGGGTCCGCCGCTGCCACAGCAGTGAGGCGCCCATCCCGACCAGCGCCGCGATGTACGGCGCGAGCGCGATGTTGTAGTACTGGTGGAAGATGCCGGACATGTAGCTGAACGTCGCGAAGGTCATCAGCAGCGCGCCGCCCCAGAGCAGGAACGCCGCCCGGGTCGCCGAGGTGCGGCGGGCCTTCCGGGTGATCCACACCCCCGCGATCAGCATCACGAACGCGGCCGGCAGCAGCCAGGAGATCTGCCCGCCCATCTCGGAGTTGAAGAGCCGGCCGATCCCGGTCGCGCCCCACATGCCGCCGCCGTTGCCGGCGCCGCCTCCCCCGCCGCCGCCGACGCTGCCGGTCTCGTCGCCGGTGATCCGGCCGAAGCCGTTGTACCCGAAGGTCAGCGACAGGAAGCTGTTGTCCTGGGAGCCGCCGATGTACGGCCGCGAGGACTTCGGCCACAGCTCGACGATCGCCACCCACCAGCCGCCCGCGAGCACCATCGCACCCCCGGCGTACAGCAGTTGGAGCAGGCGCCGGCGCAGCGGGGTGGGCGCGCAGACCGCGTAGACCACGGCGAGCGGCGGCAGGATCAGCCACGCCTGGAGGGTCTTGGTGAGGAAGGCGAAGCCGAAGACGGCGCCGGCCAGCAGCAGCCACTTGGTACGGGCGTCCTCGATGGCGCGCAGCACGCAGTAGATCGCCGTGACCATGAGCAACGCGAGCAGCGCGTCAGGGTTGTTGAAGCGGAACATCAGCGCGGCGACCGGGGTGAGCGCGAGCACCGCGCCCGCGGTCAGGCCCGCGCCGGGCCCGAACCGCCGCCGTACCGCCGCGTACAGGACGCCGACGGTGGCCACGCCCATCAGCGCCTCGGGGACGAGGATCTGCCACGAGCCGAGGCCGAACAGCCGTACCGACAGGCCCATCGGCCACAGCGCGGCGGGGGGCTTGTCGACGGTGATCGAGTTCGCCGCGTCGGAGGAGCCGAAGAAGAACGCCTTCCAGCTCTGGCTGCCCGCCTGGACGGCGGCGGAGTAGAAGGAGTTGGCGTATCCGGAGGCGCCCAGGTCGTAGAGGTAGAGCACCAGGGTGGCGGCCAGCAGGGCGAGGAAGGCCGGGCGGGCCCAGGTCGGGTCCTCCGGGCGGCCGCGCCAAGTGCGGTGCAGCAGGCGGCCGGTGGAGCGGGCCGGCTGCGCGGTGACCGGACCGTCGGCGGCCGGACCGTCGGCCGGGGGTCCGTCGATGGCGTGAGGCGGGCCGCCGGGGGCGGCGACAGGACCGGGTGCGGGACCGGGCAGGCCGGCCACGCCGTCCAGCGCGTGTGCGTCGCTCGGGGAGGTCATCGGGCGCTCCTCAGGTCGTGGTCGTCGCGGTCGTCGAAGTCGTCGAAGTCCGCCTGGCCTGCACGGTCGGCACGTCCATCGTGGTCGCCGGGGGCGGCCAAGTCGGCGCGGCTCTCGGGGACGGTGCCGGCGTCGCGGCCGTACTGGTCGGTGCGGTCGGGGAAGAGCCAGGCGCGGAAGAGCAGGAACCGCAGCACGGTGGCGGCGAGGTTCGCCGCGACCAGGACGGCGAGTTCGGTGCGGTGCGCGGGGTGCGGCGCCGCGGTGTGCAGGGCGGCGAGCGAACCGCTGGTCAGCGCGAGGCCGATGGCGAACACCACCAGCCCCTGGGCCTGGTGGCGGACCGCCCGGGCCGGGCCGCGCACCCCGAAGGTGAGCCGCCGGTTGGCGGCGGTGTTGCCGAGTGCGGACAGCAACAGGGCCAGCGCGTTGGCGAGTTGGGAGTCCATCGCGCCGCGGAAGAGGAAGTACAGCGCGAGGTAGACGACCGTGCTCAGCACGCCGATCGCGCAGAACCCGACCAGCTGGCGGGCCAACCCGGGCGGCACACCCGGCAGTTCGCGGTCGCGCGGGTCCTCCCCGAACGGCCTGCGCAGCCGGTCGAGCGCGAGCCGCCCGGTGGCCAGTGCCCGGCCGACCCGCCAGACGCCGCGCAGGTCGGCGGTGGCGGTCCGCACCAGGTCCACGCTGCTGTTCGGGTCGTCGATCCAGTCCACCGGCACCTCGTGGATGCGCAGCCCGGCGCGTTCGGCGAGCACCAGCATCTCCGTGTCGAAGAACCAGCCGGCGTCCTCCACCATCGGCAGCAGCCGCTGCGCGACGTCCGCGCGGATCGCCTTGAAGCCGCACTGCGCGTCGGAGAAGTGCGCGGCGAGCGAGCCGCGCAGGATCAGGTTGTAGGTACGCGAGATGAACTCCCGCTTGGCGCCGCGCACCACCCGCGAGGACTGCGCGAGGCGCGAGCCGATCGCGAGGTCGGAGTGGCCGGAGATCAGCGGGGCGACCAGCGGCAGCAGGGCGTTGAGGTCGGTGGACAGGTCCACGTCCATGTACGCCAGCACCGGCGCGTCCGAGGCGGTCCACACGGTGCGCAGCGCCAGCCCGCGCCCCTTCTGCTCCAGCCGGAACGACTCGACCTCGGGCAGCTCGGCGGCGAGCCGCGCGGCGATCGCGGGGGTCCGGTCGGTGCTGGCGTTGTCCGCGATGGTGATCCGGAACGGGTACGGGAACGTGTCGACGAGGTGCGCGTGCAGCCGGCGCACGCCGGGGCCGAGGCCGGCCTCCTCGTTGTAGACGGGGACGACGACGTCGAGCACCGGCGCGACGGGCACGGGGGGCACGCGTGGTGCGCCGGTGGTCGGGCGGGTCGCGGCGTCGGACGGATGTACTGCGCCCGTGACCGGCAGGTGCCGACGGGCGGGCAGATTGCCGAGAGTGGTTCGCATGCCACGAGCCTCGACAACGGTCCTGTCATGGTGATGTGTCGAGGCTGAGCGGCACCTATGAGTCCGTTGGTGCGGGTGGGATGTGCGTGCCATGCGTCCCCCGTGAGGCGCGCGCGGGCGGCCCGACGGCACCCCGCACGGCCGCTGCGGGCGGCGCCGATACGGCCGGACCGGGCACGGCTGATCCCGGCACACCTGAACCCGGCCCACCCGCTTCCGGTCCGCCCGAACCCGGCGCTCCGCCCTTCGCGGGCACCTCGGTGGCGGGCAGCGTGACGGTGAAGACCGTACGGCCCGGGACGGACGCGACCTCCACGGTGCCGCCGTGCGCGGCGACCACCGAGTGCACGATGGCCAGGCCCAGTCCCGTGCTGCCCGCCGAGCGGGAGCGGGAGGCGTCGCCGCGGGCGAACCGCTCGAAGACGTGCCGGCGCAGTTCGGGCGGGATGCCGGGGCCGTCGTCCTGGACCTGGAGCACGACGTCGGACGGGCGGCGCGACACCCGCGCGGTGATGGTCGTGCCGGGCGGGGTGTGGGTGCGGGCGTTGGCGAGGAGGTTGGTGAGCACCTGCTGCAGGCGCGGCGCGTCGCCGTGCACGGTCGCGGGCTCGTCGGGCAGTTCCAGCCGCCAGTCGTGGTCGCGGCCGGCCGCGCGGGCATCGCTGACCGCGTCCACCACCAGCGGGGACAGGTCGGTCTCGGTGCGGTCGACCGGGCGGCCCGCGTCGAGCCGGGCCAGCAGCAGCAGGTCCTCGACGAGCGTGGTCATCCGGGCCGCCTCGGACTCGATCCGGCCGAGCGCGTGCCGGGTGTCGGGCCCGACCGGCTCCTGGCCGCGGCGGGTCAGCTCGGCGTAGCCGCGGATGGAGGCGAGCGGGGTGCGCAGTTCGTGGCTGGCGTCGGCGACGAAGCGCCGGACCCGGGTCTCGCTCTCCTGGCGGGCGTGCAGCGCGGAACCGACGTGCCCGAGCATCCGGTTGAGGGCGGCGCCGACCTGGCCGAACTCGGTGCGCGGGTCGGTGTCCGACTCCGGCACCCGGCTCAGCGGGGCCACCTCACCGCGGTGCAGCGGCAGTTCGGAGACCCGGGTGGCCGTGGCGGCGACCCGGCGCAGGGGTTGCAGGGCGATCCGCATCAGCGCGGCGCCGGCCAGCCCGGCCGCGACGAGCCCGGCGGCGGCGACCGAGACCTCCACCCACAGGAGGGTGGACAGGGTGTCCTCGGTGCCCGCGGTGCTCAGGCCGACCAGGATGGTGCTGCCGTCGTCGGCGGGCGCGGCCGACTCGACCCGGTAGTCCCCGAGGCCGGGGACGGTCACGTTGTGCGGCTTGCCGTCGCGCGGCACGCCGGCGAAGGCCGCGGCCTGCTTCGCGGTGAGGTCGTCGGCGACGAGCTGGCCGGTGCTGGGGCTGGTGGCGCTGACCGCGGCCTCGGTGACGGTGCCGGTGGAGCTGACGGTCGCGCCGACCGTCTCGCCCGGCTGGCCGCCGCCGGCGAGGAAGACGAAGGGGATGCTGCGGGGCATGTCGGTGGCCCTGCCGTGGCCGGTCGGGCCCAGCGCGCCCCGGTCGCCGGGGGCGCTCTGGCCGGGGGTGGCCTGGTCGGGGCGCGGGCCGTCGGCGCGCACCGCGGTGTCGTGCACCTTGGCGTCCAGCTGCCCGTACAGGAAGTCGTGCAGCGCGAATATCGTCACCGCGCCGATCACCGCGCAGACCACCGCGACCAGCGCGACGCAGGAGGCGACCAGGCGGCGGCGCAGGGACCAGCGCCGCGGCGCCCAGCGCCCGCGGTGCGGCCGGCCGCGCGGGCGGGGGGGCGCCGTGGCGCCGGGGGCGCGGGTCGAGCCGGTGCCGGGGGTCGCGCCGGGGCCCGTGCCAGGACTCGTGCCAGGACCCGCGCCGGGGCCCGGTCCGGCCTGCGGGGCCGGGCCGTACGCGTGGGGTGCGGTCGGCGCGGGGCGGGTCACACCGGTTCGCCGGGCTTGATGAGGTAGCCGGCGCCGCGCCGGGTGTGGATCATCGGCGAGCGGCCGGCGTCGATCTTGCGGCGCAGGTAGGAGATGTACAGCTCGACGACGTTGGCCTGGCCGCCGAAGTCGTACGACCAGACCCGGTCCAGGATCTGCGCCTTGCTCAGCACCCGGCGCGGGTTGCGCATGAGGTAGCGGAGCAGCTCGAACTCGGTCGCCGTGAGGTGGATGTTGTCGCCGCCGCGGCTGACCTCGTGGCTGTCCTCGTTCAGGACGAGGTCGCCGACGGCGAGCACGGACTCGTTGCGGACGGCGGCGGCGCCGGAGCGACGCAGCAGTCCGCGCAGGCGGGCGACGACCTCCTCCAGGCTGAACGGCTTGGTCACGTAGTCGTCGCCGCCGGCGGTGAGCCCGGCGATCCGGTCCTCGACCGCGTCCTTCGCGGTGAGGAAGAGTACGGGCACGTCGGGGGTCTGGCGGCGCAGCCGGGCGAGCACTTCGAGCCCGTCCATGTCCGGGAGCATCACGTCGAGCACCACCGCGTCGGGGCGGTTCTCGCGGGCGGAACGCAGCGCGCTCGCACCGTCACCCTCGGTACGGACCTGCCAGCCCTCGTAGCGCAGGGCCATCGAGAGCAGGTCGGCGAGCGGGGCCTCGTCGTCCACCACGAGGACGCGGACCGGGGAGCCGTCCGGGCGGGCGAGGTCGCCGGCCGGGGCGGACGCGGGGGCGGTGTGGGTCGCGGGGGCGGCGGGGTGGGTGGAGCGGGTGGCCGCCGATGAAGTGGAAGGCATACGGGACACCCTGTGCACCGGCTATGAGAGGAGCCTTAATCCGTTTCTGTGAAAACTCTGAGAATCCGGTGACGGTGGAGTAAAGCGGGGCAGGGGTGCACCAGCCGGTGGACGGGGCCCCGGGTGACCGGGCGACCGGGGTTCAGGCGGTGCGGGGCCGCCCGGGCGGATGGACCGCGGGGACGGGGGAGGCGGGGGCGAGGCGGGGGCAGGACCGCGCACGTACGAGGGCGTGGGCGTACCGGCGCGGCCGCTTACCGGCGTATCGGCGTACCGGCGCCCCCTTGCGGCCGCCCCACCCCGCGATGGTACGAAGGTACGAAGTCGACTGGCTGACAGCCATGATGACGTCACGTCACGAGCGGGGGCAGGTCACACGATGCAGGGTGGAGTCGGACTGACGGCATATCTCGTCAACGAGTCGCGGGCCCGCCGGCCCGACCTCGCCCTGGACGGGCCGGCGGCCGCGTGGATTCCCGAGGGGGAACGGCCGGGCGTCAAGGCGCTGTGGCAGGAGTTCGCCGACGCCGTCTACCCGCACGACGACCTGGTGGTCTCGCTCCGCGGCCGGTTCATCGCGGACACCCTCGCCGAGGCGCTGCGGGCCGACCCGGACACGGTGCTGGTGGTGTGCGGCGCGGGCTTCTCGTCGTACCCCTGGCTGCTGCGCTTCCCGGTCGCGGTCGAGGTGGACCTGCCGCACATGGCCGAGGCGAAGCGGCTGCGCGCGGCCGAGCTGACCGCGGACGGGACGCTGCCGGTGCGCGACGTGCGGCACATCGGTGCCGACCTGGCCGTGCCCGCGGACCGCGCCGCGGTGGCGGAGCAGGTGCGGGCGGTCGCGGCCGGGCGGCCGGTCGCGTACGTCGTCGAGGGCGTCGTCTTCTACCTGCCGCCCGCCGACGCGCGTGCGGTGGTGACGCTCGGCGCGGAGTTCGGCACGACCGCCGTCACCGCGGTGAGCTACTGGCCGGCGGCGGCCTCGGGCAGCGTGGTGCTGGCCGAGCAGCGCGCCTGGTTCCGCAGCAGGTCCGTCCCGGAGGAGGCGAGCCACCACACGCACGCCGAGCTGGCCGCGCTGCTGGGCGCGCCCTTGGACGACCAGGGCCCGGAGGATCTGCAACGGCGTTACCTGGACCGGGTGGTGGTGCCCGAGTCCGCCCTCATCCCGGAGTACGTGGCCGTGTCCTGGGGCACCCCGGGCACGCGCGGAGCGATCGGCGCGGCGGGGCCGTCAGGAGCGGTCGCGTGAGCACCGCGGTACTCCATCTCCAGTGCCGCGCCTACCCGTTGCACCACCGCACCCCGACCACCTCGCTCGACGCCTTCACCGTGCCCGGCCACGGCGAGTTACATCCGGTCCTCGGCAGCCTGCGCTCCCTCGCCTACAACCCCGACATCACCGTCGAGTTGGATCTGACCGGCATGATCCGCCCGGCCGTCGCGCTGCCCGGGGTGGAGGTCGTCGCCTGCCACGCCCGCGTCCTGGCCGCCGGCACCATCCTGGTGGTCTACGCGCTGCGCCACGAGCAGGACCTGCGCGCGTTGGACCTGCTCGAACTCGATGCCCTGGACGCCGACATCAACCGGGTCCTGCGCGAGACCGACGCGCCGATCCTGTCCGCCGTGCTGTCCGCCGCCGTCAGCAGCGGTCTGCTCCGCAGCGTCGCGCTGCGCCCCGACCTGGCGGTGGCCGGCCCGAGTTCACCGATCGACCGCCGATCGGCCCGCTACAACGCGCACTTCGTCGGACAGGACCCGCCGTGGCAGCCGGACTCCCGCGTGCCCGCGGTCTCTTCGGGCCCGGACTGCCGCATCCTGCTGCCGTACACCTACGCCTGGGACCGCGACCCGGACACCGCGCTGGCCGAGCTGCTGACGATGACCGAGCCGACCGACATCGCGGTCGCGCAGCAGTCCCTGCTCGCCGGGGCGCTCATCGCCGGCCGCTGGGTGCTCGGCGACCTGGCGCACGCGCACCCCGCCAACACCGGCGTGCACGCCTTCCGTCGCTTCCTCGACGGTCTGTGGGCCGACTTCCACCACCTCGACAGCTACCGCGTGGAGTCCTCCCAGGCGCACCGCGCGAGCTACCTGGCCGCGCGGCAGACCATCGGCCTCGACGACACGCAGGAGCGCGCCGACAAACTCCTCGGCTACGTGAGCAGTTCGCTGCTGGCCGCCGCCTCGGAGCGGGCCGAGGCCCTCGACACCCGGCTCAACCGGGTCGCCGCCGCGCTCACCGTGGTCAGCGCGGCCTCCTTCGGCCTGGACATCGCGGTGTTCGTGCTGCCGCAGGTGTCGCTGTGGACGAAGATCGCGGTCGTCGTGGGGCTGCTCGGGATGGCGACATCGGGGCTGGTCGCGGCGATGCTGCCGGGGGCGCTGCGCAGGTCGTTCCAGCGGCGGGACGCGACGGAGGCGCCGGCCGGGCCGAGCGGGCCCGCATCGGTGTCGATGGTGGTGGCGGCGGGTGCGGGCGTGGCGGCGGCGGGTGCGGCGGCAGCGGCGGTCGGGGCCGCGGCCGTCGAGGCCGTGACGGCGCCGGCTGCCCTGCCGGCCACCGCGGTTGGGCCTACGGGGACGGTCGGCACGGTTGAAGGGGGCGGCGGCGCGGCGTCGGGTGCCGCGGGCGACGCGTCCGGGGTGCCGCAGCAGCCGGGTCAGTCCGCCGGCTCGTAGTACGCCGTCAGCGCCGTGAAGTGGGCCAGCCACGCGGTGAGTTCGGCCTGGTCGCGGGTACGGACCTCGCAGGAGTGGATGCTTCCGTCGTTCAGCGCCACGGCCACCAGCAGCACATGGCCGCGCCCGGTGGCCCGTTCGCACCAGGCGGTGTTGATCGACGGCCAAGGGAACTCCGCGACGCGGCCGTTGACCCCGAGGGAGATCCCGTCGGCGTCGGCGACGACCGCGTTCTTACGGTCCATGGCGAGGAACTCGGGTGCGTCGGGCGGGACTTGGTCCACGGGCGGCCCGCCGTACCCGGTGCCGGGAGCCGAGGCGGGCGTGGGCACGGCGGCGGGGAACGGCGGCGGTGCGGCATAGCCGTAGCCGGCCGCGGGGGCGTACGGCGAGGGCGGGGCGTAGGGCGAGGGCGGCAGCGGGGCGGAGGGCACCGGAGGCGCGGGGGCGTAGCCGGGCATCGGGGGAACCGGCGGGACGGATGCGGCGGCCGCGCCCGGGGCCGTACCCGTACCTGCGTCCGTGGCGGCCGCGCTCGGCGCCGCGTCAGCCGGGTCCGCCGTGTCAGCCACCTCCGCCGGGTCCGAGGGGTCCACCGGGTCGAGCCAGTCCAGCAGCCGGTCCGTATCCGGCCTGCGTGCCGGCTCCTTGTCCAGGCAGGCCGCCACGATCGGCCGCAACCGCTCGGGCACCGCGCTGAGATCGGCCTCCTGGTGCACCGAGCGGTACATCAGCGCGACCGGGGTGCCGCCGCCGAACGCGGAGCCGCCCGCGGCCGCGACCAGCACCGCGCCGAGCGCGAACACATCGGCGGCAGGCCCGACTTCGCGCCCCTCCGCCTGCTCGGGCGCGAGGAACCCGGGGGTGCCGAACGCCGTGCCCGTCACCGTCAGCCGGGTGTTCTCCACCGCCCGCGCGATGCCGAAGTCCAGCACTCGCGGCCCGTCCTCGGCCATCACGATGTTCGCCGGCTTCAGGTCCCGGTGCACCAGCCCGCAGCGGTGGATCGCCTGCAACGCCTCGGCGAGCGCCGCCCCCAGCCCGCGCAGCCGCGCCTCGTCCATCGGCCCCTGCTCCGCCACCAACCGCGCGAGCGTCGGCCCCGGTACGTACGCGGTCGCCAGCCACGGCGCCTCCGCGTCCGGGTCCGCGTCCACCACCTGCGCGGTGTGGAACCCCCCGACGCTGCGCGCCGCCGCCACCTCCGCCCGGAACCGCTCCCGGAACACCGCGTCCGCCGCCAGCTCCGACCGGGCTACCTTCACCGCCACCAGCCGCCCGCCGCGCGACCTGGCCAGCCACACCACCCCCATGCCGCCCTCGCCGAGCCGCCGCACCACGCTGTACCCACCAATGCGTTCCAACTCCGACTCCCGCCCCAAAGCCGCCGACCAGCCGCCCCCACCCTCCCAGAGACCGCCGCCCGCCCCAACCCGATCGCGGCACCGGGACCGGCACGACAGCGGCGAGCTGCGCGGAGGTGTGCCCTCGTGGTGGCCATGGGGGGCTTCACCGGGGCGTACGTCGTCCGGCACGGCTGGACACGTGCCGGAGCGAGCTGGTTCGCGGTCACGGCCCTGCTGATCGGGGTGGGCTTCCTCCCGCACATGGAACCCCCGGACCTGGACCACATCGAGCTGGTGTTCAGCCCGTTCGCGCTGTGGACCGCGGCGGTCTGCTCCAGTCGCCGCAAAGCCGTCCGGGTGGACGGGCAGGGCATCACGCTCCACCGCCTCCTGCCCTTCCGCGCATCGGAGTTCGTGCCCTGGGCCGACGTCGTGGCGGTGGACTGGTCGGGCGACGACCACTTCTGGGGCCGCACCAGCAGCTTGACGGTGCACCGACGCGCCGTCCGTCCGGTCCCCGCCCCTCCCCCGGTTCCCGGTCTGGAAGAGCTGGACGCCTACCTCGCCGCCCAGGCCGACCCCGGCGACGCCGCCGCCTTCCGGGGCGTCGTACGGCTCGGGCGCGGCACCACCCTGAGCGACCTCGATCCGGTCCGGCTGGCCACGGCGATGGCCGTGCTGGCGCCGGAGGTCCGCAGGTTCGGCGATCTCGGCGATCTCGGCGACGTACCGTCCCCGGGGGCGGCCCCGGCGCGGCCGGCCGACCCTCTACCGTAGGAGCCGGAACGAGAGGACTGGCCCCATGCACACCTTCCCGGCCGACCGGACCTTGCGGATCGGCACCCGTAGTTCACCGATGGCGCTGGCCCAGGCCAACCTCGTGACCGACCTCCTGCGCAAGGAACAGCCGGGTCTCCAGGTCGAGTTGGTGCCTGTCACCACCGAGGCGGACCGCTGGCACGGCGACCTGTCCAAGCTCGGCGGGAAGGGCCTGTTCGTCAAGCAGATCGACGTCATGCTCCAGCGCGGCGAGGTCGACCTGGCCGTCCACTGCGTGAAGGACGTCCCCGGCGACACCCCGCTGCCCGAGGGCCTGGTCTTCGCGGCCCACCTCCCGCGCGACGACGTCCGCGACGTCCTCCTCTTCCCCGAGGGCTCCGCGCTGCGGACCCTCGACGACCTCCCGGCCGGCGCCACCGTGGCGACCTCGGCCGTACGCCGCAAGGCCCAACTCCACCGGCTCCGCCCGGACCTCGAGGTCGTCCGGGTACGAGGCGCCGTCGGCACCCGCATCGACACGCTCGACGGCAGGAAACAGTCCGGCAGCCAACCGGACGCCATGATCCTCGCGTCCTCCGGCCTGGCCCGGCTGGAGCTGACCCACCGCGGCCGCCAGGTCTTCACCGTCCAGGAGATCCTGCCGGCCGTCGGCTCGGGCGCCCTCGGCCTGGAGTGCCGCCACGACGACGGCCCCACCGCCGGCCTGCTGTCCCGCCTCGACCACGAGCGGACGACGGCCGAGATCACCGCCGAACGCGCCATGCTCCACGACCTGCGCGGCCACTGCAACAGCCCCATCGCCGGCCACTGCACCACCGCACCCGACGGAGCGCTCACCCTGCGCGGCATGGTCTTCTCCGCCGACGGCTCCACCTCCGTCCACACCCACCTCACCGCCGGCGCCACGGACACCCCCGCCACCCTCGGCGCCCGCGCCGCCGCGGACCTCCTCCAGCAGGGCGGCGCCGAGATCATCCTCGCCATTCCCCACTGACCCGGGCTGACCCGGGGCCGGGTCGGGTTCCTTACGCGTGCTGGTCCGCAGGGCCTTCGGCGTACGGGGCCGCGGCGCCGGCGTAGCGCCGGGCGAGCGTGGCGCAGGCTCGCCGCAGGGCCGGCGGTCCGACGACGTGCAGGTCCGCGTCGAAGCGGCCCAGGCCGGCGGCGAGGGCGGTCCAGGACCAGGACCCGGCGACGAGCCGGCACCGCGCGGGGCCGAGGGGTTCGACCGTGCCGTCGTCGGCGTACGGGGCGACCTTCGTGGCGGGGAGGTCGATGACGACCTCGCCCTGGCAGGGCCAGGCGGCGCCGGTGCCGTCCGATCCGCGGAACCGGCCGGCGACGAACGTGGAGACGTCGTGGCCCGGCACCTGGCGCGGGGCGAAGCGCGGGCCCGTCGGCGCGCGGGGGGTCAGGCGGTCGGTGCGGAAGGTCCGCCAGTCGTCGTGGTCGAGGTCCCAGGCCAGCAGGTACCAGCGGGTGCGCCAGGCCACGAGGTGGTGCGGCTGCACCCGGCGCCGCTGCGGTGCGGCGTCGCGGTGCGGGGCGTAGTCCAGACGCAGTTCCTCACGGCGCTGGATCGCGGCGCTCAGAACGGTGAGCACCTCCAGGTCCTCGGCCGGCGCCGAGGTCTCCGGCCCAGGCGGCCCAGGCGGCCCGGCCACGGTGACGTGGAGCGCGTCGACGCGTTGCCGCAGGCGCGGGGGCAGCACGTGCCGGATCGTCGCGAGCGCCCGGCCGGCGTCCTCCGCGAGCGCGCGGTGCGCGGTGGTCTGCAGGGCGACCGCCAGCGCGATGACCTGCTCGTCGTCGAAGAGCAACGGCGGCAGGTGCGCCCCGGGCTCCAGGCGGTATCCGCCGGCGGGTCCCTTGGCCGCGGCGACCGGATAGCCCAGCGCACGCAGCCGGTCGACGTCGCGGCGCACCGTACGCACGGTCACCTCCAGCCGCTCGGCCAGGTCCTCGCCACTCCACTCCCGGCGGGCCTGGAGCAGGGAGAGCAGGGTGAGGAGGCGCGAGGACGTCGTCTGCATGTCTCCATGATGGCCGGAGTAGCGGACACCACCTGTCCTCTACCGGTGCGACGGTGGGTACCGAACCGCGGAGCAGGGCATCTCATGCCGCCGCTTCGCGGTCACCCCCGGCCGTGCGCCTATCCGTGCGCACATCCCGGCACCCACCCAGGCGAGGAGCAGCCCATGTCCGTCACCACCACCACTCATCTGAACTTCCGCGGCTCGGCCCGCGAAGCGCTGGACTTCTACCGGTCCGTCTTCGGCGGGCGCACCGCCGCCGTGACCTACAAGGACGCCGGCAACGTCCAGGACGAGAGCGAGGCGGACTGGGTGATGTGGGGCGAGGTGTCTGCCGACGACGGATTCCACGTCATGGCCTACGACGTGCCTTCGGCGATGCCGTACGAGCCGGGCGCCAACCCGTTCTTCGTGTCCGTGCGCGGTGAGGACACCGACGAGGTCAGCGCCCTGTGGCAGCGCCTGGCCGACGGCTCGACCGTACTGCGCCCGCTGGAGCCCGCGCCGTGGGCACCGCTGTACGGCATGCTCACCGACCGCTTCGGCGTGACCTGGGTCCTGGACGTCACCGCGCCCTACACCGGCTGACCGCCACACCCGTCGCCCTCCACGCAGGAGCCGTTCGTCGGACTGTGGTCCCGCGTCAGGGCGTTCACCCCCGCCGACCTGGACGACCTGCTCACCGGCCGCGAGGTCGTCCGCACCCATCTCATGCGCCGCACCGTGCACCTCGTCACCGCCGACGACGCGATCGCCTGGCGCGCCCGCCACGACGCGATGCTGCGGCAACGTATTGGCTGAGCGTGTGACCGCACTCCGCGCCCAGAATTCGACCGCGTCGGGGACGCACTACGGAGTGACGGCAAGCTCGACGATGGCGGCGGCACGGCCGGTGTTCCCGTAGCGGTCTGATCGGCCCCGCGCCCGCCTTGAGGGGCGGTCGCCGTCGAACACTGTCGTCAAGGCACGAGCCAGAGGCCCCGTGGAGTGATCCACGGAGCCTCTGACCTGCTGTGCACTCGGCAGGATGCGAACCTGCAACCCTCGGATCAGCTCAACCGATGCAGAGGATCAGGATGCACAGGCCCTGCTGGGGGGCCGGCGTCGTCGGTGAGGTGGTGGTCGGCGGGGTGGAAGGGGTGGACCCGGTCGGTGGGGGCGTGGCGGTGGTGCCGCCTCCGGTCGTGCCCGTGCTTCCACCCGTGGTCGTCGTGCCCGTGGAACCGCTCGTGCCCGTCGAACCGCTCGTGCCCGTACCGGAGTCGCCGGTCGTCGGAGCCGTGGTGGCGGACGTCTGCGGGGTCCGGCTGTGCTGCGCGGAGGTCTGCCCGGTCGGGGAGCCGTCCGAGATGCGCACCGCGCCGGCGTTGTCGGTCACCGTGTGGGTGGCCTGCGCGGTCGGGTGGGACGGGGTGCCGGCGGCGTTCCGCTGCTGCGAAGCGGTGTTGTGGTGCGCGGGGGTCCCCGCCTGCTGCGGGGACACCGAGGACGGCCCGCCGTCCTGCGAGGTCTGGGTCCGCAGGTTCACCGGCGCCACCGTGTCGGACGAGGCGGTGGTCGCGCCGCCCTTGCCGTGGGCGTGCATCGACGCCACGGTCACGCCGCCGCTGAACAGCGCGAAGGCGGTGGCAACGCCCGCACGGCGCCTGCTCTTCTTCCACCGCGCCATCTGGCGGCGCCGGGCCGCGCGGCCTCGGTGCAGCGTCGGCGCGATCGACGCGGGCCCGAGCACGGACTCCGCTGCCGGCTCCTCCTCGGTCTCCGGTGCCGCGGCCGGGCCGAACCCGGTGGAGGTGTACGGGGCCGGGTCGGCGTAGCCGGCGGGCACGTACTCCGGCAGAGGGGCCGGCGCCGCGGAATACCCCGCGGGCTGGAACCCGCTCGGCTCGGTGCGGCGGAGGTGACCGGTCGGGTACGCGCCGTCGTACGGTCCACCGGCCATGGCGGCGGTCGACTCGGCCTCGGTCGCGTAGGCGCCGCAACCCGGGCACACCAGCACACCGTTGAGTATCCGTTGGCACGTGTAGCAGTAGTCCATCCGCGGTCTCCCTGTGCTGACTTCGCAGCCGAAGGCCGCCGGCATGTCCACGTTCTGCGCGCGAAGGGCAGGCGCACGACCGTAACAGCTGAAACGTCAGAGCTCGCAGAGGAGTTGTGTGGCTTTTGAAAACAAGCGTCGGCGGCTCGGCCCGCCCGCAGTCGCGATCCCCGCGTGGCAACGGGTCGTCCGCTCGATCCGGCACTACGGGATGGCGCCCTCCGTCCGCCGGGATCAGCGGTCGTGCGCCTGCTCGGCTTCGCCCGGTCGGGATGGCACCAGCGGGAGGAATCGTGTCGGGGACTCGGGCGCCCCGCCCGTGAAGTGGCCGACAGCCTGGCGGCCTCACCGTGCCGCGGTCAGGTAGCGGTGTCGCCGGCGATCGAACCCCGCGCCCGCCTTGTGAGGCGGTTGCCGTCAAAGCCTGCCATCAAGGCAAACGTCAGAGGCCCCGTGGAGTGATCCACGGGGCCTCTGACCTGCTGTGCACTCGGCAGGATTCGAACCTGCAACCTTCTGATCCGTAGTCAGATGCTCTATCCGTTGAGCTACGAGTGCGGGTGGCTTCGCGGCTTTTTGGGGCCGGTCGGCGTCGCGGGAACAACATTACATGAGGGGGCGCGGGAGGTGAAATCGATAAGGGAGAGGGGCGGTGAGCTGGGGGAACGCGGCGCCGTGGGGGGTGCGGGTGGTGGGGGGAACGTGTGGAGAAGGTGCGCGGGAGAGGTGGGGCGTCCGGGGGGACGGGAGGCGGGGCGCCCGGGGGGAGGTGCGGGAAAAGGAAGGAGCCCCGGCCGTGGTGGGACGGCGGGGCTCCGGGAGAGGTGGCGGAGGCGGAGGGATTTGAACCCTCGATGGACGGTAAAGCCCAAACCGCATTAGCAGTGCGGCGCCATAGACCGGACTAGGCGACGCCTCCTGGTACGTGCCCGGGTGAGCGGGCGCGTGGGGAAATGATGGCACAGCCGGGAGGGCTGCGACCAATCCGAGAGTACGGTACAAGGCCGCGACCGGGCAGGGCAAAGGGATTGGCCGGTCGGCGGGTCCCTGGACGCGCCCACGAAGGGGTGGTTGGCCGGGGGGAGGAGCGGGCCGGCGGTAGGAGAAGGGCATGCACTCTTCGCCGCTCGCCCCCCTCCGGCCCGCCCGACCGGCTCGGCCCGCCCGATGGGCCCGCCTCGCCCGCCCGGGCGCCACGGCACTGACCGGCGCGGCCGTACTGACCGCGGCGCTGACGGGCGTCGCGTACGGCTCGGGGAACCCGCCGCACCGGCCGTCGCACCGGCCACCGGGCCCGCCCGCCTCGGTGTCCCCCCACTCGGTGCCGGCCATCTGGACCTCGGAACAGCCCGGCTCGAGCCTGGACGTGGCGTACGACGACGGCGCGGGCCACACCCGCAGCTACCGGCTGAGCTGCTCCCCGGCGCCCGAACCCGCCCCGGCGCCCACTCCGGCACCCGAACCCGCTCCCGCTCCCACTCCGGTGCCCGCACCCGGCCCCGACCCGACGACCGCCTGCGCCCACCTCGCCGAGATCGGCGGCCCGGTCCCCGCCGTACCTTCCGGCCAGATGTGCTCGATGATCTACGGCGGCCCGCAGTCCGCCCGGGTGGCCGGCGTCTGGCAGGGGCAGGCGGTGCGGGAGTCCTACCGCAGGACGAACGGCTGCGAGGTGGCCCGCTGGAACCGCATGGTCCCGGCGCTGCCCAACCCGGTGGCCGACGCCTCGCGCCAAGGCGCCGCCCCCGTACGAAGCTGAACGGCACATCACGCGGAACCCGACCCGCGGAACCCGAAGAACCCGTAGAACCCCGCCGGCCAGGCACGGAACCCCCGCGTTCCCGCTTTCGTGACGTACACCACACCTTCACCGCACAACCCCCAACCCCCCACCCCGTGACGGCACATGACCGTCCAACGCCACAGGAGCAACCCCGACCCGTACACTCGGTCTAGTGACATGGCCCGGTGGGCGGCGGCAAGATGGGCCGCCCGTGACGTCAGCCGACAGCGCCGTACGACTCAGGTGAGTTCGTCCGGACGCCGCGCCCGACACTGCGCGCCACACCGGGGACTGCGCCACGTGTAACAGCACATGCGGTAACAGGGAGGACGCGTCTCGTGAGCAGCAGGCCATCCAGAGGCGCTGCTCGCCTCGCCTCGATACTGGACGCCCTCCCGGACGCGCTGCTGCTGGTCAACGCCAACGGCACGGTGGTCAACGCGAACGCGATAGCGCTGGAGACCTTCGAGGCACCGGGCACGGCACTGGTCGGGCGCGGACTGCTGGACCTGCTGCCGTCGTTCGACCCGAAGCGCATCCCCGGGTCGATGCGCAGCCCGCAGGCGGCGGCCGACGACACCCGGACGAAGCCGACCCGGATGCAGGCGCGCCGCACCGACGGCTCGGAGTTCCCGGCCCAGGTGACGAGCGCGAACCTGGACGACAGCCGCACCGCGTACGCGGACTTCGGCGACGGCATGCCGCACTACACCGGCGACGAACTGCTGATGCTGGTGGTGCGCGACCTGTCCGGCACCGTGGACACCGAGGCCGAACTCGCCCGCCAGCAGCGGCAGACCGAGATGATCCTGCGGGCCGCGGCCGAGGGCGTGGTCGGCGTGGACACCGAGGGCAAGATCGTGCTGGTCAACCCGTCGGCCGCGCAGATCCTCGGCCACCGGGCGACCGACCTCGGCGGCAAGGAGCTGCACCCGCTGGTGCACCACTCCCGCCCGGACGGCTCACCGCTGGCGTACGAGGAGACCCCGCTCGCCGACACGCTGCGCTCGGGCCGCAAGCACCGGGTACGCGGCCAGGTGCTGTGGCGCAAGGACGGCAGGGCGGTGCCGGTGGACCTGACCACGGCGCCGGTCCGCGACGGCGACCAACTGGTCGGCGCGGTCATGACGTTCACCGACCGGACCCAGTACGACGCGCTGGCCGCCCGCACCGGGCAGCTCCGCGCGCTGCTGGACACCTCGCTGCGCGGACCGCTGGCCGAACTGCGCGCCGAGCTGACCGGGCTCGCCGCCGACCCGGCCGGGCAGCTGTGGCCGGAGGCCAACCAGATCCTGCACCACCTCTCCGCCGGATACGCCCGGATCACCACCCTGATCGACAACGTGCTGGACTTCCAGCGGCTGGACCGCGGCGACGACAAGCTGCACCGCTCGGTGATCGGCCTGGACGAGGTGGTGGCCGCGGCCGTCGAGGGCGCGGTCGAGCTGATCGGGCCCGGCCGGGCCCAGTTCGCCGTGCACGCGGCGCCGATCGAGGCGTCGGTGGACCCTGGGCGGATGGCCCAGGCGCTCGCCCACCTCGTCGCCGACGTGGCGGGGGTGGACTCGGCGGGCAACGCGATCGCGTACGCCGGGGACTCCACCATCGTGGTCGCGGTGGCCCAGCGCGGCGACGTCGTACGCATCGACGTGCGCGGCCCGAGCGCCGGCGGCGACCCGGTGCACCTGCCGCTGGCGCGCGGCGTCATCGAACGGCACGGCGGGGTGCTGCAGACCCATGAGGTGCCGGGCCAGGGCAGCGCGTACGTCCTCGAAGTGCCGCTCGGCCTCGACCCGGACACGGTGCGCGCCGCCCGGGCGGCAGCCGCGGAAGGCGGTTCCGGAACCGCCGGCGGCACGAGCGGCGGCAGGGGTACGGGCGCGTCCTCGCGCGGGGGCGCGCACTCCGGCGGGAACGGCGACGCGGCGCGCGCGGGCGCGGGTACGGCCGCGGCGACGGGTGCGGGGCCCGACGGTCCGGTGCCCGGCGGGCGTGCTGCCCGCCGTTCGCACGCGGCACCCGGCGGCGGGACGGACGCGGAGCGGGGGGAGCGGTCCGAGCCGGGCCCGCAGCCGCCCCACCCCGGCGACGACACCGGTACGGTCCTGGCGCCGTGGTCGATCCCGCCGGCCGCCGACCAGACCGAGGCCCCGACCGGGCGCCGGCGTGCGCTGCGGCGGCCCGTCGGCCGTCCGGAACACCCGCAGGGGCAGGAGCAACCGCAGGCCGGGCAGCAGGACCAGCCGCAGGCCCCGGCCGGGCCGCAGCCGGAGGCCGGCGCGCGGTCACCGCAGCCTCAGTCGCAGTCACCGTCGCCGCAGATTCCGCAGATCGGGCCAGGTGGTCCGGGCGGACCGGGTGGACCCGAGGGCGCCGACCCGGCGGAGGGCGTACGGCCGACCGGGCGCCGGGCCCGCAGGGGACGTCCGGCCGTGGAGGAGCAGTCCCCCGAGGGCGGCGGCGAGCTGCGGCAGCTTCCGGCGCCGCGCATCCCGAACGCGCTGCCCCCGGCCGACGGCGGCGCGGGCCGCGACGGCGCCCCGAACCCGGGCAACCAGCTCAGCCCGCCGAACCAGCTGAACCCGGCGAACCCGCAGGGCGGCCAGGACCCGGCCCCCGGTACCGGCCGCCGCGGTCGCCGCGCCCTCGAAGCCGCGCCGCAGCAGCCGCCCGTACCCGGGATGCCCTACCGGGAGGACCCGCCGGACAACGGTCACCCGCGGCCGCCGGCCCAGAGCTGGCCGCAGCCGGGTCCGGACGCGCCCGGCACCGACCCCGCCGCGCGGGCCGAGCCGCGCCCCGCGCCCGCCCCCGAACCGGCGGCGCCCCCGCAGCAGCCGGCCCCCCGGACCTGGCCCGACCCCGAACGGCCCGCGCCCGCACCGCCGTCCGCGCCGAACGACCACCCCGGCCACCCCGCGGCCGGCCCCGGACCCACTTCCTGGCCGCAGGCCGGTGGTCAGGGCGCCGCGCACCAGGACCCGCAAGGTGCCCACGACGGCACGCCCGGCAGCCGCGGCGGCCCGCAGCAGGACCCGTCGCAGCAGGCCCACAGCCGGGCCATAAGCGTGCGTACTCTCGGCCAGGGTGTGCCGTTCGGCGCCGACCCGCGCGAGCAGACGCCCACCCAGGCCGTACAGGCGCAGCACCCGCAGGGACTTCCCGCGCAGGTCGCGGCGGGCGGTTCCGGGCGCCGGCGCAGGCTCGCCGCACCCCAGCCGCAGAACCCGCAAGGACCGCAGGAGCTCCAACCGCCGCCCGGCCCGCAGCCGTTGCTGCCGAACCAGCAGCCCGGCCCGGGCGGCGAGCACCAGGCCCGCCAGCACCCGCAGGCCGACCCCGACAGCGGCCAGCTCCCGGTGCGCAAGCCGGACCCGCGCGGCCGCGGCCAGGCCGGCGGGGAGCGCGACACCGCGCTGCTGCGGCCCGTGCCGCCGCTGGAGGAGCAGCAACCGCAGCCGCCGGGCCGGTCGTACGCGATCGGGGCGCCCGCGGCGGGCGCGGCCGAGGGACCGGAGCTGCTGGACGGGCCGAACGGCGCGGTGGACGTCACCGACGTGCCCGTCGGAGAGGCCGCCGACGACCGCCACGAGGAGCCGCTGGACGAGCCGCGCCGCTTGCTGGTGTGGCCCGAGCCCGACGTCTCGACCCGGCAGGCGCTCACCGACCGGGGCTACCGTCCGGTGATCGTACGATCCCGCGAAGAGGTCGACGCGCAGGTCGCCGAGCCGCCCGCCGCGCTGTTCGTGGACCCGCTGACCGGGCCGATCACCCGGACCGCGCTGCAGGCGCTGCGCCAGGCCGCGGCCGCCGCCGAGGTCCCGGTGCTGGTGACGGCCGGTCTCGGCCAGGCGACCCGCGAGGCCGCGTACGGCGCCGACCCGGCGGTGCTGCTGAAGGCGCTCGCGCCGCGCGACAGCGAGCAGCACCCGCCGCGGGTGCTGCTGGTGGAGGGCCACGACCCGATCGCGATGGCGTTCTCGGCCACGCTGGAGCGGCGCGGAATGCAGGTCACCCACGCCGACTCCGAGGCCGACGCGATGACCAAGGCCGCCCAGATCCACCCGAACCTGGTGGTGATGGACCTCATGCTGATCCGGCGGCGCCGCCAGGGCATCGTGGACTGGCTGCGCGGCAACTCCCGGCTCAACAGCACGCCGCTGGTCGTCTACACCTCCGCGGACATCGACCCGGCCGAGCTGCCGCGGCTGGCGTCCGGCGAGACCGTGCTGTTCCTCGCGGAGCGGTCGACCAGCACGGATGTGCAGTCCAGGATCGTGGACCTGCTGGGGAAGATCGGCACGTAGCGGAGCGAGCGCGGACGGCGGGCCGTCTCGGACGGAAGGCGCCAGGGCGGCGGGCGGCGGGGCACCGGACCCTCGGCACCAGGCGAGCGCGGGTGCGGAATACCCGGGGGCGGTAAACCGTTCGGACCGCTCCAGGCGCTTTGCTAGGGTCGGCCCATGACCGCACACGCCTTCGCGATGATGCCCCGCAGGGGCCGCTGACGCGAACGTGTGACGCATCCGAGGCCCCGAGTCGGGGCCTCGTTCGCGTGTCGCGGGTCGGAGCCCCGCCGCCCTGATCGCAGGAGGTTCCGATGTCGCGCTTCTACGTCACGACCACGATCCCTTACGTCAACTCCCGTCCGCACCTCGGCTTCGCGCTGGAACTGGTGCAGGCCGACGTGCTGGCCAGGCGGGCCCGCCAGGCCGGCCGGGACGTCCGCTTCCTGACCGGCACCGACGACAACTCGCTGAAAAACGTGCTCGCCGCCGAGGCCGAGGGCGTCCCCGTACAGGAGCTGGTGGACCGCAACGCGACCGCGTTCGCCGATCTGCGCGAGCCCCTCGCGCTCTCCTTCGACGACTTCATCCGCACCAGCAGCGACCCCCGGCACCGGGTCGGCGTCGAGCGGCTGTGGGAGCGGGTCGCCGCGACCGGCGACCTGTACCGCAAGCACTACGAAGGGCTGTACTGCGTCGGCTGCGAGCAGTTCTACACACCGGACGAGCTCACCGCGGACGGCCTGTGCCCCGAGCACCTGACCAGGCCGCACCTCGTGGCCGAGGAGAACTGGTTCTTCCGGCTGTCCCGCTACGGCGACCGGCTGCGCGCGCTGATCACCGACGGCACCCTGCGGATCGAGCCCGCCGCGCGCCGCAACGAGGTGCTGGCCCTGATCGACTCCGGGCTGCACGACTTCTCCGTCTCCCGCTCGCAGCGCCGCGCCCGCGGCTGGGGCATCCCGGTGCCCGGCGACCCCGACCAGGTCGTCTACGTCTGGTGGGACGCCCTCGGCAACTACGTCACGAGCCTCGGATACGGCAGCGGGGCACCGGACTTCGAACGGTGGTGGGGCGTGGAGGCGGCCGGGGGTACGGCCGCGGGGGCGGAAACAGGTACGGGCTCGGGCGACGGGCGGCGGGTGCACCTCGTGGGGAAGGGCGTGCTGCGCTTCCACGCCGTGTACTGGCCCGCGATGCTGCTGTCGGCCGGGCTGCCGCTGCCGACGGACGTCCTGGTGCACGACTATCTGACCGTCGACGGCCGCAAGATCAGCAAGTCGGTGGGGACCGCGGTGGACCCGGCGGAACTGGCGGCGGAGGTCGGCACCGACGCGGTGCGCTGGTGGCTGCTGCTCGACGTGCCCCGGATCGGGGACGCGGACTACACCCGGGAACGTCTGGTGGCCCGCGCGGACGCCGACCTCGCGGGCGGTCTGGGCAACGTGGTGAACCGGATCGTCACCATGGTGCACTCCTACCGCGGCGGCCGGGTGCCGGAGTCGGCCGAACAGCCCGCCGGCACGGAGGAGGTGGCGGCCGCATGCGAGGCGGCGCCCGGGCGGATCGACGCGGCGCTGGAGGCGTTCGACTTCCGTCGGGCCGGCGCGGCGGTCCGGTCGATCGTGGAGGAGGCGAACCGCGCGGTGGAGGCCACCCGTCCCTGGGAGTCGGCGAAGGCCGAGCGCGGCGGTGACCCGGCGGCGGGCGCACGGCTCGACGCGGTCCTGGCCGCGCTGCACCGCGGGTGCGTGGCCCTGGCGGTGGCGGTCGAGCCGTTCCTGCCGGGGGCGGCGGCCCGGATCGCCGCGCAGGTCACCCCGGTTGACGGGGTGCTGCCCCCGGCCCGCCCGCTGTTCCCGCGGATCGGGGCGGAGGCGAAGGGGTGAGCGCGGGTGCGTGACGACGGCGCGGGACCGTGGCGACGGGCCCGACCGTCATCGCGGCGCGGCACCGCAATTGATCGGCGCGGCACCGTAACCGCGGCGCGGGGACCGTACCGTTCGGCCGGTACGGTCCCGCTCGTCGCGGCCGGCGCTAGAGGCGGGTGACGTCCAACTCGCCGTCCGCGTAGGACTTCCGGATCACCTTCTTGTCGAACTTGCCGACGCTCGTCTTCGGTACGGTCGGCACGATCGCCCAGCGCTCGGGCACCTGCCAGTGGGCGATCCGTTCGGCGAGGAAGTCGCGCAGCTCGGTGTAGTCGGCGGTGGCGCCCTCGCGCAGCACGACGGTGGCGAGCGGGCGCTCGCCCCAGCGTTCGTCGGGGACGGCGACCACGGCCGCCTCGGCGATGTCGGGGTGCGCCATGAGGTGGTTCTCCAGGTCGACCGAGGAGATCCACTCGCCGCCGGACTTGATGACGTCCTTCGCGCGGTCGGTGAGGGTGAGGAAGCCGTCGTCGGAGATCACCCCGACGTCGCCGGTGCGCAGCCAGCCGTCCGGGCTGAACTTGTCCTCCGGCCGCAGCGGTTCCTCGCCGGCGCCGCCGTAGTACGCGGCGGCGATCCACGGGCCGCGCACCTCCAGCTCGCCCGCGGACTGCCCGTCCCACGGCATCTGCGAGCCGTCCGGGCCGATCAGCCGCGCCTCGACGGAGGCGGGGAAGCGGCCCTGCGTGATGCGGTACTCCCACTCCTCCTCCGGGGTGAGGTCGCCCGGCGGGTGGGCGATGGTGCCCAGCGGGGACGTCTCGGTCATGCCCCACGCCTGGACCAGCCGCACCCCCAGCTGCTCGTCGAACGCCTTCATCAGCGCGGGCGGGCAGGCCGAGCCGCCGATGGTGACCTGCTTGAGCGAACCGACGTCGCGCGGCTTGGCGGTCAGCTCGCCGAGCAGGCCCTGCCAGATGGTCGGGACGGCGGCGGCGTGGGTGGGGCGCTCGCTCTCGATCATCTCGGCGAGCGGGCCGGGCTGGAGGAAGCGGTCCGGCATCAGCAGGTTGATCCCGGACATGAAGGCGGCGTGCGGCAGGCCCCAGGCGTTGACGTGGAACATCGGCACGACCGGCAGCGAGGTGTCGCGGTTGGTCAGGCCCATCGACTCGGCGGAGATGACCTGGAGGGAGTGCAGGTAGACCGAGCGATGGGAGAAGACCACGCCCTTGGGGTCGCCGGTGGTCCCGGAGGTGTAGCACATGGCCGCGGCCTCGCGTTCGTCCAGCTCCGGCCAGTCGTACCTGGCCGGGCGGCCGGCGAGCAGTTCCTCGTAGTCGTGCACGGCCGGGCGGACGCCGTCCAGCGGTGACCGGTCGCCGGGGCCGACGACGACCAGGTGCTCGACGCTCTCCAGGGCCGGCAGCAGCGGGGCGAGCAGCGGAAGCAGGGTGCCGTTGACGAGGATCACCCGGTCGGCGGCGTGGTTGACGATCCAGCTCAGCTGGCCGGCGGGCAGCCGCAGGTTGAGGGTGTGCAGCACCGCACCCATGGCGGGGATCGCGAGGTACGCCTCCATGTGCTCGGCGTTGTTCCACATGAGGGTCGCGACCCGGTCGCCGCGGCCGACGCCGAGTTCGTCGCGCAGGGCGCCTGCGAGCTGGACGGCACGGACGCCGGTCTCCCGGAACGTGCGGCGCTGCGGCTGGTCCCCGCCGGTCCAGGTGGTGATCGTGGACCGGCCGTGCACCAGCGTGCCGTGCACGAGGATGCGGGTGACGGTCAGCGGAACGTCCTGCATAGTGCTGAGCACGCGGGCCTCCGGGCGACTACGAGGGGTGTGCCCGCGATTCTGCGTCCATACCGCGGGGTATGTCACTACCCCGCGGGGATTCCGCCGGTCCGTCGCCGGGTGCGGTCAGGCGACGGACAGCTCCAGCTCGGCGTCGTCCCGGAGCTTGCCGAGGGCGCGGGAGACCGCGCTCTTGACGGTGCCGACCGAGACGCCGAGCGCCTCCGCGGTCTGCACCTCGCTCATGTCCTCGTAGTAGCGCAGCACCACCATGGCGCGCTGCCGCGGCGGGAGCCGCGCTATCGCCCGCAGCAGCGCGTCGCGCTGGGCCTGCTGCTCGATGAGGTCGGGCCCGATGGTGGCCGGCTCCGGCAGTTCGTCGGTGCTGAACTCGTCCACCCGGCGCTTGCGCCACTGCGACGTGCGGGTGTTGACCAGGGTACGGCGGACGTAGCCGTCGACCGCGCGGTGGTCGTCGATCCGGTCCCAGGCGAGGTAGGTCTTGGTCAGGGCCGTCTGCAGCAGGTCTTCCGCGTCGGAGGGGTTGGGGGTCAAGGAGCGCGCGGTGCGCAGCAGCGTCGGGCCCTTGCTCCGGACGTAGGCCGTGAACTGCGTCGTATTGGCGCTGGTGCACACTGGCGTGGTCATGGTTCAAAGGTAGGAGCCGGGGCACGGTCGGCGGATCGGCCGCAGGTGCCGACACGGAATCACCCTCAGGTCGTAGGCCGGGGGCTGTCCCCACCCCCCGGGGGTGGAGCCGGGGGTGGCCGTCCCGCAGGGGATCGGCTCGCGGGAGTAGGGGTCGGGCCGGGACGCGGGGCCGCACGTCGGGCTTGTACGCCCGGCCGGCACGCGGGTGGCGGTTCGCTACGGCTCAGCCGACGATGGCGACCGGGGCGTCCACCAGGTCGCGGTCGATGCTCAGCTTCTTCCCGCCGTGCGACTCGGAGACGGCGCCGTGGTACTGGTGGATACGCGCGTGCGGGGTCCACGCGTCGGACCCGAGCGACGGCTCGTCGGTCAGCGTCGGGGTCACCCCCCAGCGGGCGTACCAGAGCACCTGCGGCAGGTCGGACACGCCCGCCAGCCGCGACTTCGCCATGTGCTTGATGCCCGAGTCGGCGCTGCTGTAGAACCCGGAGACGTATCCGGCCGCCGCCACGCCCTTGTCCCATGCCTGGATGTACTTCAACGTCGCCGTCGCGCACGAAGCGTTCCCGATGTCGTACGCCTCCATGTCGAGGTAGAGCGCGCTGCCCGGCTCCAGCCCGAGGGCGTCCGCCTGCTGCACCGCGTCGGCGGCCTCGCTCGCGCCCTGGGACGTGGGCTGCTCGGTGTCGATCCGGTAAGGGTTCTTGTTGGAGCCCGTCACGCACGGGCTCTGCGAGCCGACGTAGATCGGCAGCAGGCTCCATCCGGCCTTGGTGGTCTGCCGGACCCAGTCCGGGGTCAGATGGGTCTGCGACTTGCAGGCCCTGGCCCGGCCGCCGAAGTAGATCCCCGCCGCCCGGTAGTCGGAGTGGGCGATCCACGCGTTCATGGTGGCGAGGTCGGGGGCCTGGCAGGTGTCGAACGCCTGCCCGCTGAAGTTGCGCTGGGCGTCGGACGGGATGGCGGCGTCCGCGGGCACCGCCGGGAGCAGCAGCCCGGTCAGCGCGAGGGCACCCGCAAGGAAATAACGGATAAAAGCACTGGTTTCGGTCATTGGTTGAGTCAACGATGATCACGCCGCCGCACCGCGCAGACACGCCGGGAGGCCACGAAAGCCGCCCACCCGTCCGCCCGCGCCGCCCCTGTACGGGGGTAGGGCGGGGGGCGATGCGGGGCCGTGCGGTGCGAGGCGGGTCGGCGCGGGTCGGCGCCGGCCGGAGTGGGGCGATCAGGGTGGGGCGCCCGGCGGCCACGGGAGTCGGATCGGCGCGGACCAGCGGGCCCGGGCCCGGCAGTGACCCGACGGTGGCCCGGAGAACCGGCACCGGCAGATATTTGTCCACAGGCTGTGGACAAGTTGTCGCCCCTCGCACCCCCACCCGAGCATCGCCCCCTCCACCCCATCCGCCCCTCCACTCGACCGCGAGCGCCGCACCGCCCTCGGCCACGCCGCCACGAGCCCTCCCCGCGGCCCCTCCCGAGCCGGCATCCCCCGCCGCGCACCAGCAGGCCACCACGTGGGCGATCCCCCTCTCATCGCCCACCGCCCGACCCGGCACAGCGCCACCTCACCGCCGACCCCGATTCCGCGCCCGCCGTACGTCACTTCACCGGTCCACCCCATCACCTCGCGTCAGCTCACCCCACTCGCCACCCTCCTCCTCACCCCTCCGCGCCGTGCCCGTCCCGCGCACCGTGACCGTCCACCGCTCCCCACGTCCGCCGTGCCCATGGCCCCACCCCGCCCTCGTCGTCGCCCTCCCCGAGGGTCCGGGACGCGCGACGACACTCTCGCGCCGCCGCGCGTCCCGTGTGACCAGGCCCCTCCTCAGCGGACCGGTGCGACAGGCGCGCCCGGCCCGCGGCTCACCACAGCGGCGAGAAGTGGATGCCCACCGTGTTCTGGTCGACGGACGTGAAGGCCGAACCCGCCACGTTGGCCGTGTTGTTCACGTTCGAGGCGCCGGCTCCGGTGGCGGCCTGCTGAGTCGTCGTCACGTTCCCGAAGTTGCCGCCACCCACGTTGCCACCGGAGTTGCTCACCACCGTCGCGTTCGAGTGGCCACCCGCAATTGAACCGTTGTCGGCCGTGGCGGTGCCGGCGAACAGCACTCCCGCAAGGGGCAGTGCCGCGACGGCGGCCAGGACACGGACGGTACGGATGCTTGCCATGGTGTTCCCTCCCAGGGGACATACTCTCTGAGGTTCGGGGAGCGGCCGGCCGACCGCTCCGCCGGCTTGTTCGGCGTCGCCATCAGCAGACTTGCCCACCCGGTCGCCCGTAATGCCCCACCATGATCCGTTTCCCTCGCACGCGTGACGATCTGTCGATAAACCCGTCTTCCGCCCTTTTCAGGAGCACTTGACGCACTCGGTACGGGCTCGCACCCCCCGCGCCGGGATCAGCCGCCGAGATGCGGCGTCCCGCCGATCACCACCGGTCGCATCCCCACCCCGTCGCGCACCCACCAGCTCAGCGACGCGTTCGGCACCTGCGCCGGCATCGTCGCGGCCCGCGCCCCGCCGATCCCCGCGAGCACGCGGCCGACCGCCGGCACCACCGCGTCGTGCGCCACGAGCAGCACCCGGCGTCCGGCCGCCGCGGGACCCAACTCCGTCAGGAAGTCCCTGACCCGCAACGTCACATCCGCCAACGACTCGCCGCCCGGCGGCCGGTAGAACCACTCGCCCACCCGCTCGCGCCGATCCGCCTCCGCGGGGGCGTACGCGCGCACCGCCGGCGGCGTCATCAGTTCCAGCACGCCCATCTCCCGGTCCCGCAGCCGCTCGTCCACGAGCGCTGGCCCGTACGACGCCCCCGCCGCGTCCGCGACCGACGCCATCACCTCCCACGTCCGCACCGCCCGCGCATAGGGCGAGCAGATCACCGACTGCGGCCGCTCCCGCGCTCCCAGCCCGGCCAGCCACCGCCCGAGCGCCTCCGCCTGCCGCACCCCGGTCGCCGACAGCGGCACCTGCGCGTCGGTGGGCTCCGCCACCCGCAGGTCCGCGTCCCCGGTCTCCACGGCACGCGCGAACAGCTCGTTCGCCGCGCTCTCCCCGTGCCGCACCACCGTCAGCCGCGCCAACTCGCAGCCGTACGGCATCGATCCGTCCACCACCGGGGCTCCTCCTCCACCGCGGCACCGCGCGTGGCCGCGTGCACCCCCAAACCTAGGCCCTGTCCGGGCGCGATCCACCGCCCGGACAGGGCCCGCCCGCCCCCTCAACCCTCGTCGAACCAGGGCCTGTCCGTGGCCCAGTGCCGTACCCACCCCGCGAAACCCGCGTCCCCGCCGGTGTGTCCGAACTCCGCGCCGAAGGGCACCGCGCCCTCACCGGTGATCAGCCACACGTGTCCCCGCTGCGGCCCCGAGACCACCAGGTGCCAGTACATGCCGCACCCGTCCGTCCCCAGCACGACGGAACCGTCGTCGAACACGCGCTCAAGGACGGGGTCGATCTCCGCCACGGGCCGCGGATCGTCCTCCCACACCCACGCGTCCGTCAGCGGAAACGGCCGCCCCAACTCCCTTTCCCGCCGCCCGTTCCGGCCCTTCTGCCCGCTCCGCCCGTCGTCGCCGCCCGCACCGCCGAGGCTCACCAGCCCGAACTCCGGTGGCCCGAGCGGCGAGCCGTCCGCCACCTCGGCGACGAACGTCCGGTACGGCTCCGGCAGCACCACCCCGCACTCCGCCTCGAACGCCCGCACCCCTTCCCACCCGAGCGCCGACGCTCCCCCGTCGTCGACGCCGAACGCCGCCCGAAGCGCGTCCAATTCCTCCCGCGATGCGTTCTCCACGTCCATGACCCCATGCGTAGCACGCACCTACGACAACGCGGCCCGTCCGCACCGACCGGCCACGCCCGTTGTCGTACCCCTGTGGTGAGGTGGCATCAGACGACAACGGGCGAGGAACGGTGGGGGCGATGGGCGAGCGTACGCAGTGGCGGCCATTCCTGGAGCAGTGGAGCGCGGAGTGGGTCGCGGCGCACGACCCGGAGCAGCACCTGCCGCTCGCGGAGGAGGTCGTCCGGGACACCTGGCTCGGCTTCGCGCCGGCGGGCGAGGCCGAGGTGGCGTCCGCCGAGGCCCGGCTGGGGCGCCGGCTGCCGCCCTCGCTGCGGGAGTTCCTGCTCGTCACCAACGGGTGGCGCGACGCGGGCGACTTCATCTACCGGCTGGCGGGCACCGAGGAGCTGGCGTGGCTGCGGGACACCGACGACCGCACCTGGATCGAGGTGTACGAGGACCTCGCGGCGGACAGCGCCGAGGACGATGAGGACGACGATGAGGACGAGGACGAGGAGGAGGAAGACGAGGAGGAGCCGTTCGAGATCGCGGAGGCGAAGGTCCTCGCGCGTTCGCTGCGGCTGTCCCTCGACGGTGACGCCGCCGTCATGCTGCTCGACCCGGACGACGTGGACGCGGACGGCGAGTGGGCGGCGTACTGGCTCGCGTCCTGGTCCGGCATGGGTCCTGAGCGGTACGACTCGTTCCACGACCTCATGCGTCGGCAGTGGGTGTCCTTCCACGCCCTGCGCAAGCCGCCCGGCGCCACGCGCGACCACTGGGACGCGCAGGTCGAACAGGCCCGTCGTCAGGCGCTGGCCGGCGCGGTGGACGAGCCGCTCGCCCTGTTCGCCAAGGCGCACGAGTACGGCAGCGAGCGCGCCGATGTGCTGAGCGCGCAGATGACGGCGCTGCTCGGCGACTGGCGCGGCGTCATCGCGAACCTGCTGTGGCACGTCCCCGGCGGCGACGACCTCCTGCTCGGACCGCTGTTCGCCACGGAGTTGCTGCCGTTGCTGGTCCGGCACGACCAGCTCGCCCACCCGCACGACCTGCGGCCCCTGCCACGCCTCAAGGAACAGGCGTCAGAACCGGTGCGCGCGCTCATCCGCGACCACGAAGCCCGAGCCGCCGAGCCGGGCTTCCGACTCACCTTCGGCGGGGCCGAGTTCGACGCCGCGGTGCACGCCGTCGCCGACCGCCTCGCCGCACACCCCGCCTTCCGCACCCCCGACGAGGAGCCGATGGACAGGGGCCCGATCGTCGTCACCCTCTACGCGACACACGGCGGCCCGACCCCCGAACCGGGCCCGCTGTCCAGCCCCGCCCGGGTCCGAGCGGCCCGCGAGGCCCTGTGCGAGGAGGCATGGCCCGAACTCCGGGCGGCACTGGCCCTGTGGCGCCCACTGAGCGAGGACCACATCGCCCCGATATCCCTGCTCGCCGACCCCGTCCTGGCCCAGCTGATCACCCCGGACCGCGGCCGTGCGATCCTCGCCACCCCCCGCGGCGCGGACCCCGGCGTCACTTCTTGATCAGCTTGCCGTTCGCGTCGAGTCCGTGGTCCTGCCAGTACAGGTCCCACTTGTCACCGACGCGCTTCGGCTCCTGCCCCTTCGGGTAGCGGACGGTGCCCGCCGGCGGCTCCTTGCCCTTGGTGACGCACTGGCCGCCGCCCTCCGGCCCGACCGCCTGGACCGGATACTCGTTCGACGTGCACTCGCGATCCCGCAGGTCCACGCCACACGCCGTACTCGTCGCCACGACCGCGGCGCCCACCAGCACCGCCCCGACCATCGACGCCCGTATCCCGTGCCGCCCCGCTGCCCTGACGGCACCGCTTCGGTTCCGGCCCCGGCTGTCCTTCGTCATCATCCGCTCCCGATGTTCGATGGGAACAGCCTGCCCGGCCGGAGATCATCCCTCATCGGCTCAGCTACTCAACCCGCGATGAGTACCCGCACCCGTCGGCCCACCCGCCTCGCAGCCAGGGCGGACGGGGTCGGCGGGCGGGCGGGTGGGCAGAGGGTGAGCGGTCAGGCCGTCACGGTGGCCGGGTCGCTGGTGCTCGCGGCGCCGGTCTCCACGTGTCCGGCGAAGCGCCGCACGTACGCGGCGTCGGCGCTGGAGGTGACCGTGACGTCGTACCAGTGGTTGCCGGCGGCCACGCCCCAGCCCGGGACGCTGTGCGAGCCGCCCGCCGCGACGGTGTACGTGTAGTGGTCGTCGGGCGCGTACGCGTCGGTCGCGGTGAACGTGACCGAGTCGGTGCCGGGGTTGCTGAAGACCAGGGTGACCTGGCCGGCGGAGGCGTCGTTCCGGGCGGTCACCTCGGGGCCGACCGAGCCCGCCGTGCCGGCCATCCGGCGCAGGAAGCCGTTCGGCCCCTGGACCGAGAAGTCGTACGGCGAGGAGGCGCCGGGCATCGCCCAGGTGTCGGTGAGGGTCTTGCCCGCCTCGACCGTGTACGGCCACGGGCCGTCCGAGCGCACCACGGAGGTGACGAGGAAGGCCGCCCCCGCCGCGCCGAAGTTGCCGAAGGTGAACTGCATGCGCCCGTCGACCGGTTCGGTGTCCGCGGCCAGGTCGTACGGCAGCGCGCGGGCGTTGCGCAGGCCGGCCTCCTGCGCCGGCACCGTACCGGTGGACGGCGGGGTCGGGACGTAGTCGCCGGGGTTGTCGTGGTTCGGCGGGGCATAGCCGCCGGTGCCGGGGAGCGTGGGCGCGGCGGAGTCGCTGCGGGTGAAGTCGAAGGCGGCGGTGAGGTCGCCGCAGACCGCGCGGCGCCAGGGCGAGACATTGGGGTTGTGCACGCCGAACCGCTTCTCGATGAACTGCACGATCGAGGTGTGGTCGAAGGTCTGGGAGCAGACCCAACCGCCGGTGCTCCAGGGCGAGAGGACCAGCATCGGTACCCGCGGTCCGAGTCCGTACGGCCCGGCGGCGTACCCGGACACGCCGCCGGTGTACAGGTCCTGGGTGACGTCGGCGGTGGACAGGCCGCGGGCGGCGGAGGCGGGCGGGAAGGGCGGGACCACGTGGTCGAAGAAGCCGTCGTTCTCGTCGTAGGTGAGGAAGACGGCGGTACGGCTCCACACGTCGGGGTCGGCGGTGAGCGCGTCGAGCACCTGGGAGACGTACCAGGCGCCGTAGTTCGCAGGCCAGTTGGGGTGCTCGCAGAACGCCTCGGGGGCGGCGATCCAGGAGACCTGCGGCAGCCGCCCGGCCAGCACGTCCGCCTTGAGCTGGTCGAAGTAGCCGTCCCCGCCGTTGACATCGGTGCCGGTGCGGGCCTTGTCGTAGAGCGGGTCGCCGGCCACGGCGTTGCGGTACTGCTCGAAGTAGAGCAGCGAGTTGTCACCGTAGTTGCCGATGAAGCCGTCGCTGGTCCAGCCCCAACCGCCGCCGGTGTCCAGGCCGGTGCCGGTGTCCTGGTAGACCTTCCACGAGACGCCCGCGTTCTCCAGGATCTCCGGGAAGGTGGTCCAGCCGTAGCCGGCCTCCTCGTTGCCCAGCACGGGGCCGCCGCCGCTGCCGTCGTTGCCCGCGTAACCGGTGTACATGTAGTAGCGGTTGGGGTCGGTGGAGCTGAGCATCGAGCAGTGGTACGCGTCGCAGACGGTGAACGCGTCGGCGAGGGCGTAGTGGAAGGGGATGTCCGCGCGGGTGAGGTACGCCATCGTGGTGGTGCCCTTGGCGGGAATCCAGTCGTCGTAGTTGCCGCCGTTCCACGCCTGGTGGGTGCCGTACCAGCTGTGGTCGAGGTCCTGGATGAACTGCAGGCCCAGGTTGTCGGCGTCCGGCCGGAAGGGCAGCGTCGCGTGCCCGGAGGAGTCCGCCTGGTGGAAGACGGTGCTGCCGCTCGGCAGGGTGGCCGGGCGCGGGTCGCCGAAGCCGCGGACGCCCCGCAGGGTGCCGAAGTAGTGGTCGAACGAACGGTTCTCCTGCATGAGGACGACGACGTGCTCGACGTCCTGCAACGTCCCGGTTCCGGCGGCGGCCTGGATCGCGGCGGCCTTGGCGATGCCGCCGCTGAGCACGGACGCGGCAGCGGTGCCGCCGGCGAGTTGGAGGAACCTTCGACGGTTGATGTCGGGCACGAATGCTCTCCTGACGGTCCGGTGGGGGCGGCTCAGGCGGAGATGCCTGCGCGATTGTGCGCGCTGAGGAGGTTTTCGCGACATACCCGATCAGGGATGCCGCGCACATGATGGTGACGGCCCGCGCACGGTGTCAATGCCGCGTGAACAAGCCACCGTTACCCAGGCCATCCCCTCCGGGCACCCCGGGTCGTCGGCCCGGCCTGCTCCCGAGCCGCCCGGCGGTCGCCCAGGACTCAATCGGCCTGGCCGGAGGGGGACGTGCCGGAGGGGGACGTGCCAGCAGCGGAAGTGCCGGCAGCGGGAGTACTGGCGGCGGCACGTACGAGCCCGGTCCGCGCGCGGGCCGCCGCCTTCGCCCCACCCGCCACGGCCGCCTGCTCCGTCGGGAACTCTCCGTAGATGACGACGACGCTGCCCATGCGGACGTAGACCGTGTACGTCCGCGCACCGTCGTCCGGCCTGGCCGACGGCATGTCGCTGCCGCCGTCCCACGTCGTGGTCTCCTCGACGAACGCCTCATCCCCCAACTCCGCCGCGGTCTGGCGGAATCGCAGCGTCTGGGGAGCCATCGGCCTGAACCCCAGCGCGGACACCGTGGTCTGCGGGCAGGTCGCCGCCAGGGCCCGTTTCAACGCCATGTAGTGCGCCGCCTGATCGCGCCGCATGGAGACGAGTTGCTCAACGGGGCTCGATGCGGACGCCGTTGCTCACCCGGGTGTTCCTCCGGGCGTTCCCCCAGGTGCTCCTCCAGCAGTGCGCGGCGGCGTGAACTGGACGGCACGGGGGGCCTGCATGCCGTACAGGTCGGTCACCGTGTCCTTGGCCCCGGCCGGACAGTCGGCCTCCAACTCGCCCTTCTGCGGGCCAAATCCGGAACCGAGCTGCCCGGTCGTACCCGGGTGGCCGCCCTCGGAGTCGAGCAGCATGGGCAGCAACTGCCCCGCCGTGAAGACCTTCGCAGCAGCGGGTTTCCCGTCCAGGCCCTCCACCCGAGCCGTCGACGCCGACGACCCCGCCGGCTTCGGTTCCCCGCTGCCACGCTCATGCTCAGCTGCCTCATGACCGCACGCGGCCAACAAGAAGGCCAGTGACGCAGCACTGATCGCTACGACGGGACGTCGCACGTTCCCTCCCCTTTTCAGACGCGCGTCAGGCGACCCGCCCCCGCGGGCCTTCCGGCCGACCGGCACCCACTCATCGAAGCCCGTCAGCCTATAGGTCAGCGCCTCCGCGCCAGCGTCTCCGGTCAGCGCCTCCGGGTCAGCTCCGGATCAACGCCTCCGGTCAGCTCGGGTCAACGCCTCCGCGCCACCCGTACGACGTGGACCAGCGTCATGCAGAACAAGACGAAGCAGGCCGTCGACAGCACGGCGATCACGTTCTGGGTGTCGCCCGTGTCCGTTTCCGCCGCCCCCCAGGCGAGCAGCCCGGTCAGGACGAAGAACGTGGCCGCCCAGCCGACCGGCCATCGCAGCCGCCGAGCGCGCGCCGACCCGGCACCCGCCGGCCCCCTGCCGGTCCCGACCCGTACCGCTCCGTGAGCGTGAGTGCTCGGTGAGTTCATGACGAACCTCCAGGCATCGCCGGCGGCGCTCGGGCCGACCGCACAGAGCGCGGGATCGGCGCGGTGGGCGTCGCACGCCAGGTACGCGGACACGAGGGGCTTCGAGGGCTCGGGAGTACGCGGCCACTCCGTCCGAGACCATGCCCGCGCGGCGTGACGCGGCACCCCTCACCGATGGGCGACCCGCACCCTCATCGGCCCGCAGCCGTCCCTGTTCGTATCCCTACCCCGCCATTCTCCCGCGCGGGCTGAGCATGCGCACGTCCGGCCTGCGCCGCGCCCGCGCGGAGGGAGCGACGGGCGGACGCGAATACGCGAGGGATCTCGTGTTCTCCCGGTTCGACCTCTCACGGGTCGACGCGGGCACCCCGCCCTGAGGCGGGCGGGAGCGCAGGATCAGGAGCGGCGTCAGTCGGCGCGGGCCGCCGGCTCCAGGACGAAAACGGGGATCACCCGGTCCGTCTTGGTCTGGTAGTCGGCGTACGCCGGCCAGACCTCGACCGCGCGGGGCCACCACAGCTCCCGCTCCTCGCCCGTGGCCTCGCGGGCCGTCATGTCCTGGCGCACGGCACCGTCCTGCAACTCGACCAGCGGGTGCGCGACCAGGTTGTGGTACCAGGCGGGATGGCTCGGCGCGCCACCCTGGGAGGCCACCACGGCGTACGTCCCCTGGTGCTCCACCCGCATGAGCGCGTTCTTGCGGACCTTGCCGCTCTTGGCCCCGAGGCTGGTGAGAACGATCACCGGCACCCCCTCCAGGGTCGTGCCCTCCGTGCCCCCGGAACTCTCGTACAGGGCCACCTGATCCCGCACGAACTCGTCCGGGCTCGGCTGGTACTCACCGCTGAGAGGCATGCTGTCCTCTTTCCACTCGTGCAGGCGGCCCAGCACGGCCGACCTCACGTCAGCCGCCGACCGGCCCTCGGCCTGATCTGCCACCCCCATGATCCCCCAGCCCGCAGCCGGGCTCCTCCTGGACCCGGTAGCCCAGCGCGCCGGCCCGCGGGGTGAGGGCCTCGAAGTTCGCCGTGGCAGAAAGCGCGGTGACCGTCCAACGGGTCAGTGGGTCACCCGCGAGCACCGCGCGCACGGCGTCCAGGTCGACCGGCCTCCCGAAGTAGTCCTGCGCATAACCCACGTACGCCTCTGGGCTGCCTTCGGCGAGCAGGCCGAACAGCCAGCCCGCCCCGTCCGACTCGTCGTCCGCGAACCCGACCGGCCCGCACTCCCAGGCATGCGCACCCGCCTGACGCCACGCGCAGACCGTCGCGTCGAAGAAGCCGTCGAACTGGAACTCCGGGGTCGTCGCGTAGTGCGCGAGCGAGGCCGGCAGGCCGTCGAGGAGACCGGGCCAGTGCGCGCGAGGCTCTTCCCGCCACGGCGTCACGTCGCACTCGTGGTCGAACCCGTAGAGGAACACTCCCGCCGGGTCGAACACGATCGCGTACTGGTCACCCGCGCCGTTGTCCATGGAGGCCAGATCCACGCCCTCCCGCCAGCCGGTCGCGAACGAGTGGGTGGGAGCGTACGCGTCGAGGATGGCGTCAAGCATCGCGAACGCCCGGCAGCGGGCAGCCAGAACGACTGGGTCGGGAAGCTTGGTCACGAGTTCGCGGACGGTCATGGCGCCCATTGAACAACCACCCACCGACACCCCGGTTCCGGTCCGCCCCGGGCCCACCCGCACCGGCCAACGGCGGCACGCGGACGGTTCCCGGTAGGACCCCAAACACGCCGACGGGGTGCCCCAGAATCCGGGGCACCCCATCTGACCAGCTCGTACATCTACCTCTGCGGAGGCTGTGGGATTTGAACCCACGGTGACATCGCTGCCACGACGGTTTTCAAGACCGTTCCCTTAGGCCGCTCGGGCAAGCCTCCACGGGTGTCCCCGGGGGCGGGGGCGCCGTGGGGGACAGCGTATCGGGTCGTCGGGCGGGGGTGGGGTGGGTCAGCTGTTGCTGTCTCCTGTGCGGTGGCCGAGCGTGAGAGTGGTGGTGTGGGTGGAGCCGTCCCGGGTGTAGGTCAGGGTGACCTGGTCGCCGGGCTCGTGCTGCCAGATCTCGCCGATCAGGGTCTCACCGCTGTCGACGAGGGTGTCGTCGAACTTGGTGATCACGTCGCCGGGCTTGAGGCCCGCCTTCTGGCCGGGGCCGTTGGGGCTGATCGCGGAGTTGGAGTCCGTGGAGATCTGGGCGCCGTCGCCGTCGTACTGGGTGTTGAGGGTGACCCCGATGACGGGGTAGACCGGTTGGCCGGTCTTGATCAGCTGAGCGGCGACCCGCTTGGCCTGGTTGATCGGGATGGCGAAGCCGAGGCCGACGCTGCCGCCCTGGCTGCCGGGGGACGAGGTGCCGCCGGGCTGGATGGCCGAGTTGATGCCGATGACGGCGCCGTTGGCGTTGAGCAGGGGGCCGCCGGAGTTGCCCGGGTTGATGGAGGCGTCGGTCTGGATGGCGCTCATGTAGGAGGCGCTGCTGCCCTCGCCGTCGCTGGAGGCGACCGGGCGGTGGACGGCGGAGACGATGCCGGTGGTGACGGTGCCGGACAGGCCGTAGGGCGCGCCGACCGCGATGGTGGCGTCGCCGACGGCGGCGTTGTCGGAGTTGCCGAGCGGCAGCGGGGTGAGCTTGACGCTGCCCGGGTTCTTCAGCTTGATGACGGCGACGTCGTACCCCTGGGCGCGGCCGACGATCGAGGCGTCATAGGTCTTGCCGTTGGAGAAGGTGACGGTGAGCTTGCCGCTGTCGGCACCCGGGGCGACCACGTGGTTGTTGGTGAGGATGTGGCCCTGCTTGTCGAAGACGAAGCCGGTGCCGGTGTCGCTCTCCTGGCTGTTCTGCGCCTTGATGGTGACGACGCTGGGCAGCGTCTTGCTGGCGATGCCGGCCACCGAGGTGGGGGCGCGGTTGAGCGCCTTGCTGCTGCTGGCGGCGGAGATGGTGGTGGAGCCGGAGTCGTCGTTGTGCTTGGCGGCGTAGTAGCCGATGCCGCCGCCGACCCCGCCGGCCACCAGAGCGGCGACCAGGACCGCGGCGACCATGCTGCCGATGCGGCGCTTGCCGCGCCCGTCGCCGGACGGCGAACCGGGAGGCATCGGGGTGCCCCACACCGGGCCGCCGGGGGAGCCGGGGCCACCCGCGCCGGGCTGCGGAGTGGCGTACGAGGGAGTGGACGGCACCGCGTACGGGTCGTGCACCGGATTGGGCTGCTGGGCACCGGGCTCCTGGCCCCCCTGGTGCTCAGGCCCCTGCGGACCGGGCTGACCCGGCTGCCCGGGCTGGCCGCCCTGCGCAGCGCCGTACGCCGGCGCGGCAGCGCCGTAAGCGGGCGCCGGAGCGGCCGGCGGCTGCGGGTACTGCGGCTGGTGCTGGTGCTGGTGCTGGTGCTGAGGAGCCTGCGCCTGCGGGACCTGAGGTGCGTGCGGGGCCTGGGGTGCCTGAGGTGCCTCGTACGACGGCGCGCCCGTCTTCGGCGCGTCGTACGGCGACGGGGCCTGTCCGCCACCGGCCAGCGCGCTCGGCGGCGGGCCGTACGGCGACGGCGGACCGACCGGCGGGGGCGCCTGCGTGGGCACCGCCTCGGGGGCGGGTCCAGCGGAGGAGGAGCCGTCGGGGCTCGCGGCCCGGCCCGGCTCGACATCCGCCTCCTGCGCCTGCGACGGCACCTGGTCGGCGGGGGCCGGGGCGGCGGGCGGCGCGGAGGGGGCCGGCGGAACGTGGGCAGCCGGGGCACCGTCGGGCGCGGCCGCCGACTCCGCAGCCGGTACGGACGACCCGGCCTCGTTCTCGGTGCTCACAGCATTTCTCCTCAGGGTCATGACGAACGACAGAAGACAAGGGGACGGATCACGTCGTGCACATAGCATTTCCTACGGCGTGTCGGACCGCCGTAAGGGGTAGCTGTGCGCCATGCGCGGGTCCGCCGCACGGAGCCCGCGGCTCGCCGTACGGAGCCTGCGGCCCGCCGTACGGCATCCGCCCTACGGCACCGTCGAGCCCGCCGAACGGAGCCCGCACCCGGACCCGTACGCCTGGCGCCGCGGCCGACCGCCGTACGGTGCGTGGCCGCCGGCCGCACGGTGGCACCATGGCCCGGTGACGTTTGCGCGCGTGGCCCCGGAGCCGTACCCGGTGGGACGGCCGGTCCAGGTCGTCGCCCATCGGGGCGCCTCCGAGGACGTACCAGAACATACGCTCGCCGCGTACCGGAAGGCTATCGAGGACGGTGCGGACGCGCTCGAATGCGACGTCCGGCTGACCGCCGACGGCGAGCTGGTGTGCGTGCACGACTGGCGGGTGAACCGCACGTCCAACGGCCGCGGCGCCGTGTCGTCGATGGAGCTGGCCGACCTCGCAGCGCTCGACTTCGGCTCCTGGAAGGGCCAGAACGCCGACCACGAGGCGCCGGAGCGGTTCGCCCAGGACCGGCTCGGCACCGGCCCGGACGACCCGGGCGAGCGCAGCCGGGTGCTGACCCTCCAGCGGCTGTTGGAACTGGTCGCCGACACCGACCGCAGGGTCGAGCTGGCCATCGAGACGAAGCACCCGACCCGCTGGGCCGGACAGGTGGAAGAACGGCTGCTGGAGCTGCTGGGCCGGTTCGGCCTGGACCGCCCGGCGCCCGGCACGCCCTCCCAGGTGCGGGTGATGAGCTTCTCCGCCCGCTCGCTGCGCCGGGTCCGCCTCGCCTCGCCCGCCCTGCCGACGGTCTACCTGATGCAGTACGTCTCCCCGCGGCACCGCGACGGGCGGCTGCCGGCGGGCGTGGGCACCGCAGGGCCGAGCATGCGGATCGTCCGCGCCAACCCCGGCTACGTGGCGCGCCTGCACCGCGCCGGCCACCAGGTGCACGTCTGGACCGTGGACCGCCCCGAGGACGTCGAGCTGTGCGCGCGGCTGGGCGTCGACGCGATCATCACCAACCGCCCGCGCAGGGTGCTGGCCCAGCTCGGCCGCTGACCGCCCGGCGGCGGCCGAGCCGGCCCCCGCGGCCGTGGCGGCCCCCGCGGCCCTAGCTGACGCCGCATCCCCGGCCACGGCTCCGCGCGGGCCTGCGGCCGTCACCTCCACCGCCACCGCCACCACCGCCTTCGCCGTGTCGCAGACGGGGCTTCCGCCGCCGCCGCACGCGAGGCGCACGCCTCACGGGCTGAATCGTTACGCCACGCGCCGGATCGTGCCTTGGGCATGGACGTGTTCCATATCAGCCGTCAGTGTGCCGTAAAAGATCGCGCTTGGCCTGTTTCCGCTCGAGTGCCAAGGGGCATCCACCCTGTGGCGTGGGGTGAACAAGGAGGTCTCGGGGGTGTCGTTGATGGTGGCGCAAGAGGTGCCGACGTCCACGACCATGGCCCTGCCCCATGGTCCGACGGGCGTCGCGGACGCCAGACGCAGACTGCGCGCCGACCTGTGCGCGCGAGGAGTGCCGGACCCGGTCGTGGACGACGCGGTCCTGATCCTCTCGGAGCTCATCAGCAACTCCTGCCGGCACGCCCGTCCGCTGGACGACATCGGACTCGACGGCTCCGACGGAATCGCCGATGTCGGCGGGATCGGCGTCAACGGAATCAGCGGGTTCGGCGGCGACCCGCGGACACCGGAGGGCCGGGCGGGCGTGCAGACGCCCGCACACCATCCGGTCCGCGCCGCCCACACCGACCGTGCGGAGCGCGCGGACACCCCCGAGCAGCGCAGCGGCATACGAGCGGCCTGGTCGGTGGACGCCGGCGGCGTCCTCGTCCTGGAGGTCACCGACGGCGGCGGCCCGACCCGGCCGCGCCCGTCGAGCCCCTCGCTGACCGCACACGGCGGCCGCGGCCTGGGCATCGTCGGCAGCCTCGCCCTGCGCTGGGGCGTGCGCGACGCGCCGGGTGAGGTGACGGTCTGGGCGCTGCTGCCGGTCCGCGGCAGGCACGCCCGCCGCAACGACTCGATGGGCACCGGCATCGGCCTCCCCCTGGGCGTCCCCCTCGGCCTCCCGCTCGACCTCGCCGAGTCCCTGGACGACCTGGGATAGCCGATGGTTCGGTGGCCGGTTCGGTGGCCTGTTCACGCACGTTTCGGTGGCCGGTTCCCTCCTCCCGCCGACCGTACGGATACCGCCTCCCTCCCGCCGGCCCGCTCGTACGAGGCGTGCGAGGTCGTCCGAGTTCGTACGGCCTCGCACGTACGCGTGCCGACCGGAGCATGCCCGTGCGCGGCGCGAGGTCCGTTGCGGCCGGGGCGGGGCCCGGCGACCGCTAGGCTCGCAGGCCGGAAGAACGCCGTACCGGGAGAGGCCGGGAGACACCGAGCATGGCCAAGAAGCGCGCGACCGCCACCAAGTCCAGGAACCAGCAGGCGGCGGCAGGCGATGCCGTTCCTGTCGTCGGCGCGCGCGAACCGTGCCCGTGCGGTTCGGGGCGGCGGTACAAGGCGTGCCACGGCCGGGAGGCGGCGCACGCCGTCACCGAGCTGGTACGCCGTCCGTTCGAGGGCCTGCCGGGGGAGTGCGACTGGGTGGCGCTGCGCGAACTGGTGCCGGCCGCGACCGTGCCGCTCACCCTCAAGGGCGAACTGCCCGCGGGCGTGCCGTCGGTGACCCTCGGCACCGTGCTGCCGATGGCCTGGCCGGCGCTGCGCCGCGACACCGGCGCCGTGCTGCTCGGCCTGCAGAACGACGCGTCGAGCGGCGACATCAGCCGCGACCTGGCGGACACCCTTACCCGCGCGCTCGACGCGGCGCCCGGCAACCCGGTGGAGGGCCGCCGTCCCGCACCGGACGGACCGCGGTTGCAGGACCTGCTCGACCTGTCCGTGCCGTTCGAGCCCGAGGTGCACAGCGGCTTCGAGTTCTGGCTTGAGGACGCGAACGCGGCCGGCGGCGAGGTGGCCGCGTCGCTGGAGCGGGCGAACCAGGCGGCGATCCCCACGGTCCGGCTGACGGGCGTGGACGCCGCGTACTGGTGCGAGACGCCGGAGAAGAACCACCTGCGCTGGGTCATGCCGCACCCGGAGGAGGGCCTGCTCGACGCGCTCGCGCGGCTGCACGCCGCCGGGGCCTCCGGGCTCGGCGAGGGCACCCGGCTGGTCGGGTCCTTCCGGGCGCACGGTCTGATGGTGCCGGTGTGGGACCTGCCGGTCGGCATGTCCGCGGAAGAGGTGGAGAAGCCGGCCGCGGCCTTCGAGGAGCGGCTGACCGAGACGCTGGCCCGTACCGGTCCGCTGACCGCGGAGGAGCGCAGGTCGCGCAGCGGCTTCACCAACCGTCAGATCACGCTGAGCTGACGGCTGTCGGTGGTCGGCGGTCGGCGGTGGCCCCGCAGGCCGCCGCCAGCCGCTGCCGGCCGCTGCCGGCCGCTGCGACTGCTGACCGCCTACGGCCGCCGAACACCGGGCGAACGTGATCGAACGCGCATCCGCCGCAAGGGTCCCGACCAAGCGGTCGTTCAGTGATTCCGATCACAACTGCCGTGGAAACACCGGGTCATGGGGCAGCTCCCCCGAACGGGGAATTTGCTAACAGCCGAAGTCTTGTTACCGTTTGAGCAGCCCGGTCGCTGGTGCATCCCCCGTCGCCAGCGACCGGGCGTTTCCATGCCCCGACCGATCCGCATCGACGCAATCCGTTGTGGCGCCGCTTCCCGGGTGCCGATCCCGTCGCGCGCGGCCCGGGCGCGGTCATCGCACACACCGTCACCAAACCGGTCGTACACGTCATACCGGTCGTCATCGCCCTGCCGGCCGCGGCGAGCGCCTCAGTCGTCGTCCGACGACGGGTGGGCGTGCGCGGTGCTGTGGCCGGCGTTGCCCCGGTGGGGGACACCGTGGTCGGAGCCGGCGGTGGCCACCGCGAGAGCCAGTACGGCGGCGAGCGCGGCCGCGCTCGCCGCGGCGACCTTGCGCAGCCCGTCCGCCCGTGCCCCGTCCTGGTCGTGCTCCCGGTCCCGGTCCCGAGACCGGGAGCGCCCCCGCTGGTCCGAAGCGTCCGACGGCTGCTGTGACTTCAAAGGGCTCACCTGCACTCGACATCGGGGGTCCGGGCGAACATAACGCTCGCAATCCACCGGTGGTTCCGGCGACACCCGGCTTGTACCCCGTCAGAGGACCTTCAGTAGCGCAGTCGGTCCCCGTCGGGGGCGGTGCGCCCCGCGCGGACCAGGGCATCGACGAGGGTGTCGATCCGCGGCAGCCACGGCGTCCGCTCGGCGTTCCTGACCGCCTTGACGGCGTCGACCATCCTGGCGGCCCTGACGGCCGCCACCGGGACGATCGGCACGACCGGCTGGCGTACCCACTTCAGCGGGCCCGGCTGGCCGCCGGCCGGCGGCAGCGCCACGTACCCGCCGTCGCCGTGATAGCGCAGCGAGGTAGGCACCCAGTCCTGGCTGTCGAGGAGTTCGCCCAACTCGGCGAGGGAGTAGGGGGCAACGAGGAAGACATAGCGGGTCGGAGTGGCCACGACCGGGCCGAGCCGGCAGCCCAGCGACTCCATCGCCTCCAGGGCGCGCGCTCCCGCGACCGCGGGAAGGCTCGCCGCCGAGACGCGGTCGCCGGTGGCCAGCACCACGGGCGCGTCCGGCCGGCGGGTCCACCACCAGCGGACCATGCGCGGGTCACGGGTCGCGGCGAGGAGTCCGGGCTCGACCGGGTGGACTCCGGGCACCGGACAGTTGGGGCGCCCGCAGCCACAGGCCGGGGCACCGGCCGGGCGCCGCGCACCCGGCCCGTCGACTCCCACGCCGGGGACCACGCGCCACTGCCACCGCTCGGCGTAAGTCAGCGCCGCGTCCAGATACGCGGTCCGCTCCTTCCGCCGAAGAGAGATCTTGCGTCGCCTTCCGAGGATCTCGCGCATCAGCGCTCGTTCCTTTCCGTTAACGCCCAGGGATCTGCCCACTGCACAACGTAACTGTCGAGCACACCGCATTTGAGGCAGCGCATCGCACTGCCAGCCGAGCGTGGAACGTGGCGGAGGGTGGCGCACAACCGGCGCTCTTGGACTCGCACTGAACTCACTGCGCCCTGGTCGCGGGCCATATGTCATGGTCCGCGTCGGACGCCGCACCCCTCGCCACTCGGGGTTGGGTCGGCCGTCAACTGTATACGTACTACGACGCTTGAGCCGGACTTCGGGTTCCTACCCACCACCCGCGAAATGACGCGCTGTTGGCTGGCCCCAGTCGATCGTGTGCATATACCGGGGGTGGCGCTTTTCGGCCAACATCGCGGAAACAGGGCCGTCCGGGGCACGCTGCCGACACCACTCCGTGTACCGGGACAATCCTGGACATGCCCACGATCGTGCGTGTAGAAGTGGGGTCTTGACAGCAGCGCAGCACGACATGGGGGTTTGCGATGCTATTCATGCAGATGCGCCGCGCATTGCGGACGAAAAGCGCCGATTGCCCCGCTCACCGGCAACCGGCCGGAAGTATCCGGCCGTGAGCCCCGCACCCGTCAGAAAAGTGGCCGGAAGCGAGCCGTCCACTCCCGTCCAGGCGGACACTGACGCCCCTGTCCCCGCGCCCACCGCGCCCGGCACGGCCACAGCCGCCACAATCGCCACCGCGGCCGGTTCCGCGCTACCCGTCGCCCCTGTTCCGGTGCCGCCCTCGCCGACCTCCGCCCCGCGCGCGATGCCGCCCCGCGGCACCCCGGACCACTCCCTCGCCGTCCAGGACCGGCTCGCCGCCTGGGTGTGCGACCTGTCCCTGCTGCACGAACTGACCGAGCGGCTGGCCCGTACCGCCGCGCTCGATGACGCCCTGCACGAGGTGCTGCGGGCGGGCGCCACGCTGGTCGGCGCCCGGCGCGGGCTGATCGCCCTGGACCCGGCGGACGGGCTCGGCCCGGCGACGAGCGTCGGTCTGGGCCTCGGCCGCAGCGACCTCGGCACCCTGGAGACGGTTCCGCTCGACGCCGAGTCCGCCGAGGCGGTCCTCCCCGACCTGCTGCACGGCCCCGGTCCGACCACCCGGCACCGCGAGGTCGCCGCCCAGCTCGGCCTGGCCGCGAGCTACGCGGTGCCGCTGGTGGCGGAGGGCGCCGCCGAGAGCGGCACCAGCCCGGGCGACGGGGCCGAACACGCCGCCGGCCGCCCCACTGGCTCCCGCACCGGCCCCCGCACCGGATTTTCCACCGACCACCCCGCCGGCCGCCTCGGCACCGCCGTCTGGTTCTACGACGAACCCGCCGAGCCCACCGACCGCCAGCGCCGCCTCGTCAGCCTCTACCTGCGCTTCGCCGTCGAGCACGTGGCCCGCTGCCTGACCCTGGGCCGGGCCCGCGCCGCGGCCCGCGCGCTGTCCGAGGAACTGCTGCCGGCCCGGCTGCCGCGGGTGCCCGGTCTGCGGATGGCCGTACGCCACACCACCGGCCCGCGCGGCGGCGGCGACTGGTACGACGCGCTGCCGCTGCCCGAAGGCGCGCTCGGGCTCGCAGTCGGCGGGGTGACGGGCGCGGGGCCTGGCGCGGTCGCCGCGATGGGCCGGCTGCGAGCGTCCCTGCGGGCGTACGCCGTGATGGAGGGCGAGGACCCGGTCGCGGTGCTGTCCGACCTCGAACTGCTGATGCGGCTGACCGAACCGGCCCGTTCGGCCACCGCGCTCTTCGCGTACGCCACCGCGCTGCCGGGCGGCGGCCGCAAGCTGACCATGGCCGGCGCCGGGCACTGCCCGCCGCTGGTGGTCGGCGACCGGCGCTGCGAGTACGTGGAGACCTCGCTCTCCGCGCCGCTGAACATGCTGAGCTGCTGGGAGGCGCCCTGCGCCGAACTGGTCGTCCGGCCCGGCGAGAGCCTGCTGCTGTACACCGACGGGCTGCTGCACCGCACCGGGGAGCCCGCGGACCGGGCGCTGTCCCGGCTGCACTCAGCCGCGCAGACCGCGCCCAGGAGCGTACGAGCCGACCCGGAGGAGCTGGCCGACCATGTGCTGCGCACGCTCTTCCCCGACGGGCGGGACCGGACCGACCACATCGAGGACCTGGTACTGCTCGTCGTGCGCTTCGACGACTGACGGCGGCCCACCGGCAGACCTGTTCCGTCCACCGCGCCCGCCCCGCCGTTCCCACTTCGACCGTTTAGCCCCGTTCATACGATTCATACCGCCACCATGTGACTCTTCTTCCACTTCTGCCCCTTCTCCCCCTCTCGCCCCTGGTTATCCACAGGCGCCCCGACCGGTCGCCGTCTCGCGCCCATACGATGGACGAACGGTTCATTCTTGAGGAGGCAGGACGTGGCGAAGGCCGAGGACAGGCAGGACACGGCGGGGGGCCGGCAGGAAGAAGCGCTCGACGCGCAGGAGTCCGCCGAGGCGGGCGAGGCCGGGTCCGACGGGCAGGACCGCCCGATCAAGCAGCGCAAGAACGGGCTGTATCCCGCGGTGTCCGACGAGCTGACCGCGGTCATGAAGTCCGGCTGGGCCGACACCGAGCGGAGCGGCCTGGAGCCGATACCGCAGGCGCCGTATGCCGCGGCCCGCCGTGCCGCGCTGTCCGCCCGCTTCCCGGGCGAGCGGATCGTGGTGCCCGCCGGAAACCTGCGCACCCGCGCCAACGATACGGAGTACCCCTTCCGTGCCTCGACGGAGTACGTGCACCTCACCGGCGACCAGACCCAGGACGCCGTCCTCGTCCTCGAACCGATCGCCGAGGGCGGCCACACCGCGACCGCGTACCTGCTGCCGCGCTCCGACCGGGAGAACGGCGAGTTCTGGCTGGACGGCCAGGGTGAGCTGTGGGTCGGCCGGCGCAACAGCCTGACCGAGGGCGAGCAGCTGCTCGGGCTGCCGTGCAAGGACGTCCGCACGGTCGCCGACGTGCTGCGCGAGGCCACCGGCCCGGTCCGCGTGGTGCGCGGCTACGACGCCGGGGTCGAAGCGGCCCTCACCGACAAGGTCACCGCCGAGCGGGACACGGAGCTGAAGGTCTTCCTGTCGGAACTCCGCCTGATCAAGGACGAGTTCGAGATCGGCGAGCTCCAGAAGGCGTGCGACTCCACCGCCCGCGGCTTCGAGGACGTGGTGAAGGTCCTCGACCGCGCGCAGGCCACCTCCGAGCGGTACATCGAGGGCACCTTCTTCCTGCGCGCCCGCGTCGAGGGCAACGACATCGGCTACGGCTCGATCTGCGCCGCCGGCCCGCACGCCACCACCCTGCACTGGGTGCGCAACGACGGCCCGGTCCGGGCCGGCGAACTGCTGCTGCTCGACGCCGGCGTGGAGACCCACTCCCTCTACACCGCCGACGTCACCCGCACCCTCCCGATCGACGGCCGGTTCTCGCCGCTGCAGAAGAAGATCTACGACGCGGTCCACGACGCGCAGCAGGCCGGCATCGATGCGGTCAAGCCCGGCGCCGCCTACCGCGACTTCCACGAGGCCGCGCAGCGCGTGCTCGCCGAACGGCTGGTCGAGTGGGGCCTGCTGGAGGGGCCGGTGGAGCGGGTGCTCGAACTCGCCCTGCAGCGGCGCTGGACGCTGCACGGCACCGGGCACATGCTCGGCCTGGACGTGCACGACTGCGCCCAGGCACGGACCGAGACGTACGTGGACTGCACGCTGGAGCCGGGCATGGTGCTCACCGTGGAGCCCGGGCTGTACTTCCAGGCGGACGACCTGACGGTACCGGAGGAGTACCGCGGCATCGGGGTGCGGATCGAGGACGACATCCTCGTCACCGAGAGCGGCAACCGGAACCTGTCGGCGGGACTGCCGCGCCGCTCGGACGAGGTCGAGGAGTGGATGGCCGGGCTGAAGGGCTGACCGGTCGTGGGCCGGCCCGCCCCGCGCAGAAGCGGGGCGGGCCGGACGCTGCGGGGACGGACGCGGCGGGCCGGATGCTTCGGCGACGGGTCAGGACGCCTTGAGCAGGGCGTCCTCCCGCCACTTGAGCACCTTGTCGAACGCCACGACCGTGCCATGCCCCGGGCGGTCGTGGAACTGCACATGGTCGACGAGGGCCTCGATCAGGAACAGTCCGCGGCCGTGCTCGGCCTGCTGGCCCCGCAAGGTCAGCGCCCGGGCCGGCAGGCGGAAGTGGTCGTGGGGCAGGCCCGGCCCGGAGTCGGCGACCTCGATACGGCAGCAGTCGCCGTCGATCTGGGCGGTGACGCTGTAGCCCGTGGCAGAACCGGCGTGTTCCACGGCGTTCGCACATGCCTCGGAGAGGGCCACCGAGAGATCGAAGGAGATGTCGGGGTCGACCCCGGCCGTCTCCATGGTCCCCAGCAGCAGTCTCCTTGCCAGCGGAACGCTCGCAGCCTCGCGCCGCAAATGGAGTGACCACCAGATGCTCATGCTCCAGCCTCCTGGCTGCGGCTCGACATACGGTTACGTATTGCCGCGAAAGCCCGGGCGTAAGCGTGATGTTGACGTGATGCCGCTCATTCGGCGGATGCGGAAGCCGCACGCGGCGGTGTAGGGGGCGCGGCTGTCAAGACCGCCCGCGCCGACGGGCGCCGCCACGGTCGACCCGGGCAACGGCCGTACCGCGTACCGGATCGCCCCGCCGGTCGCGTCCCGAGCAGGGTCCGCGGCGGGTCATCGACGGGGCATCGGCGGTGTCATCGGCGGAGTGCCGACAGGGTCCCGGCGCGGTCCCGGCGGGCGGGCGGCGGCAAGGGCGCCGTAGGCGGGCGAACCGGGCAGTGAGATGATGACCGCCGTCATGGCTGCGCCTTCCTCCGACTCCTGCCGACCCGCGCCCACCGTGCGCGCGGGCGCCGGGATGCGACTGCTGCGGACCGCGGTGTTCACCGCGGTCTGCGTGCTGCTCGCCGCGATCGGGCACGCCATGGCGTCGGATCGTGCGGTTCCGGCCGGCTCCCTGGCGCTCGGCTGGCTCGCGGCCTTCGCGGTCGTCGCGCCGCTGGCGGGCCGGGAGCGCGGGCTGCCGGGCATCACCGCGCTGCTCGCCGTCGGACAACTCGCCCTGCACACGGTGTTCAGCACCGGGCAGATGTGCGCCTCCGTCACCGGCTCCTCCCGGAGCGGCTCCACGAACGAGCTGATCGCCGTCGCCGCCCGATTGGTGTGCGGCGGCGGTGGCAGCAGCTCCGCACTCTCCCCGGGGGCCGCTCGGCAGATCGTGCTGCGGGCCGGGATCGACCCCGCCGCGGTCGGCGGCGCCACGCAGCCGCGGGACGTGCTGATGCCGGGCATGTCGACGCTCGCCGGCTCCTCCGGCGCGCACGGCTCCCACGCGTCGCTGCCCTGCATGCTGCTGTCGATGTTCTCGGGTCCCATGCTGCTCGGGCACCTGCTAGCCGCCGTGCTCGCCGGGTTGCTGCTGCGCCGCGGTGAGGCCGCGCTGTGGCGGCTGGTCCGGCTGTCGGTGCGCGGCGCCGCGGGGCTGACCTCGCTGGCACCGTCCGCGCTGCGCCGGGCCTGCGTCCTGCTGGCGGCGCTCGCCGCCGCCGTGCCCTGCGCCCGCCGCCCGATACGGGGCGCCACGTGGTCGGCGCCGGCCCGGCACCGTACCGTCTGGCTGCGGCACTGCCTGGCCAGGCGCGGTCCTCCGGTGGTCGCACTGGCGGCCTGACGCGGCGTCGGCTCCCCACCGGGAGCGCCGACGGACGCGCGGTCGCCCGGCCGCCCTCCCACGAGCACCGCTCGTACCCCTGACGGTCCCCCGCATCACACGCCCGTACGCGCACGCGTACGGCCGGGGTCCCCGATACGGGTACGCGTGCGGGTCCGGGGCGGGCTGCCCGCGTCCCCCCGCGCACGCTGCCGTGCGCGGTCCACCGTCAGCGCACCACTTCATCGTGGAGATACCCCTGCCATGAGCAGTTCCCGTATGCGCGGCCGTGCCGCAACCGTCGCCGCGCTCGCCGGCTCCGCCGTCCTGCTGGCCGCCGTACCCGCCTTCGCCCATGTCACCGTGCAGCCGGGCTCGGCCGCCAAGGGCAGCTACAGCACCGTCGCGTTCAAGGTGCCGTGCGAGGAGGACAACGCCTCCACCGTCAAGCTGGAGGTGAACCTCCCGACCGACCACCCGATCGCCTCGGTGTCGATCCAGCCCGTGCCGGGCTGGACGGCGAAGGTCACCACGGCCAAGCTGACCACCCCGCTGAAGACCGACGACGGCACCGTCACCTCGGCCGTCACCAAGATCACCTGGACCGGCGGCAAGATCGAGCCGGGGCAGTTCCAGCAGTTCCCGGTCTCCTTCGGGCCGTTGCCGGACAACGCCGACTCGCTGTCGTTCAAGGCGCTCCAGACCTACAGCGACGGCAACGTGGTGCGGTGGATCGAGATCCCGCAGGCCGGGCAGCCCGAGCCGCAGAACCCGGCACCGACCCTGAAGCTCACCGCGGCGGGCAGCGACTCCGGCGCCGCTCCCGCCACGACCGGCAGCCCCGCGGCGGCCCCGCCGGCCGGCGGCAAGGGCGCGGCGACCACCACCGCGTCGGCGAGCAGCAGCGACGACACCGCTCGCGCCCTGGGCGTGGCCGGGATCGTGGTCGGCGTGATCGGCGTCGGCTTCGGCGTGTACGGCGGCCGGCGGCGTACGGCCGCGACCGGCGCCGGGGTGCCTGGTGCCTCGTCCACGGGTGCCGCGGGCGGCGCCTCCGACGGCCCCTCCGCGCCCTCGGCCTGACCGGCCTCCGCCGGGCGGTCGCGGTGCGCGCACCATAGGACCGCGGCCGCCCGGCCCCTTCGAGCACTCGCGAACAGGAACTTCTCTCATGCGCACCACCGTCAAAATCGGCGCAGTCGCCGTGACCGCGTCGGCCGCTCTCCTGCTCACCGCGTGCGGGGGTTCGTCGTCCGGCAGCGGTTCGAACGCCGCTGCCGTCGTGTCGACCCACGCCTCGCAGGGACCGGGTGTCGTCCTGGACTCGCCGTTCGCCAAGCCCTCCCTGGTGCTGACCGACAACCACGGCAAGTCGTTCGACCTGGTCAAGCAGACCGCCGGGCATCCCGTGCTGCTCTACTTCGGCTACACGCACTGCCCCGACGTGTGCCCGACCACCATGAGCGACATCGCGCTGGCCAAGTCGAAGCTGTCCCCGGCCGATCAGGCCAAGCTCCAGGTGGTCTTCGTCACCTCCGACCCCGACCGCGACACCCCTGCCCGGCTGAACGCCTGGCTCGGCGCGATCGACAAGAGCTTCATCGGTCTGACCGGCAAGTTCAGCACGATCCAGGCCGCCGCCCGCTCGCTCGGCGTCGGCATCGACCCGCCGGTGAAGGAGAAGGACGGCAGCATCACCGTCACCCACGGCGCCGAGGTGCTGGGCTTCTGGCCCAAGGACAACAAGGCGCACGTGGTGTACATGTCCGGCACCACCGCGGACCAGTACACGCGCGAGCTGCCGAAGATCATCAGGAGTGAGAAGTCGTGATCGCGACCAGGTCCGCCGGGCGGCGCACCCGGGCCGGCGCGGCCGCGCTGGTGGCCCTCGCCGCGGTGGCGACCGGCGGCACCATCGCGCTCACCGGCTGCTCGTCCTCGGCGGGTTCGCCGGGCTCCACGGGTTCCGCGGACACCTCCGCCGCCGCGGCCGGCGCCAGGTCCGCGCGCCCCGCCGAACTCGCGGTGACCGGTGGGTACATACCGCAGCCGCTGCTGACCGACATGGCCGCCGCGTACTTCACCGTCACCAACACCGGCGGCACCGCGGCCCAACTCACCTCCGTGACCAGCGGTCTGGCCGCGCACGCCACCCTGCACCGCACCGCCGGCGACACCATGCAGCAGGTGATGTCACTGCCCGTGCCGGCCGGCGGCAAGCTCACGCTGAGCACCGGCGGCAACCACGTGATGCTGGAGGACCTCACCCACAAGCCGGCGGTGGGCGACAAGGTGACGCTCACCCTGCACTTCGCGCACGCCACGCCGGCGACGATGACCGTCACCGTGCCGGTGCGTCCGACGACGTACCACCCAGGAGGCTGAACAGCCGATGGACACACGGTCGTACGTACGGCAACCGGGCGCCCGGCCGCCCGGGTCGCGTTGGCGTCGGGTCGGGACGCGTCCGTTCGCGGCGCGGGCGGCCTGGTCCTGGCCGCGGCGCGCGGCGGCGCTGCTCGTGGGGCTCGGCGCGCTGGTCGGGCTGCTGCTCGGCACGGCGGTGCCCGCCTCGGCGCACGCCGCCCTGATCCGTACCGACCCGGCCGACGGGTCGGTGGTCAAGACGGCGCCGCAGCGGGTGGTGCTCACCTACTCCGAGGGCGTGCTGCTGTCCGACGACTCGCTGCGGGTGCTCGACCCGCACGGCACCAACGTCGCCGTCGGCACCCCGGGCCACGCCCAGGGCAAGGACTCCGGCGCCACCTCGACCGTCGCCCTCAAACCGGGCCTGGGCGACGGCACCTACACCGTGGCCTGGCGGGCGATCTCCCAGGACAGCCACCCCGTCGCCGGCGCCTTCACCTTCTCCATCGGCGCCCCCTCCAGGACGGACGTCGACCTGTCCGGCGTCGCGGCGCGCGGCGGCGGCGCGGCCGGCACCCTGTACGGCGTCGGCCGCTACGTCGCGTACGCCGGCTTCGCACTGCTGGTCGGCGCCTCGGTGTTCCTCTCGGTGTGCTGGCCGCGCGGCGCGCTGCTGCGCCCGCTCCAGCGGATCGCGGCGACCGGCTGGGTGGCGATGGCCGCCTCCACGATCGCGTTGCTGCTGCTGCGCGGGCCGTACGTCAACGGCAAGGGGCTCGGGCAGGCGCTCGACCTCGGGGTGATGCGCGACCAGCTCCAGACCAGACCCGGGGCGGCGCTGCTGTCCCGGCTGCTGCTGCTCGCGGCCGCCGCGGTGTTCCTGGCGGTGCTGTTCGGGTCGTACGCCAGACGGGAGGACCCGGAGGAACGCGCGGACCTCGCCTGGGGGCTGGGCATCGGCGGCACCGTGATCGCGGTCGGCATCGCGGCGACCTGGGCGATGGCCGAGCACGCCTCGGTGGGCATCCAGCACCAGGTCGCGATGCCGGTCGACGTGGTCCACCTGCTGTCCATGGCGGTCTGGCTGGGCGGTCTGATCACCTTGCTGACCGCGCTGTGGGCTCCCTCGGTCGCGAGCCGCCCGATCGAGGCGTACGCGGTGCGCCGCTTCTCGCTGATCGGGCTCACCGCGATCACGCTGCTGGTCGGCACCGGCGTCTACCAGGCGTGGCGGCAGATGGGCAGTTGGCGGGCCTTCACCGGCACCTCCTACGGGCGGACGCTGCTGATCAAGATCGGGCTGGTGTGCGCGCTGGTGGCCATCGCCTGGTTCTCCCGGCGCTGGACCGCGCGGCTCGGGCAGGCACCGGCCACGGCTTCGGCTTCGGGCTCCGCTTCGGCGTCGGCTTCGACCACGGCTTCCGCTTCCGCGGCGGCCACGGCCTCGGCCGGCACCGTGGTGGCGCAGGGCGTACGCGAGCCGGTGGCGGCGGCCACGGACCGTACGGACGGGACCGCCGCGACCGCGGGCGCCAAGGCGGGTGCGGCGTCCGGAAGCGGCGGTGCGGGTGGGGCCGACAACGCCCGGGCCGCGCAACTGCGCCGGCAGCAGGCCGCCCGTAGCGCGGCGCGGGCCAGGAAGGTCCTGGACGCCGACCCCTTCCGCGGCGCGCTGCGCCGCTCGGTACTGGCCGAGGCGGCGGTGGCCGTGGTGCTGCTCGGGGTGACCACGATCCTGTCCGGCTCCCAGCCGGGGCGGGCCGCGGAGGAGCAGAAGGCCCTGGCACCCGCACCGTCCGCGTCCTCGGGCACAGGCACGGGCACCGCACCCTCGGGGCAGGGCCGGATCGCGGTCACGGTGCCGTACGACACCGGCGGCCCGAAGGGGAAGGGCACCGCGGAGATCACGGTGACCCCCGGGCGGGCCGCGACCCCCAACCAGGTGCAGTTGGTGATCAACGGCGCGGCCGGCACCCCGGTCGACGTGCCCGAGGTGCGGCTGGCGTTCACGCTGCCCGCACAGAACCTCGGCCCGATCCCGATCACGCTCACGCACGTGGGCACCGGCAAGTGGACGGCGAGCGCGGCGCAGTTGCCGCTGCCCGGCACCTGGCAGATGTCGGTCACCGTCCGCACCTCGGACATCGACGAGGTGACGGAGACGAAGAATGTGAAGGTCACGTCGTGAGTGCCACGAACAAGGCGGCGGGGCGCACCGCCGGACAGGCCGTCCGCAAGCCGGCCGAGCAGAACCCCGGGCAGGGCTCAGGGCAGGGCTCCGAGCAGGACGCGGCCCGGCCCGGGGTCAGCCGTCGGCGGCTGCTGGGCACCGCGGGCGCGGCCGGGGCGGCCGGGCTCGTGGTCGGCGGCGGTGCGGGCGCCGCCGTGGCGGCCGGCACCCGGGACGAGCCGACCGCGCTGACGACGGTCGGCTCGGCGCACATCCCGTTCGAGGGCACCCGGCAGGCCGGGATCGTGCAGCCCGCTCAGGCCCGCGGCCATCTGGCCGCCTTCGACCTGGTGGCCGGCGCGGACCGCCGTGCGGCGGCCGCGCTGCTGCGGCGCTGGTCGGACGCGGTGCGGGAGATGACCGCGGCCGGTCGCCCCGCCACCCCCGCGGCGTACGACGACCAGGTCGCCGACGACGCGGGGCCGTCCTCGCTGACCGTCACCTTCGGGTTCGGGCGCAGCTTCTTCGGGCGGACCGGGCTGACGTCGAAGCTGCCGGCCGCGCTGGCGCCGCTGCCCGACTTCCCCTCGGACCACCTCGACCCCAAGCGCAGCAACGGCGACCTGTGGGTGCAGATCGGCGCCGACGACGCGCTGGTCGCCTTCCACGCGCTGCGGGTGCTGCAGAAGGCGGCGAGCGGCACCGCGACCGTGCGCTGGCAGATGAACGGGTTCAACCGCACCCCCGGTGCGACCGACCGGCCCCGCACCGCGCGCAACCTCATGGGGCAGATCGACGGCACCAACAACCCCAAGCCGTCCGACCCGGACTTCGACAAGCGGATCTTCGTGCCGGCGACCGGCATTCCCGACTGGATGGCGGGCGGCTCGTACGCGGTCGTCCGGCGGATCAGGATGCTGCTGGACACCTGGGACCGCCTGTCGGTGGCCGAGCAGGAGCGGGTGGTGGGGCGCCGCAAGTCCGACGGCGCGCCGCTGTCCGGCGGTGTCGAGACCACACCGGTGCAGCTCGACAAGATCAACCCGGACCGATCTCTGGCGATCGCGGGCGACGCCCACATCCGGCTGGCCGCCCCCGCGTCGAACAGCGGCGCGGCCATGCTGCGCCGCGCCTTCTCCTACCACGACGGCATCGGCACCGACGGCACTCCGGACGCCGGGCTGCTCTTCGTCGCCTGGCAGGCCGACCCGCTGACGGGCTTCGTGCCGGTCCAGCGCAAGCTCGACGGCGCCGACGGGCTGTCCCGCTTCCTGCGCCACGAGACGAGCGGGCTCTTCGCGGTGCCGGGCGGGGCGGGGAAGGGGGAGTACGTCGGCCAGCGCCTGCTGGAGGGCTGACGAGCCGGCGGGCCCCGCAAGGCGGGAGGGCTGACGCGCGAGGGCCCGGCGCTGGGCGGTCGCGCGTCTCGTACGTTCGTGCGGAGCCTTGCGAACAAGCTTACGAGACGGACGGGGCCGCCCGTGTGGGCCGTTAGGCTGAACTCATGTCGCCGGCGAGCCGTTACACGTATCTGGGACCTGAGGGCACCTTCACCGAGGCGGCGCTGCGCACGCTGCCCGAGTCCGCCACCCGCGAGCTGGTCCCGATGGTGTCGGTGGCCGCCGCGCTGGACGCGGTACGCACCGGTGAGGCGGGCGGCGCGCTGGTGCCGATCGAGAACTCGGTGGAGGGCGGCATCACCACCACCCTCGACGAGCTGGCGTTCGGCGCCCCGCTGATGATCTACCGCGAGGTGCTGCTGCCGATCGCGTTCGCCCTGCTGGTCCGGCCGGGCACGAAGCTGTCCGACGTGAAGACGGTGACCGGCCACCCGGCCGCCCAGGTGCAGGTCAGGCAGTGGTTGTCGAAGCACCTTCCGGACGCGGTGTGGGAGTCGGCCGCCTCGAACGCGGACGGCGCCCGGCTGGTCCAGGAGTCCCGCTACGACGGCGCCTTCGCCGGCGAGTTCGCCGCCCCGACGTACGGCCTCGAACCGCTGGCCACCGAGATCCACGACGCCTCGAACGCGACCACCCGCTTCGTGCTGGTCGGCAAGCCGGCCCGGCTGGCGGCGCCCACCGGCGCGGACAAGACGTCGGCGGTGTTCTGGCTGCGCGACGACCACCCCGGCGCGCTGCTCGACCTGCTCCAGGAGTTCGCGATCCGCGGGGTGAACCTGATGCGGATCGAGTCCCGGCCGACCGGTGAGGGCCTGGGGCAGTACTGCTTCTCGGTCGACGCCGAGGGCCACCTGACCGACCGGCGGGTGAGCGAGACGCTGCTCGGGCTGCACCGGCGCTGCCTGAAGGTGCGGCTGCTCGGGTCGTACCCGCGGGCCGACGGGATCGCGCCGGAGGTACGCCGCGGCGCGAGCGACGAGGAGTTCAGCAAGGCCGCGGACTGGCTGAACCGGGCGCTCGACGGGCGCGCCTGAGGCAGGCCCGCCGCCAAAATCCAGGCCCTGACATGACGGAAGGTGACCGCCCACCCGGTCGCCTGGCGTTCGCCTTGGCTTTGCCCACCAGCCATCTTGCGAGTTGTCCACCGAGTTATCCACAGGCTCGGCGCACGGCCTGTGGGTAACTGGGGACAAGTCGACAGAGGAAGCCGACCAAGTCGACAAATTGGTACACAGACACCAAGTCGCCCCGGAGGGCGACACCTCACCCCGCGTCACCCCAAATCCCCCTCGCCATCCTCCCGGGGGAACGCATCTCACTCGAAAGGGAGTGTGGAACGGGTTTGCGCGGGGAATCCATAGCCGGACACAGAGCCCGGGAAATGATCTCGCCACTTCTCCACAGATCTTCCCCACAACCTGTGGACAACCGGCCGGGATTTCCCCACTCCCTGTGGATAACTCGGCCGGAGAGGGGCTGGGAACGCCCCTGGCGCCACCCTCCGCTGTGGATCAACTCCGGTTCTCCACAGGCCGGCTGACCCCGGGGAGGGATGGTCGGAATTGCGTTGACGAACGACGTTATCGCCATCTTCTCCTCCTTCCTTCGCTTTTCCAGCGAACCGGACATTGCTCGCATTACGCCTTTAAGTTGTCGCCGCATCCGACCGCCGCCCGGTAGCCTGTGGACCGTGATTGACCTTCGTCTGCTTCGTGAGGACCCCGACCGAGTGCGCGCCTCGCAGCGCGCCCGTGGAGAGGACGTCGCGCTCGTCGACGCGCTGCTCTCCGCCGACGAGCGGCGCAGGTCCTCCAGTACCCGTTTCGACGAACTGCGCGCCGAGCAGAAGCAACTCGGCCGGCTGGTCTCCAAGGCGCAGGGCGACGAGCGGGCCGACCTGCTCAAGCGCACCAAGGAACTGGCCGATTCGGTCAAGTCCGCGGACGCCGAGCAGCAGGAGGCCGCCGAGCAGGCCCAGCAGCTTCTGCTGCGCCTGGGCAACGTGGTGCACCCGGACGTCCCGATCGGCGGCGAGGAGGACTTCGTCGTCGTCGAGACCGTCGGCACCCCCCGGGACTTCTCCGCCGAGGGCTTCGCCCCCAAGGACCACCTGGAGCTGGGCGAGCTGCTCGGCGCGATCGACACCGACCGCGGTGCCAAGGTGTCCGGCTCGCGCTTCTACTACCTCACCGGCATCGGCGCGCTGCTGGAGCTGGCCCTGGTCAACGCCGCCATCGCGCAGGCCACCGCCGCGGGCTTCACCCCGATGCTCACCCCGAACCTGGTAAGGCCCGCCGCCATGGCGGGCACCGGTTACCTGGGCCAGGTCGAGGACGACGTGTACTACCTGGAGAAGGACGACCTCTACCTGGTCGGCACCTCCGAGGTCCCGCTCGCCGCCTACCACATGGACGAGATCATCGAGGCGTCCAGGCTGCCGCTGCGCTACGCGGGCTTCTCCGCCTGCTACCGGCGGGAGGCCGGCTCGTACGGCAAGGACACCCGCGGCATCTTCCGGGTGCACCAGTTCGACAAGGTCGAGATGTTCGTCTACACCACGCCGGAGGAGGCCGAGGCCGAGCACCAGCGGTTGCTGGCGTGGGAGAAGCAGTGGCTGACGTCGCTGGAGCTGCCGTTCCAGGTGATCGAGCTGGCCTCGGGCGACCTGGGCTCCTCGGCGTCGCGCAAGTTCGACTGCGAGGCGTGGATTCCGACCCAGGGCAAGTACCGCGAGCTGACCTCCACCTCCAACACCACGCAGTTCCAGGCCCGGCGGCTCGGCATCCGGATGCGCGACAGCGACGGCACCCGGCCGTTGGCCACCCTCAACGGCACCCTGTGCGCGGTGACCCGCACCATCGTCGCCCTGCTGGAGAACCACCAGCAGGCCGACGGCTCGGTCCGGGTGCCCGAGGTCCTGCGGCCTTACCTGGGCGGGCGCGACGTCCTGGAGCCCCCGGCCACCGGTGCGAACCCCGCCGCCAAGTGACCGCCTCCGAGCCGGGTACGGCCGGCGGCTCCGCCACCGGGCCGCTGCCGTACCAGCTGGTCGCCACCGACCTGGACGGCACCCTGCTGCGCGAGGACAGCACCGTCTCGCGGCGGTCCCGCGCCGCGCTCGCCGCGGTGACCGCCGCGGGCGCGGCGCACATCATCGTCACCGGCCGCTCGGTGCCCTGGACCCGGCATGTCCTGGAGGACCTCGGTTACCAGGGGCTCGCCGTCTGCGGCCAGGGCGCGCAGGTGTACGACGCGGGCACGGGCCGGCTGCTCACCTCCGTGACGCTGGACCGCAAGCTCGCCGCGGTGGCACTGGCCAAGATCGAGGCGGAGGTCGGCCCGGTCGCCCTGGCGGCCAGCCGGGACGGCCTCGACGGCGAGGTGCTGGTCGGCAACGGATACATCTACAACCCCGAACTCCCGGTCATCCACATGACCGGCACCGACGTGCTGTGGGCCGAGCCCATCAACAAGCTCTACATCCAGCACCACGAACTCGACGACGACGCGCTCGCCGACGCAGCCCGCGCGGTCGCCGGCGACATGGTGGGCGTCGTCATGGCCGGGCAGGGCATCGTGGAACTGCTGCCCCTCGGTCTCACCAAGGCGACCGGGCTGTCGCTGGCCGCCCGGCGGCTGGGCGTCACCGCGGCGCAGACCATCGCCTTCGGCGACATGCCCAACGACGTGCCGATGTTCCGCTGGGCCGGGCACAGCGTGGCGATGGCCAACGCCCACCCTGACCTCAAGGCCGTGGCCGACGAGATCACGCTCTCCAACGACGAGGACGGCATCGCGGTGGTCCTGGAGCGGCTCATGGGCGCCGCCGCCTCCTGAGGCACGCGGCCCGGGTCCGTACGCAGGGGATTGCGGGGAGCGCCCACCGGCGGTCCCGGCGGCTGTCCTCCCACCCGGCCGCCCTTCCGTCGGCCGTACCGCTGTCGGCCGTACCGCTGTCGGATACCGGAGCGTGCGCGGCAGGGGTGGGCGGCAGCGGCGTCAGGGCGTAGCAGCACAGCCCGATCAGCACCGCCGTGAAGTGGCCGAGGTCGGTGAAGGTGTCACCGGCCACCAGGCGATAGCCGAAGAAGCCGATCAGCGCCACCGCGTAGGGCCGGCGGACGCGGCGCGGCAGCCGGTAGGTGAGGACCCCGGCGACCCCGGCGAGGCCGTAGCTGACCCCGATGTCCACGGTGTGCGCCAGGGAGTGCGGCAGGCGGTTGTCCCGGATGTCGAGGAAGACCGCCTTCTGGCTGAGCAGCGTGGCGCCCACGTGCGCGACGGCTGCGGTCGCCAGCCAGCGCGCGGTGCCGAGCCAGCGTTCCGCGGTGGCGTGCACCACCTCGAAGAGCACCACGTACACGGCGAGACCGGACGGACTCTGTATCCACAGCGCGCTGGCGATCAGCACCCGGATCGGATGCGCTCGCAGCTCCACCAGGTTGGTGCTGACATGGTGCAGTACGTGCGAGCGCACGTCCGCCGGCAGCAGCGCGGCGATCCCGCTGGTGAGCAGGATGATCAGCAGCCAAATGTGCGTGCCCGGGGTGGAGCGGACCCAGGCGACAGCAGCGCGCCCCGCGTCGCCGGGTGTGACCCGGTGACACGGGGCGACCGATCCGGCGGCGCGGCCCTGAGGCGGCGGGGTGCTGTGCGAGGAGTCCTGGGCCATCCCCTCCAGTCTCGGACGGTTCGCTGTGAGCCGCCGGATGGACGCACTGGCCGGGCGGGTGCGTTCGCCGCCTTACTCGTCGCCCACCGGCTTCAGGGTGCTCAGCCGGCGCGCCGCGTACCAGGTGGCCGCGACCGTGACCACGATCAGCAGGATGATCCCGGTCGGCAGCGACACCGCCGAGCTGACCAGGTCGCCGTGCGCGGCCTTCGCCCCGACAGCGAGCGCCCACTGCTGCACGCTGAGCGTCTGGGCGCCGGACACGAGGTTGCCGATCACCGTCTCCCACACCAGCGCGTAGACCAGGCCGACGACGACCGCGTGCCGGGTGAACACCCCGAGCAGCAGGAAGATCGCCGAGTAGGCGACGGACGCGACCGCGGTGGCGATGCCGTAGGCCACCGCGATGTTCTGGCCGTTGGCGTTGAGCAGGTAACCCGCGAGCAGGGTGGGGATCGCGGAGAAGACGAGGGTGACGCCGATGGCGACGAGCAGCTTGGTGGAGATGATCGTGGAGCGCCTGATCGGCTTGGCGAGCAGGTAGACGATGGCGCCGTCGTCGATCTCGGGGCCGATCGCGCCGGTGCCGGCGATGACGCCGAGCAGCGGCAGCATGGAGCTGAGCGCGAAGCCCTGGAGTATGTCGTTGGCGGTGCCGTCGTCGGCGCCGGCCAGGGCGCGCACGGCGGCGCAGATTACCAGCAGCAGCGCGGGCAGCCCGAACAGCAGCAGGGCGCGGCGGCGGCCGAGCAGCGCGCGGTAGGTGAGCCTGGCCACGGTGGGGTGGTAGAACACCGGACCGCCGGTGCGGGGGGCCGCCGGCTTGGCGGCGGGCGCGTCGGGGAGCGCGGAGGTGGTGGACATGTCGGTCGCTCCTTACGCCGTGACCAGGTAGGAAAACACGCTTTCCAACGACTCGTCGGACGGCGAGACCGCGTACAGCCGGATGCCGTGGTCGCGGGCGATCCTCGGCAGGTACTCGGTGAAGCCGGCGAAGTCGATCGCCTGGATGCGCAGGGCCCGCTCGGTGCGGTCCAGCTCGATGCCCGCGGTGGAGCCGTGCGCGATGAGCACGGAGGCGAGCGCACGGTCATCGCTGGAGCGTACGAGGTAGCGGTGCGGGCGGTCGGTCATCAGCCGGCGGATCTTGCGGAAGTCGCCGGAGGCGGCGTGCCGTCCGGCCACCACGACCTCGATGTGGTGGGCGAGTTGCTCGACCTCCTCCAGGATGTGCGAGGAGAACAGCACGGTCCTGCCGTCCGCGCCCATGGCGCGCAACAGGTCCATCAGGTGCAGCCGCTGGCGCGGGTCCATGCCGTTGAACGGCTCGTCGAGCAGCAGCACCGACGGGTCGTGCACCAGCGCCGACGCCATCTTGGCGCGCTGCCGCATGCCCTTGCTGTAGGTCTCGATCCGCCGGTCCTGGGCGTATTCCATCTCCACCGTGGCCAGGGCGCGCTGGGCGGCGGCGCCGGGGTCGGCCAGGCCGTGCAGTTCGGCGTTGGCGACGACGAACTCGCGTGCGGTCAGGAAGTCGTACATCGACTCGCGTTCGGGCACGATGCCGATCTCGCGGTACGCCTGCTCGTTGCGCCAGATGACGGCGCCGTCGAGGGTGACGCTGCCGCCGGAGGGGGCGAGGAAGCCGGCCATCATGTTGATGAGCGTGGACTTGCCCGCGCCGTTGGGGCCCAGCAGCCCGGTGACGCCCGGACCGATGGTCATGGTGATGTCGTTGACCGCCACCACGTTGCCGAACCAGCGGGAGACCGTGTTGATGCCGATGGTGGTCATGAAAGGCCCGCCTTCTGGTAGCGGCGCATCAGCAGCCCGAAGCTGCCCGCCAGGATCGCCATGATGACCAGCAGATACGCGATCCCGGCCGCCGCGTTGGGCGGTCCCGCCGCATTCGGGAAGGCGGAGGTGGCGTCCAGGAACCAGGTCTGGAAGCCGTCGATCAGGGTGATCGGCGAGAACAGCCCGAGCCAGCCGATGACGTGCCACTTCTCCTGGTTGAACGCGACGCCCTGCACCGCGGAGACGGCGCCGTAGGTGATCACGAACAGGGTGATCACCGCGGCGACTCCGAAGCCCCGGCGCGGGGTGACGGCCGCGATCACCAGCCCGATGCCGGCGAACAGCAGGGACAGGACGGCTATGGACACCAGGCCCTTCGCAAACCCGGCGGTCTGGTGGCCGAAGCTGAGCTTCGCCAGCAGCGCGCCGATGTAGAGGATCAGCAGGGGGAGCGCGGTCAGCAGGAACAGCGCCGAGGCCAGCGCGGCGAACTTCGCGGCCACGTAGTCGACGGCCTCGATCGGCCGCGAGAAGTACAGCGGGGTGGTCTTGAAGCGCAGGTCGCGCGAGACGGCCTGGGGTGCCTGGGAGGCGACGAAGAGCGTGATGACCGCCTGGAGCACGATCGCGTAGCGGGTGTACTGGAGCGGCAGGTCGTTGCGGTTCGTGACGATCGTGACCGCGACGAGGATCAGTGCCGGCAGGCACATCACGGCGAGCAGCAGCATCGGCAGCACCTTGGACTTGGCGCTGCGGCCGAGGCCGTACGCGCCGCGCAGGCTCTGCACGTAGAGCGACTTGCGGGCGTAGGCGCGGCCGAGACGGGGCCCGTCGTACGACCGGTAGCCGATGTCGTGGATGACGTCCGTGGGCGTCAGGTCGGGCTGGGTCACCGGGCGTTCCTTCCTGTGCCCGCGGGGACGGGTGCGTGCGCGTCGGTGTCGGTACCGGCGTCCGTGTCCGTGTCCGCGAAGAGTTCGGCGATCCGGTGGCGGCGCTGTTCCATGCGGACCAGGCCGACGCCGAGGACGGCCACCGCGTCGCGGACGGTGTCGTACGTCTCGTCACCCGCGATGTCGACCATCAGCAGGTGGCCGGCGCCCTGGGCGGTCAGCCCCGCGCCGGTCAGCGCGGCAAGCAGGTCGTCCTCGCGATCGGTGACCTCGACGGCGAGGGAGCCGGTGGTCTGGGTGAAGTCGCTGGTGGACGACGCCCGCAGCAACTTGCCACCGTCGATGACGACGATGTGGTCGCTGGTGCGCTCCAACTCCCCGAGCAGGTGCGAGGTGACGAGCACCGAGATGCCGAAGTCGCTGTGCACGCGGCGGATCAGCCCGAGCATGTCGTCACGGCCGACCGGGTCGAGGCCGTTGGTCGGCTCGTCGAGCAGCACCAACTCGGGGTCGTGCACCAGCGCCTGGGCGAGTTTGACGCGCTGCTTCATGCCCGTGGAGTAGCCGCCCATCGGGCGGTAGCGCTCCTCGTACAGGCCGACGTGCCGCAGCGTGTCGGCGGTGCGCTCGCGGGCCGCGGTGGGCGGCAGGCCCGACATGCGGGCCATGTGCACCACGAACTCGGTCGCCGAGACGTCCGGCGGGAGGCAGTCGTGCTCGGGCATGTAGCCCACCAGGGCCCTGATCTCGGCACCGTCCGTGGCCACGTCGCGGCCGAGCACGGTGGCACGGCCCTCGGAGGCCGGGGCGAGTCCCAGCAGGATCTTGATCAGGGTCGACTTGCCGGCTCCGTTGGCGCCCACCAGCCCGGTCACACCGGGCGTGATGTCCACGGTCAGCCGGTCGAGCGCGGTCACCCTCGGGTACCGCTTGCTCAGGCTCTCGGTAGCGATCACAGTCACGGCTCGACCGTAGTGGCAAACGCAAGGCCCACGCGTCGCCCGCGGGGCGGTGCTTCGTGTACGACTCACGGCTGACCACCCGTAGGGGTCGGCACCCGATCGGGTGAAAGTGCCTACGGGTCGGGGTCGGAGGTCTTGACGCTGCCATCGGTCGATGTCACATTGATCACTGACAGTGTTGATCGGTGCTGGGGGCGGTGACGGCGTGGACGGCATGGGTGGGACGGACGGAACGGGCGGGACGGACGGCGGGAGTGGCGCGGAGGACGCGGGCCGGGCAACGGGCGCTGACGCGGGCGCGAGCCTTGACACGGAGTCGGACGGCGCCGAGCCGGCGCGCGGTCCGGTGCGGGAGCGGTTCGTGACCGGCGCCGGCGGCGTGCGGCTGTGCGTGACCGAGCGAGGTGCGGCCGCCGCGCCCGGCGGCCCGCCGACCGTGATGCTGGTGCACGGCTATCCGGACAGCAAGGAAGTCTGGTCGCCGGTCGCCGAGCGGCTCTCCGACCGCTTCCACGTGGTGAGCTACGACGTGCGGGGGCACGGCCGCTCCTCCGCGCCGAGCCCGCTCAGGGGCGGCTTCACCCTGGAGAAGCTGACCGAGGACTTCCTCGCGGTCGTCCGTGCGGTCAGCCCGGACCGCCCGGTGCACCTGGTCGGCCACGACTGGGGCTCCGTGCAGGGCTGGGAGTTCGCCACCGT